>SXOD01000021.1 GCA_005776885.1 Planctomycetia bacterium
GCACCCGCAACCGACAAGCACCCGCACCCGCACCCGCACCCGCGACCTCAGGCCCAGTTCACCCCGACCCTTCACAACCCGACACCTCACCACCGAAGCGAGAGGCCCGCGAAGAACGCGAAGTCATCCGCGCCGTCTGTCAATCCGACGCGGATGCCGCCGTCCCACTGGGTGTTCTCGTCGGTGAGCAATGTCAGGCCCGTGTCAAAGTAGCCCGCGTACGGGGCATCACCGTTCAGCGCAGCGGTGCCTGCGTACTCCAGGAACATGTTGAGGTCGGCCAGGATGGGGAGCGGGAAAGCCACGGTCGCTGACGTGAGGAGCGATGCCGTCGTCCCGTCCGCGCCAAGCGCATCGTTCCCCGGCGTGAAGTCAAGCTCGGCCATGAGGCCGGCCTGCCAGTCGTTCTCCAGCTTGATGGAGAGCGGAGCGATCAAGCCCCATGCGAAGTGGGAGTCTTCGTCGAGGTCGTTGCCCGCCGTGGGGAAACTGGCGTACGGCATGAAGGCGAGGGCCGTGTCGCCGGCCTTCTCGAACGAGTCGTTGCCCCAGAGGTTGAGCTTGCCGCGGAGCAGGATGTCGCCAAAGCCGCTGCCCGAGGTGCCGTCGCGATGCCAGTCTTGGCTCCAGGGGTCGATGCCGAGTTCGATGTCCAGGTCATTGAGGAGGCCCAGCTTGACGAGCAGGGGCGCGACGGCCAACGCCCGCGTCGGCTGGTCCTCCTGCGAAGGCCGTCCGTACGTCAGGTCGAAGTAACTCATTTCCAGCTGGAGGTGGCCGGCATCGACCGTGAACGGGCTCTCGGTCGTGTCGGGGCGATCGGTGGAGAGGGGTCGCATCAAGGTCTTCGGCGTGGGGTTGAAGAGCGTGAACGAGGCCTTGTCGCCGGCGCCAGCGCCCGCGGGAGCGTCGCCCCCCTGGCTGGTGAGCATGGAGGCGGCGAGGAGGGTCGGCATGGGCGGCATATGTAGCCGAGACTACAAATCGGCGCAAGCCCATTTCACAGCCGAAGCGAGTCGGCGGAAGGAACCCAAGTTCGCGTCACACGTTGAACAGGAAGTGGCACACGTCGCCGTCCTTCATGACGTACGACTTGCCCTCGGCGCGCATGCGACCCGCCTCGCGGATCGCCTTCTCGCTCTTGTGCTGCTCCAGGTCGGCCACGGTGTAGACCTCGGCTCTGATGAAGCCGCGCTCGAAGTAGGTGGGGATGACGCAGGCGGCCTGAGGGGCGGTGAATCCCTCGTGGATGGTCCAGGCGCGGACTTCCTTTTCGCCTGCGGTGAAGTAGCTCTGCAGCCCAAGCAGCTCGTACGCCTCGCGCGCGACTGCATTCAGCGCCGGTTCCTTCATGCCAAGGCTCTCCAGCATCTCGCGGCGGTCGGCTTCGGGCAGCTCCGAGAGCTCTGACTCGATCTTGGCGCACACCACCACGACCTTGCCGCCATTCGCGGCGGCGTACTCGCGCACCTTGCGAACATGCGGGTTGGAGTCGGGGTTGACGGCGCTGGCCTCGTCCACATTGGCGACGTACAGCACGCGCTTCGCCGTGATCAGCCCCAGGCTGGAGAGCAGCCGGTCTTCCTCGGGGGTGAACTCCAGCGAACGGACCAGGTTGCCCGCGCCGAGGGTCGCGGTGCATCGCTCCATGAGCGCCACCTTGGCGATCGCCTCCTTGTCGCCGCTGCGGGCCACGCGAGTCTGTCGCTCCAGGATGCCCTCGCAGATGGCGAGGTCGGCCAGCATCAGCTCCGTGTCGATGGTGGTGATGTCGCGGATGGGGTCCACGCTGCCATCGACATGGAGGACGTCGCCGTCGTCAAAGCAGCGCACCACGTGGAGGATGGCATCCACCTCGCGGATGTGGCTGAGGAACTTGTTGCCCAGTCCTTCCCCCTCGCTGGCGCCCTTCACGATTCCCGCGATGTCCACCAGCCGAAGGCTCGCTGGAATGCACTTTTGCGGCGGGATGTAGCGGGTGATGACCTCCAGGCGCGGGTCGGGCACGGGGACGACGCCGACGTTGGGCTCGATCGTGCAAAACGGGTAGTTGGCCGCTTCCGCGCCGCCGGAGGTGAGGGCGTTGAAGAGCGTGCTCGTGCCGACGTTGGGGAGACCGACGATGCCTGCTTCCATGGGTGTGCCGCCTGCGCGGAGCGCGCGAAAGGGGGCGGATCGTACTCGCGACGAGGCGAACTTGCGATCGACCACTCCTATACTCGCGGGGATCGATGGACGCGGCCGCAGGATGACGGCCGATCCGCACGAATGGCCACGACTGCCCCTCGACATGCCCCGCCATCGAGCACCTCCACCCGAGGCCGGGGCGGCCACTTCCGCTCGCGGGCATGGATGGTCGGATGGCTCTCGATCCTGGCTTTTGGCGTGCTCGGGGCGCGGCTGGTGCAGGTGCAGGTCATCGACCATCCCACCCACGTCGCGCGCGCGAAGGCGCGTGAGGTCGCGCGCCTGCGGAGCGAGACGGTGCTGCCGCGCATCCGGGGACGGATCATTGATCGAAACGGGGTCGTGCTGGCCGACAACGTGGACGCCTACGAGGTCGCCGTCGCCTTCGATTTCATGACCGGCGAGTGGGAGGAACAGCGGGCGAGGTCGCTGGAGCGTGAATCCGCGGGCGGTCGCGCGGCACTGTCGAAGCTCCCCGCGCGGGAGCGAGCGTCGCTCCACGACCAATCGATCGCGCAGGCGTCGATGGAGCGAAGAGAGATCCTCGCGGCCATCGCCTCGGCAGCGCAGGTGTCACCCGCGGAGATCGAGTCGCGCATGGCGGATCTCGCGGCGGGCATCGAGAGGCGAGGCACCGCCTATCGCGACCGGCTGGCGGCCTCGGGCCGGCCGGCGAGGGAGCGGCTGCGCGAGGAAGTGGAGGCACATGCCGTCGTGGAGGGTCTCCCCGCCGAGGACACGTTTGGCCTCAACAAGCTCGCGGATCGATTCGGTGACGTGATCGAGGTCCGGTCCGCGCCTCGACGCATCTATCCCGAGCGCGAGGCGCGCGTCACGCTGGGCAACGAGGGATTGCCGGGGACCTTGGAGCGCCGGGCCTCCGTCCACGTCAACCTCACGGATGTGGGGGACCTCATCGTCGGCTCCGTGCGGGATACGGTGCAGGCCGCCGACCTTCGGCGCCGGCCCTTCGAGGATGGCGATTCCATCGACTGGGGCGGCTATCGCGAGGCCACCGACCTCATTGGCGTCCGCGGCATCGAGCGAGCCTGGGAAGACACGTTGCGCGGCGAGTGGGGGCTCCGCGAACGAGTGCGGCAGCCGGATGGGTCCGTCGAGCAGCGCCTCGTGAAGCTGCCCGTGGACGGGGGCGACGTGCAGTTGACGATCGACGTGGAGTTGCAGCGGCGCGTGCAGGCGATCCTCAGCCCGGAGTATGGATTGACGCTCTCGCAGCGCGAGTTCCACACCCCCAATGCCGACATGCCCCGTGGCCTGGAGCTCAATGCCGCGGTGGTCGTCGTGGAGGTCGCCACGGGCGAGGTCCTGGCGATGGCCAGCCAGCCCGGGCCGGGACTGGCCGGCACGATGTCGGAGTTGGAGGAGCGTGCCCGGAGTCCATGGATCGATCGATCCGTGGATGCGGCCTATGCACCGGGCTCGATCCTCAAGCCGATCGTCTACCTATCCGCGGTCGCCGCCGGGGAAGCATCGTCCGACGAGGTCATCACCTGCAACGGCCACTTCTTCCCCGACCGCAAGGACCTCGCGCGGTGCTGGCTGTACCGGACCAAGTACGGGCTGGCGACGCACGGGCCGCTCGCGCCGCACGAGGCGCTGGCGCGCAGCTGCAACATCTACTTCTATGAGCTGGCCGATCGATTGGGACCGGCGGCATTGAGCCAGTGGCTGGGCAAGTGGGGGCTGGGGCAGCCGCTTCACGCGGGGCTCGAGGGATGGCGCGAACGCTCCGACGGCATGTTGGTGAGGGCCGGCGAGTCCGGCGGATCGCTGCCGACCGAACAGCGAGTGGAGGCATGGCGGGCCGATGGAGATCGATTCTCGGGTGTCATCATGGGGATCGGGCAAGGCGAGCTGGCGTGGTCGCCGCTGCAGGCGGCCAATGCGCTGGCGACGCTCGCGCGCGGTGGCACCGTCAACGACGCACACGTCGTCCGCGGCCGCGCCATCCCGGGGCATCGGGCGGGTGGATCGATTGGCCTCAGTCCCAGCTCGGTCCGCAATGCGCTTGATGGCATGCACGAGGCGATCGACGCCTCGCATGGAACCGCCCACCACGTCACGACCGCCGCCGGCCGAGAGGAGATCTTTGCCCTCCCTGGAGTGCGAGTGTGGGGAAAGACAGGCACCGCGCAGGCCGGGCTGTGGCGACTGGACGTGGACCAGGACGGCACGGCCGATCGATCGGTCGGCGACGCCGACCACGCCTGGTTCGCGTGCCTGGTTGGCGACGAGGCCACCGACACGCCGCGTTACGCCATCGCGGTGATCGTGGAGCGAGCCGGAAGCGGTGGACGGGCGGCTGGTCCGGTGGCCGCGGCGGTCGCGCGTGAACTCTCCAAGCTGGGTTACCTGCGCCCGGTTGGTGAACGGCGAAGGGCCATCGACCCACCATCCCATCAGCCGGAGTCCGACGGATGAGCGGTGGCTTGTTCTTCTCCGCGCGAAACCTCCGCTCGGGCGACCGGCGGTTGTGGCACTGGGGATGGCTCCCCGTCGGGGCGGCGACCGTCCTCACGATCGTCGGCTGGGAAGCGATCGGGACCACGGAGCCCGGCTACGCGCAGCGGCAGTTGGCCTTCATCCCGATCGCGCTCGCGGCCGCGGCCGCCATCGGGGTCCTGCATCCACGATGGATGGACCGGTGGGCGATCCCGCTGTATGTGGCGTCGCTCGTGCTCCTGCTTTTTGTGCTCATGCCGGGCGTTCCTGAGGCACTCGTCCGGCCGAGGAAGGGGGCTCGCCGCTGGATCAACCTGGTGGTCATCGATTTCCAGCCCAGTGAGCTGGCGAAGATCGGGCTCATCCTGGTGCTGGCGCAATGGCTGCGCGCCCGCGAAGACGTGGCTCGATTGCAGGGACTGGTGATTCCGGTGGCCCTGGCCAGCGTGCCGTTCGTGCTCATCCTCGTCGAGCCGGACCTCGGAACGGCGCTCACGCTGGCGCCGACCGCCGCAGCCATGCTGCTGGCTGCAGGGTGTCGCCGACGCCACCTCGCGATCGGGGTGGTGGCCGCCGCGCTGCTGGCACCGGCTTCCTACCCGTTCCTCAAGCCACACCAGCGCGCTCGCGTCGACGCGCTCCTGGCCCAGGTGGTGGGGGACACTCGATACTCGCGTGACATTGGGTTCCAGGCGGATCGGGCGATGACGCTGATCGGCGCCGGCGGCGTCGCGGGCCAGGGCGAGGACGGGGCGCAGCGACTGCTGGAGACCAATGCGCTCCCGGAAGAACACAACGACATGATCTTCTCCAGCATCGCCTGTCGCTGGGGCCTCGGTGGGTCGATGCTCGTGCTCGCTGCCTGTTCCGCGCTGTGCCTGGGTGCCGTGGCGGTGGCCGTCTCGGTCCGCGATGCCGGCGGCCGACTGGTCGCGATCGGCATCGGCTCGCTGCTGGCCACGCAGGTGATCGTCAACATCGGCATGAACGTGGGCTTGCTTCCGATCACCGGCATGACGCTGCCGTTCGTGAGTTACGGCGGGACCAGCCTCGTGGCCAGCTGGATCATGGTGGGCATGCTCTGGTCGGTGGCCAGTGCCCGTCGAGCGGATACGCTCCGCGCCGCTTTCCAGCTGCAACGATGAGTGGACAGCGAGCGATGACTGCCCAGACCCCCAACCAGACCCCCAACCAGGTCCCCAACCAGGTCCCCAAGCCCGGTCCCGGCTTCGACGAGATCCTCGCCTTCCACGGCGTTGAGCTGGATGGGGGCGACATTCCCTCCTTGCAGGGTTTCCTGGAGTACCTCTACGCGGTCAATGAATCGATGAACCTCACCCGCATCGCACCGGAAGATGCGTGGTCGCGGCACATCGCCGACAGCCTGTCGCTGCTCCCCGCGATTGCCAGCGAAGACGCGAAGACGGTCATCGATGTCGGATCCGGCGGCGGCTTGCCGGCAATCCCCCTGGCCATCTGCCTGCCGGGAGTGCACTTCCACCTGATCGAGTCGACCGCCAAGAAGGCGGCCTTCCTTGAGGCCGTGGCCGTGCACACCGGGCTGGCCAACGTGACGGTCCACGCCGAGCGAGCGGAAAAACTCGGCGAGAAGCCGAAGGGCCTGCTCCGCGGGTGTGGCGACGTGGTCACCAGCCGCGCCGTCGGTCGGCTGAAGGCGCTGGCAGGCTGGTGCATGCCGCTCCTCAAGCCGGGAGGACTCATGCTCTCCATCAAGGGCGAGCAGGCGCAGGCGGAAGTGGACGAGGCCGACGGGACGCTTCGTCGGATTCGCCTGGACGTGGTCGATGTCCGTCGTGGGCCAACCGGCACGGTGGTCGCGATCCGCAAGCGTGGGTAAGCCCCCACACACACCCAATGGGTTTTTGCCGAAGCGTTACGTCGGACGTAACGCTTTGGCAAAAACCCATCGGTGGCTCACGCGGGACTCGCTGCGCTCGATGACTGCGCGCTCCACTTGGAGAGCAGTTCGGCTTCCTTGGCCTTGGGGAGTCCGGTGCCGCGCGTGAAGTCGGCGTCGGGCTCGTGGGTGTCGGCCCACCACTTGATGGTGTCCGCGGACGTCATGGCCAACGGCCGGAACGCCAGCCCGGCGTCGATGGCTCGCCGGCGGGAGATCGTGCCCATGGCGCTGGGGCCGGGCGCCTCGCCCGGTCCGCCCTGCGGACTCCACAGCGGCAGCCCCATCCAGGGCTGCACGCCTTGCTCAAGCAGAAACGTCTCGCCGACTTCCACGAATCGAACAGGCACGCTGACCGACGCCTTGCAGCCTGCCGCCATCTCCGGAAAGAGCAGTTCGCCGGCGGGACCGGTGGCGTTGTAGGTGCCGTCGTGGCCGTCGTGGATGAGTCGAAGCGCGAACTCCGCCAGGTCGCGGACGTCGATGAACGAGACTTGCGAATCGGCCGGCCGCGCGAATGCTGGCACCAGCACATCTCCCCCGCGCGCGATCCGCACGGGCCAGTAGGTGAATCGGTCTGTCGGGTCCCCGGGGCCGACGATGAGCCCGGGGCGCACGATCGTGGCACCCATCGGCATCGCATCGCGCACCGCCTGTTCACACAGGGCCTTGAGGGGGCCGTAGGTCATCCCCGTGACGGCTTCGGTCGTGGGGTCTTCCACGGTCGCGACGGGCGTGGATTCGTCGGCGAAGGCTGGAAACTCCTGCCCGTACACGCTCACCGTCGAGATGAACACATATTGGTGGATCACGGGCGCCAGGAGCGTGGCGCTCGCCCTGGCCACGCGGGGCACGTAGGCCGATGTGTCGATCACCGCATCCCATCGACGCCCATCCTTCACGGCCTTCTCGATCGCCGAGAGCCCGGACCCCTTGGCGGGGTCTCGGTCCCCGAGCAGCGTCTCCAGGGTGGGGAACTTCCCCGGCGCCGACTTGCCACGATTGAACAGCGTGACCGTCCAGCCCTGCGCGAGTGCCGATTCAACGATGTGCGGTCCGAGGAATCCGGTGCCGCCGAGGATGAGGATGTTCATGGTGTGCTGGGAACAGGAACAGGAACGGGAGCAGGAGCAGGTGCAGGAGCAGGAGC
>SXOD01000022.1 GCA_005776885.1 Planctomycetia bacterium
CGAGAAGACGCCGGAGATGATCGCTTGCGAGGCGATGACGGTGGCCGCCGCCGCCAGCACGACCATCGGAAGCACGAAGCCATCGGGCACGATGGCGAAGAATGGGTCTTCGGAAACGCTTCCGTCGGCCAGGATCGCCGCGCCTTGGCCGAAGTAGTTGATCACCAGTGCCGGCATCACCAGGCCGTACCACGCGAAGACCATCGGCTTGCGGCCGAAATGGCCCAGGTCGGCGTAGAGCGCCTCGCCACCCGTGATGCACAGCATGACGCTCCCCAGGATGAGGAAGGTGCCCCACGGATCGTCGACGGCCATGGCCACTCCGTGCTCCGGGCTCATCGCTCCCAGGATGCTTGGCGACTTGAGGATGGCGATCAGGCCGAGTGCGGCCAGGGAGCCGAACCAAAGGCACATGACCGGGCCAAAGAAGCCTCCGATGCGGCTGGTGCCCATGCGCTGCATGGAGAAGAGGGCCACCAGGATCACGACCGTGATCGGGACGATGAATCGTTCCAGTTCGGGACTCTCCCGTTTCAAGCCCTCCACGGCCGAAAGCACGGAGATGGCAGGGGTGATGACGCCATCGGCATACAGCAGTGCGCTTCCGGCGATCGCGGCCAGGAGGACGACCCGGCTGGTCTTGGCCACCCCTCCGTCCCGCGGCGTCAGCAGGCCGAGCAGTGCGAAGATTCCGCCCTCGCCCTTGTTGTTGGCCTTGAGCAGGAACGAGCAGTACTTCACGCCGATGACCAGCACCAGCGACCAGAACACCAGGCTGAGGACCCCCATCACATGCTCTGGGGTGGGGGCCACTCCGTGCGCACTGTCAAAACACTCCTCCAGCGCATAGAGCGGGCTCGTGCCGATGTCTCCAAAGACAATCCCCAGTGCGGCGACGATCAATGCTGGCTTCACGGCCCGTGCCGCGGTCGCGTGCGGTGCTCCCCCCGGCCGGGGCGGATTGTCTGTCGCGCTGCTCATCGAGGTGGTGGAGGGCCAATGATAGTTCCGCCGGGGAGGCGTCGCGGCTACGCTGCGGATCAGCACAAGACCCCCTGGTTCCTGCGCTCCAGCGCAGTCCACTCCTTTCACGCCGAGAGCCCCATGCGCCACACACACGACCCGATCGTCCTTCCGACCCGTCGTCGATTCATCCTCACGCTGGGGGCGCTCGGCGCGGCCGGCACGCTGGGGGGACTGGCACCCGGGGCGCTGGCCGCGGCGACCCGCGCCCGAGTGGCGCAGGGATCGAACGGGAAACTCCAGGTTGGATGCGTCGGGTGCGGCGGCATGGGGGGCTCGGACCTGAGCAACGTGGCGGGGCATTCGGCAGTGAAGGTCACGGCCTTGTGCGATGTCAATCGCGACACGCTCCGGCAGTCTCGGGCGACCTACGGGGTGGAGGAATCGAGGTGCTTCACGGACTATCGAGCCTTCCTGGCCGCGATGGGCGACATCGTCGACGCCGTCATCGTGTCGACGCCGGATCACGCGCACGCGCCCGTGGCGGTGCAGGCGATGCGAGCGGGCAAGGGCGTCTACTGCCAGAAGCCGCTGACGCACAGCCTGCATGAGGCTCGCACGATGAAGGAAGTCGCGGCGCAGATGAAGGTCGCCACGCAGATGGGCATCCAGAACCACGCTCACAAGGGACGGCGACTGGGCATGGCCTGGATCGAGTCGGGCGTGCTGGGGCCCGTCAAGGCGGTGCACATCTGGACCAACCGGCCGGCGGGCTGGTGGCCGCAGGGGGGCCCCATGAAGCCGGGATCGGACCCCGTGCCGGCCGACCTGGACTGGGAGTCGTGGATCAATGTCGCACCGATGCGGCCCTACCTCAAGGACACCTACGCGCCGTTCCGCTGGCGCGGCGTGCGCGACTTCGGGACGGGGGCGTTGGGCGACATGGCGTGCCACTTCTTTGACGTGCCGACCAAGGCGCTCGCCCTCACGGCGCCGGTCGCCGTGCGTGGCACCGTGACGGACTTGACCGCCGACCAGTTTCCGCTGAGCGAAACCGTGCAGCTCTCGTTCGATGGCCATGCATCAAGCGGCGGGAAGCCATTCGACGTGTGGTGGTACGACGGCGGTCGACTGCCGCCGGCCGAGGCGCTGCCGTGGGTGCCCAAGGACTTCGACATGCCCACGCGATCCAGCGACGGCGCGACGATCTTTGTCTGCGAGCTCGGGACGCTGGTGATCTGCCACCCTGGCGAGGTGCACGTCTTCACGGCAGGCGCGAAGCCGAACTTTGCCCCGCCCGAGCTGCCCGACATCAACCACTGGCACGAGTGGGTGGACGCCTGCATGGGCAAGGGTGCCACGCGCGCCGGGTTTGAGTTCAGCGGCCCAATGACCGAGATCGTCCTCTGTGGCGTCGTCGGAGGGCTCGTCCCGGATCGGACGCTGCGTTGGGATGCGAAGGCCATGACCTGGGACGACGCCGACGCGCAGAAGCTGGTGAAGCCGGCCTATCGAGGCGGTTGGAGCGTCGCGGGGCTGGGCTGATCGGCCCGCGGCACCGCTACGATTGCGCAATGCATTCGCGCGCGATGGGCCTCACTCAACGGCAGCGGCTCGTCCTGTGGTCGACTCTTGCAGGCGTGCTCGCGATCGCGTTGCTGTGTGCCGGAGACCTCGTCGCCTGGCTCTTCGAGGGAAATCGCGCGCCACACCGTCCGCAGCTGGCGTTCTCGCCGCCGCTCATGCGCATCGTGCCCTCGGAGGCCGACCTGGGCGCCGTGTCGCCGTGCGGCGACATGCACGAACTCTCCCAGCCGGCCGCCATCATCAACGACGCCGATGTTCCGCTGCGCGTCGTGCACTGGAGCCCGTCGTGCGGCTGCACGGTGAGCGACCTGCCGGAGGAGTTCACGGTGGCACCAGGTGAATCGGTCGCGTTCACGGTGCGCGTGGACCCGTGGGGGAGCTGGGGAGATCGAACGCAGTCGATTCAGTTGATGGTGGATGAGGCCGGGCTTCCGGTGCGGCCCGGTCCCAAGATTCTCCTCCGCTATTCGGTCGGTGGAACCATGCACCCGGCCCCAGGCGTGGTGCGGAGAGTGCTGCGCGGGACGGAGATTCCGGCACCATCGACCGGTGCCACGCCGGGGGCGCCGCGACTGTCTCCCGACGGCGGGCAGACGGTCCTCGCCTCCGAAGATGGGAGCGCGTTCGAGATCACGGGATCGGATCCGTCCACGACGGCGATCGAGTGGCATGACACGCCGATTCGGGCCACGCTCACCTGGGATTGGGCCAGCGTCGACACGTGGGCGGCGGCGGGGAAGGACAGCCTCATGGCGCAGGGGCGCGTGGAGTACGACCCCGACGGCCGATGGGTGCGGGCGCGCGCGATTGTCTCGACCAACCGAGAGGACTGCACGCACGTCGTGATCATGCTCGTCAACATCGAGGCCGATGGCGGCGGCACCGAGCCAGTGCCAGTCTTCCCGACGCCAACACTCCCGATCGTGGAGTCGCATTGAGGCAGCGCCGGGACCGGCTTCAATCGCTTGCGGCGGCAGCGTGCGTGGCGGTCGCCTCCACGGCGCGTGCGCAGACGGTGAATCCAGATGACACACCAATGCGGCCGTCGACGGAGGAATCGAGGGCCGCCCGGGCCGGCGAAGTCCAGTCCGAACTGGAAGCCCTTTCCGAGGCCACTCGCAACTTCGCCGGGTTTCGCGCCATGGAAGGCCCGGTGATGGCAGGCCGTCTGGCCGAGGCCGCGGAATCGCTGGACCTCCTCCAGACCCAGCCGGGCACGCTGGGATCTGAGGCCAACGCGGCCCTGATCGATCCGATGCCGGGCGAACAGTTCCTCGCGCCGGCTCGAAACCTGATGGAGTGGAGTGCCCAGCGCGGCATCCGGTGGGCGGCGTACGACACGACCGTGTACCAGTGGGCCAGCCGCTCGCAGCCCGACACGCCGGGCGAGGCGGGGATCAATCGATTCCAGATCGGCGCCACGGCCCACCTGGGAGACTTGCTCGGCCTGGGAAAGTCCATCGTGGTGGCGCAGGGTCGCTACAGCAGCGTGATCGGCGGGACGCCGCCGCTCTCGACGCAGATTGGATCGCCCTACGCGGTGGACTCTGACTTCTCGTTGACCCAGTGGCGATTGCTTCGGTTGTATGCCACGCAGCAACTTGGCTCAGATGACCTCCTGCTGACGGTGGGCAAGATCAACCCCAACGACTACATCTTCGCGAATCCGTATGCGGGCGACGAGACGTCGCAGTTCATCGCCGCACCGCTGGACGGGTCGGACGCGCTCCCCGCAGGATTCAACAACTACACGCTTGGGACCGCCTTGCAATGGCAGCCATCGGCTCAGACGTACATCAACACGGTGTTGACGTCGCCTGGTGCGGGGGCAAGCACCGGGACCGGCATCTCTGACGTCGGCGACGGCGGGTACTTTCTGGCGGTCGAGGCCGGGTACACGATTGACCTGCCCCGCGGCGGCCCAAGCCGCTGGCTGGCTGGCGCCAGCGTCACCAACACCAACATGGACTTCACGGTCCTCAACGGCAACTACGCCAGCGCGTGGTCCATCCTCCACGCCGAACTTCGTCCGGACCTCGGGACGTTCGTGCAATGGTCATGGAGCGACCCAACGATCAACCCGATCGAGATGGAGTTGATGGGCGGGCTGCTCTGGACCGACATTCTCGGCACCAAGGGAGGGCTCGCGATGGGGCTCGGTGGCGGGACATCGATCATGTCGGGCGGCGACAGCCAGGAGATCGTGGAACTCTTCTTCCGCACGCAGGCCACTCCCAGCATCCAGTTCTCCATCGACCTGCAGTACATCCCGCAGACCGTCCAGGTGCCAGAGCAAGACGACGTCTTCCTGTTCGCGATCAGGCAGACGCTCACCTTCTGAGGCACCTCGCTGCGCGTAGCATCCTTGCCCCATGTCGAGGGCAGACCACTTCACGATTGGCCTCCTCCAGCACGCCAGCCCGATCGGTGCATCGCGCGAGGAAGTGCACACGACCTTCGCATCGATGGCACGCGAAGCGGCAGGCCGGGGCGCCGAGCTGATCGTGAGCCAGGAGCTCTTCGGCGGCCACTATTTCTGCCAGCAGGAAGAGGCAGCGCTGCTGGACTTGGCGGAGCCGATCCCAGGGCCGACGACACAGTGTGCGGCGTCGCTCGCCCGCGAGTTGGGCGTGGAGATCACGGTGAGCCTCTTCGAGAAGCGTGCGCCTGGACTGTGCCACAACACGAGCGTGTATCTGGGACGCGATGGGTCGATCCTGGGGACCTATCGAAAGATGCACATCCCGGACGACCCTCGATTCTTCGAGAAGTTCTATTTCGCGCCCGGTGACCGCGGCTGGCAGGTGGTGGACGGCGTGGCCAAGACGGGAATGCTCGTGTGTTGGGACCAGTGGTACCCGGAGGCGGCCCGACTCACGGCGCTGCTTGGCGCGGAACTCATCGTGTACCCGACGGCGATTGGCTGGTACCACGGCGAGACGCCCGCCGACCGCGTGCAGCAGCGCGACGCCTGGATCACGATGCACCGCGCGCACGCGATCGCGAATGGGTGCTGGATCGCGGCGGTGAATCGCATCGGCGTGGAGGCGGACCTCACGTTCTGGGGCAGCAGCATGGTCATCGACCCGGGTGGCGTCATCGTCGCGGAGGCGCCGCAGGACGCGCCCGCGGTCTTGGTGCATCGTTGCGACCGTGCCCGGATCGAGGAGATGCGGCGCGGCTGGCCCTTCCTTCGCGATCGGCGCGTGGACGCCTACGGCGGGATCACGGAGCGGATGTTGGACGGGACTTCGGCGTGAGCCACGCCACCCGCGCGACGTCGGCGGGTCGATGCCTGCCTGGCACCGCCGCAGGACAGGGCTTTCGCATGCCCGCCGAGTGGGCACCGCAGCGCCGCGTCTGGCTCGTTCGACCACACAATGAGGAGACTTGGCCTGGATGCCTCGCGCAGGCCCAGGCCGAGTGGGAGCACTGGCGCACCGAACTGGCACGGGTCGTGGACGTCGTGGAGCTCACCGAGCAAGGGGTCGCCACCAACGATTCGTGGATCCGCGACTTCGGCCCCATCTTCGTGCGGCACGCCGATGGCCGCGTCGCGGGTCATGACTTCCAGTTCAATGGCTGGGGCGACAAGTACGAGACTCGAAGCCTGGACAACGATGTCCCCACGCACATCCGCGAGCAATGGGGGATCGACATGTGGCGTCACGACCTGGTCATGGAGGGGGGCTCGATCGACGTGAACGGCACGGGCACCGTGCTGACCACCCGGCAGTGCCTGGAGAACGTCAACAGGGGCGAACGCTCGCCTGGCGAGGTCGAGCAGGCGCTGTGCGATGCTCTGGGTGTCACCAACATCGTCTGGCTTCCCGGCGGCATCCGTGGCGACGACACCGACGGCCACATTGACGACATCGCGCGGTTCGTCGCGCGGGACACCATCGCGGCGCTCCGTGCTCCAGCTGGTCACCCCGACCACGAGATCCTTGAAGTCAACTGGCGCGCCTTGGAAGCGGCGCGTGACGAGCGGGGCGAGCGGTTCAATCTCCTCGCGATCCCGGTGCCGGAGCCGATGCACTACGACTTCCCGGCGGATCGATTTGGCCCCGGTGGACGGAACATGGTCCCCGCGAGCCACGCCAACTTCCTGGTGGCCAACGGCGCCATCTTTGTGCCCTGCTTTGGTGGCGCCAGTGACGACGCCGCGTGTCGCACCCTTGAGGCGGCGATGCCCGGGCACCGAGCGGTTCCGATCAGCGCCCGACACCTGGTGGTCGGCCTCGGCAGCCTGCACTGCCTGAGTTGCCACCAACCGGTGTAGGCCAGGCGACACGGGGTGGATGTGGCCCGATAACACACGATCCGAGATGATTTCGCGGTGAAGTCCAACGATCAGTTTGATCTCGCGGCGGTGGTGCTACGTTTGGGACCGTCCACGACTTGCTCAAGTCGCGGTTTTTGCCTTGGCGTTGGACTTCGGCGTGCGAATGCATTCGCCGAGCCCCATGGAGATTGAGACTCATGAAAGAAACGATCGCCTGCCTCCTCGCGACATGTACGACGTCCGTCGCTCTTGCGGGTGGAACCACCCACGTCGTCACGCAGGTCAACCTCACTTTTTCGCCGGATGTAGTCGATGCCATGCCCGGCGACACGATTCGCTTTGAGTGGAGCGGTGGCACCCACGCGGTGCAGGATGGGAACTGCCTGTCGACTGCCGGTCTCTTCTACAGCACGCTGACGGCCGCCAATCCTGCGTTTGAGTATGTGATCCCGGCGGATGCGACCCCTGGTTCCATCGAGTTCAACTGCCCCGTCGCGTCTCACTGTGAGTTCGGGATGATGGGCACCATCAACGTGCTCCCGGCTGGTGGCGGTTGGTCGGCCGGCGATGTCCAGATCAGCGAGATCAGGATCGACCAGCCGAGCACCGACAACGACGAATACTTCGAGTTGCGAGGCGAGCCCGGATTGTCGCTCAACGGCCTCACCTACCTTGTGATCGGCGATGGCACCGGAGGATTCGGCGTGATCGAGGCGGTCGTCCCGCTGGATGGCTACCAGATCGGCGCCAATGGGTACGTCGTCTTTCACGAGTCCACCTTTACGCTCATCAGCCCCGCGGATGTCGTGACCGTGCTCAACTTTGAGAACTCCGACAACGTCACCCACCTCATCGTGTCCGGGTTCACCGGGACCAACGGCCAGTTGCTGGACTCCGACCAGGACCGCGCGACCTGCCTGACCGAGGTGAATCCTTGGGACACCATCGTGTCGACGTGCTTCCTCCGCATCAACGAGATGCCCGACGCGGCCAGCACGCAGGATTGCTACTACGGCCAGGTCGGCGCCGGCCCCGACGGCACGTTTGTTCCCGGCCATGTCTACCTGTGCGAAGACGGCCACTATGAGGTTGGCGGGTTCACGCTGGCGACCCACGACACCCCCGGTGCTGACAGTCCATCCTGCACGGTCGCCGTCCCTGGTGACCTGGACGGCAACGGCATCGTGGATGGTGCCGACCTCGCCGCCATGTTGAGCGCGTGGGGTACCGCTGACGGAGACGTCAATGGTGACGGCCTCACCGACGGCGCGGACCTCTCGATCCTGCTTGGAAACTGGACGATCTGACCCCAGTTCCGGCTTCAGGGCCCTGAAGGCCGCCCCGACCTGGGGCGGCCTTTTTCTTTTGGGCTTTTCAGGAAGGCTCGCCCGTGCGGCTGCTCCCCGCGCCCTAGCATGACCGCCATGAACACAGGCACGCTCGCTGTCATCGGGGTTTCCTCGCTCGCCGCCATCGCGCTCGCCGCCGCGCCACTCGCTGGCTTGAAGGTCGGCAGCAAGGCGCCCGCGCTCAGTCTGGAGTCCTTTGTCCAAGGGGAGGAGGTCAAGGAGTTTCAGGCCGGGACTCCATATGTGATCGAGTTCTGGGCGACCTGGTGCCCGCCATGCGTCGCCAGCGTCCCGCACCTCAACCAACTGCAGAAGGAACACCCAGAAGTCGTCTTCATCGGCGTCGCCGGATCGCAGCGCGAAGAGACCCCCGAGGCCAAGGCCGCAAAGGTCAAGTCCTTCGTCGAGTCCAGGGGCGAGAACATGACCTACCGCGTGGCCATGGACAACGATGGCTCGATGAGCAAGGAATGGATGCAGGCCGCGCAGATGCAGGGCATCCCGTGCGCCTTCGTGGTCGACGGCAAGGGAAAGGTCACCTTCATCGGCCACCCCCAGGACAAGGGATTCGAGAGCGCCGTTGAAAAGGCCGCGAAGGGTGCCAAGAAGAAGCCCGCCAAGAAGCCCGCGGACGACGCTGGGGACGACAAGCCCGCCGATGGCGATGACGCCGCGCCCGCTGGCGGGACCACCGACAAGAAGCCTGGGTGAACACGGCGCGCTGAACGCGGCGCGCGGCTAGTCGCGGTCGCCGTTTCGAGGACTGAGTGATTCCCAATGCACGATGCGAAGGCGTGGCTCGTTCGCCACGACCACGCCACGTGCCTCGTGGACGAGAATCGCGCGTTGCAGCGGTGCCTGGCGCTCCGGATCGACCACGATGGCGACGTCGCCGCGGCCGCGCGCGACGGCGAGCCAAGTCCCAAACTCCTCCGGATCGATAAGCCTCGCGGACTCACGTGGATCGCCAAGCTCGTTGTCAAACTCGCTGGGACCGCCCAGGATTGCTGCATCGACCCGCCGAGCGGCCAGCCCGACCGCGTGGGCCCAGTTGGCGTCCGAGCCGATGGACGTGGCTTTGGCGAGCATCGCGCGGTGGGGCGCAAGCCAAGGCATGGGCGTCTTGGACTGACTGAGCAGGGCGGAGGGAATCAGGCAGCCGACCGCCAAGGCGAGGGGGGCGGCCCCAAGCGCACGGAGAAGGAGCCTGCGATCCCGCTGGGCAGTTGAAGAAGCCATCCAGTCGATCGCGGCCCACGCCATGAAAGTTGCGACAACCATCGCAGCCTTGGGCAGTGGTGCCTCGGTCCAGATGCGCCCGGCCGGCCATCCGGCAAACCCGGTCAGCATTTCGACGCCGACGAACGCCCCCAGGAGCAGCAGCACGGCTGGGCCGACGGAGCGCACCGGCCGACTCCCTCGCACCCGGGCTGGCAGCAACGCATCCCCCATGCCCACGGCAAAGAGCGCACCGATCGCGGGAAAGCACGGCAAGACGTATGTAGGGAGCTTGCCGCCCGCCATGCTGAAGAACGCGAATGGGATCACGATCCAGGCGACCACCAGCTGCATCCACGCATCGCTGCGCCAGCGGGCGGTGCATGCGCGGAGTGCGGCGGGGGCATTGAGCACCCAAGGAAAGGTGAGTATCGGGAGCAGTGCGAGGTAGTACCACCACGGCTCGGCGTGCTGGTTGCCGTCGGGCGAAGTGAACCGTCGCACATGCTCAACCCAGAAGAACTGGTGCCAAAACGCTGGCTCGGCTTCGTGCAACTTCAGGGCGGGTGGCAGGACGGCGATCGCCAGGCCCACCAGTGCAGGGAGCGCAAGCAGCGTCGATCGCCACTCCCGTCGCGACACGAGCCACGGGAGGATGACCATCGCCGGCAGGGCCAGGCCGACGAATCCCTTGGAGAGCAATGACAGCCCCGACAGGACCCCGGCGACCATCGCCCAACCGACTCGGTCCAGCGGCCGGATCGACCGGGCGGCCAGGCCGGCAGCCAAAATGGTCCCGGCCACGAAGGCGCTGAAGGGCCCGTCGAGGACGGCGGTGGTCGCGATCACGATGGGAGCCAACATCGTGAGCGAGGCAAGTCCGGCGACGCAGGCCAGCGCGCCGTCACGACGCCACCGCCAGGCGAGGAGTAGTCCAACCATCGACCACCCAAGCGCCGCCAATGCGGAGGGCAGCCGGAGCGCAAACGGCGTCTCGCCGAAGAGGCGGAAGCTCCCCGCGATCATCCAATAGGCGAGCGGCGGCTTTTCGTAGTACCGGAACCCGTTCATCCGGAGCGCGAACCAATCGGTCGTCTGGGACATTTCCCAGCCGATCAGCGCATAACGGGTCTCATCGGGCGCGACGAGGGGCTTCGCGCCCAAGGGAAGCACGACGACAACGAGCCACGTCGCGATCAAGATGGCCGTGGCGCGGGGAAGCGTGATCTTCATTGGGTGACGGCGAGCCAGTCCTCGCGTCCTTCGACGATACCGCTCCCGAGTTGGCCTTCGCGTTCGCAACCCACCTCAGCCAGGTACTCGCCCAGCGGCACGAACGAGTGGCCCTCGGCGAGTGCGCGCTGCAGGAAAGCATCAAAGAGGGCCGCCTTCCTTCCCCCCTCGCTCTCGGCGTGGATCGTGAGGACGTGTGGCCGGCCATCGCCCACGAGAGTCAGCATTCGATCGTTGAAGTTGGAGTCGGTGCAGCCATGGCGACCGACCGACTCGTCGTAGGTGGGCAAGTCCACCGGGACCTGCGGCGGCTGCAGCAGCACGGAGCCGCCGCCGTCGTCCACGCGGATCCGGAGCGGCCGCGCCGGCCCTCGCGTGTCGGAGTGGAAGGCAAACGGTCGAGCACACTTGCCGCGCAGCAAGGCCTCCGTGCATCGCCACCCCGGGCTGGCGGTGCTGGTTGGCGCGGCGCCGGCGAGGTCAGCGAGGCATTCCGTCGCTCGATCCATGTCACCAAGCAGCGAGTCGTCATTGGTGCCCGCCTGCACCTGCCATCGATGGTGATCCCAGGCGTGGACGCCAAACTCGTGGCCGGCCTGGATCGGCAGCCGGATCGTGTCGGCCAGTCCTTCGCCAATGCGCGGGCCCGGCCAGAGCGTCCCGCGGAGCAGGATTTCCCACCCATAGAGGCTGGCCGCGCGCGAGCGCAGCATCTTGAGGGCAAACGTGGGTCGCAGCAGTCGTCGCACATGCCGCCCCATGTTGTCGGGGCCCACCGTGAAGTACCACGTGCCGCGCACACCGTGCCGTTCCAGCGTCCGCAGGAGCGTCGGCACGCCGTCGCGGGTTCCGCGCCAGGTGTCGACGTCGATGCGAAGGCCGATGGGCATCGTGTGGCGTTGCCAGGAGACGTGGGCCGGTCAGCACACGGAGGCTGGCATGGCCAACCCATGCGCCTGCGCGTACTGCGCCAGGAACCAGTCGAGCGTGCGGGTCACCGACTCGCGTGTGGTGATGGACGGCACCCAGCCGACCGTGCGGCGCGCGTTGCGGATGCTCGGGCGGCGATGCTGCACGTCCTCATAGCCCTTGCCGTAGTAACGGCCGCTCTCGATCACTCGATAGCCGGCAAATGGCGGGAATTGCGACCGCAGCGGGTGTGCGTCGAAGGCGGCGACCAGCATCTCGGCAAGCTCCCGAATGCTGGCCTCGTTGTCGGGATTGCCGATGTTGACGATCTGGCCATCGCATCGACCCGCTTCGTTGCGGATGAGTCGATAGAGGCAGTCCACTCCCTCGTCCACGTCGGTGAAGCACCGCTTTTGCTCGCCACCATCGACCAGGAGGATCGGCGTGCCTTCCACGAGGTTGAGGATGAGCTGCGTGATCGCCCGGCTGGAGCCGACGCGCGCACTGTCCAGCGAATCCAGTCGCGGGCCGATCCAGTTGAAGGGGCGGAACAACGTGAACCGGAGGGCGCGCTGCGCGCCGTAAGCCCAGATCACGCGGTCCAGGAGCTGCTTGGAGCAGGAGTAGATCCAGCGCTGGCGGCTGATGGGGCCGGTGATGAGGTTGGACGTGTCCTCGTCAAAGTGCTCGTCGGTGCACATGCCGTACACCTCGCTGGTTGACGGGAAGATGAGGCGCTTGCCGTACTTGGAGCAGTCGCGGACGATGCGGAGGTTTTCCTCGAAGTCCAGTTCGAACACCCGGAGCGGGTTGCGGACGTACTCCATCGGCGTCGCGATCGCGACGAGCGGGAGGATCACGTCGCACTTGCGGACGTGGTACTCGATCCACTCCCGGTTGATGGAGATGTCGCCCTCGACGAAGTGGAAGTCTGGGTGCGCGGCGATCGTTCCGAGGTTGTCGCCCTTGAGGTCCAGCCCGTACACCTCATGCTGGCCGTCCGCGAGGAGACGTTCGCAGAGGTGGCTTCCAATGAAGCCGTTGACGCCCAGCACCAGCACGCTCGTCCGGGCCTTCGCGGCAGGGGCCGTCCGGCGCACCAGTCGCATCCCGGGGACCAGGTTCAGCTCGGCCGCGAGTTGAGGGCCCGTGGCCCACACGCCGTCGGCTGCCTGGCCCTCGGTCACTTCGATGGCCCCTTGGCCGCAGGCGATCACGAGTGGGTTGACGTCCAGGATCTCACCTGGCTGGCCGGGCCCCTCGACTTTCCGGGCTCCCCACACGAAGACCTTCCGGTCGGCGACGAACGTGAAGGCCCCGGGCCACGGATGGGACACCGCACGAACGAGGTTTCGCACCGCTTCCGCGGGCTGTGACCAGTCGATCTTGCCATCCTCTGGGCGTCGCTTGCCGACGCTCGTCGCCTCCGCCGCCACCTGCGGCGTGCGCGTGGCGCGTCCGGAGACCACGAGCGGAAGCGTCTCGCGCAGGAGCGTGGCCGCCTCGGCCGCCAGGGTCCGAGTCAGCGTGAGCGCCGTGTCGGTGGAGGCGATGGCCACGCGACGCTGCGCCACGATGTCCCCGGCATCGGCGTCGTCAGCCATGTGGTGGAGGGTGACGCCCGTCTCCGTCTCGCCGCGGACCAACACCCAGTTGATCGGTGCGCGACCGCGGTACTTGGGCAGCAGGGACGCATGGAGGTTCAGGCAACCGGCGGGGAACAGGGCACGGAGCTCCGGACCGACCATGGCGCGGTAGTGGAAGCTGAGCAGGAGTTCGGCGCCGAGGGCGCGCATCCGCTCGATCCACAGCGGGTGGTTTGGGTCTTCCGGCGCGAAGGTCGGAATCCCTGCAGCGGCGGCCTCGCGCGCGACACTGGCAAACCACTGCCCCTCCGCCGGATCGTCGCGGTGGGTGAGGACGGCGACGACCTCGATCCCGCTCTCGAGGGTGGCCTTCAGGCCAGCGGCCCCGATGTCGTGATAGGCAAGGACTACGGCTTTCATGGGCAAACCTCGTGGTGGGGGGCGGGGATCATGGCGCGTCGATGCGCCGAGGGATCATTCGTCGCGGGATGGTCGGGGAGCGTCTCGCCGACGATGTGGTCGACGATGTAGCGCGGTCGTTCGCGGACGTCGGCGTGGATGCGGCCGATGTACTCGCCCAGGAGCCCCATCGCCACGAACTGCGCACCGGTGAAGAAGAAGAGCACGGCGAAAAGGGTAAAGGTCCCGTCGCCCGCCCAGTGGGCGCCAAACGCGAATCGCAGCAGCAAGAGTGCCGCGCCGAAGAGGACCGCCAGCGCAGCGATGCATCCGCCGAAGTACGACAGGAGGCGCAGGGGCGTGGTCGTCATGCAGGTCAGGAGGTCGAACTGCAGGTTGATGAGCTTGACGAACGAGTACTTGCTCTCGCCGGCGGCGCGCTCGGCATGGCGCACCTCGATCTCCGCCGTCCGCTTCGCGAACATGTTGGCGAGCACGGGAATGAAGGTGCTCCGCTCACGGCACGAGAGCATGGCCTCCACCACGCGGCGACGGTAGGCGCGGAGCATGCAGCCGTAGTCGTGCATCATGACGCCGGTGGTGGCGCGCACGAGGTGATTGATGAAGAGGCTGGGCCACCGGCGGAAGAGCGTGTCCTGCCGGTCGGCGCGGACGGTGCCCACGACATCGTTGCCGGCATCGATCGCCTCCACCAGGCGCGGGATCTCCTCGGGCGGGTTCTGCAGGTCGGCGTCCAGCGTGACCAGGATCTCGCCGCGGGCGAAGGAAAACCCACAGAGGATCGCATTGTGCTGGCCGTAGTTGCGATTCAGGATGAGCGACTTGACTTCGCCCGGGTGCGCCCCGGCCAGCTGTCCAAGGGCTTCGGTCGTTCCGTCGCGACTGCCGTCATCGACCAGCACCAGTTCCCAGGGCCGGCCCAGGGACCGGCCGACGGCGACCACGCGCCGAACAAGCTCGGGAAGGTTGTCGATCTCGTTGTAGACCGGGATGACGATGGAAACGCTCGGCTTCATTCAGGATCCTTGGGCCACGCACGGTGTCGGCGTCGGGGGTGCGGTGGACGGTCGGCCTGCAGCATCCAGGACCTGTCGGATCGCGGCGACCACGAAGTCCTGGTCGGCCTCGGTCATGCCGGGGAACATCGGGATGGTGCATATCCGCTCGGAGTTCCACTCGGTGTTCGGCAGCGTGCCGGAGGCAACAGGCCGGTGCTCGCGGTACCAACGATGGACATGCGCCGCCTTGAAATGCAGCCCGGTGCCGACGTTGAGTTCCTTGAGTCGAGCCATGAACTCATCGCGGGCGAGCCCAGCCTCCTCGGGGAGCACCCGCACAATGAAGAGGTGGTGCGCGTGGCGGTGGGGCCACGACGGCTCGCCCAATGGCTCGACCCCGGGAATCCCGGCCAGCAGTCGCGTGTACCGGCGGCAGAGGTCCCGACGGCGCTCCGTGAGCGCGTCAAGGCGCCGGAGCTGGCTCACTCCCAGCGCCGCGTTCATGTCGGGCATGTTGAACTTGAAGCCGGGTTCCTGCACTTCCACCTGCGGGCTTCGTCCCTGCTGCCCGCGCTCAAAGGCGTCGGCGGCGAGGCCGTGGAACCGAAGCTGCCGGAGGCGGGCGGCGAGCGCACGGTCGTGCGTGGTGATCGCGCCACCCTCGCCTGAGGTGATGTTCTTGATCGGATGGAACGAAAAGACGCAGGTGCCCTCCGCGCCGATCTCCCGGCCGCGGTACTGCGTGCCGATCGCATGCGCTGCGTCCTCGATGAGGTGGATGCCGCGCGACTTGGCCACGTCACGGATCGGATCCATGTCGCAAGGCGCGCCGGCGTAGTGGACGGGGATGATCGCCTTGGTCCGAGGGGTGATCGAGCGCGAAATCTCATCCGGCGAGGCGAGGAGCGTGTCCCGGTCGACGTCCACGAAGGCACTCCTGGCACCCAGGATCTCCACCAGGTTGGAGGTGCTGACCCAGGTCATGCTGGGTGTCACGACCTCATCACCTGGGCCGATCCCCAGGGCGGTCAGCAAGGCGTGCATCGCCGCGGTACCCGAAATGAACACCAGCGCCTCCGGGGCGCCAGTGCGCTCGCGAATGGCGTCCTCAAAGGCCGCCACCTGCGGCCCCGTCGTGATCCAGCCGGAACGGAGCACGCTGGTCACCGCCGCGATGTCTTCCTCGGTGATCGAGGGCCGGCAGAAGGGCAAGAACGCTGGGCGCGGCTGGAGCGGCAAGTGTGGAATCCTACAAGAAGGTCCGGATTCTCCAGAATGGAGGACGCCTACGCTTGGCCGATGAAAACAGGCCTCCTCTCGACGGCGGTCACCCTCGCCGTGTGCGCCCCCACGGCACTCGTGTCGTGTGGCGCGGTCAATGGCGGGCCAACCATCCCCAGCGTCCCGGCACGAGCCGTTCCACTCTGCGTCGAGTCGGTCGAGCTGGGAACGGAACGGGTGGAGGGGAGCGGCGCCATGCGCGTGCGCGACGCGATTGTCGTGCTCGGCAACATCGGTCCCGGCCCTGTCGAAGTCACCCGAATGAGACCCACCGTCAGCACCGTGGTGAACACGGATCTTGGGCTGCCGCCGTTCACCGTTCCGGCGGGAGCTCGCGTGACTCTCAATATCTCCGCCAAGAGTCACACGGAGGAGTCCGTTGTCCGCCGAGTCCGGATCGAGTGCACCAGCGCCGCCGGTCCCACGACGCTTGAAGTCCTGGTCCCGCTCGCGGGTGGAGGTGGTGCATGACTCTGTCGCAGTCCATTCGACTAGCCTCGCCGCCCATGCGCAATCCCACGAGCGCGGGCCAGGATTCGAGCCGCCGCCGGACATCATTCCCTGAAACGATCCCCGGGACTCCTCTTGGGACTCGTGCCGTGGCGCTTGCCGTGGCGCTTGCCGTGGCACTCGCCCTGGCCGCCTGCGATGTTGGGCCAAAGTACGTCGCCCCAAGCGAGAATCTGCCAGGCGGTTTCGTCGCCGGGTCCGCAGTCGCCACGCCGCCGGCTGATCCAGAACTGCGCGAGTGGTGGGCCCAGTTCAATGACCCGCTCCTCACGGAACTCATTCGTGATGGAGACCAGGCCAACCAGTCCCTCGCCGCCGCGCTGGCCAATGTCAAGGCGGCGTGGGCAGGAGTAGGCATCACCGAGAGCGAGTTCTGGCCAAGTGTGGGGCTGGGAGGAAAGTACGCGCGCGAGAAGGTGAACATCACGCAGGTTGCGGCGCAAGGGGTGGACGTTTCGCCGTACGACGTCTATGCCTACGGCGTGGGCATGTCGTCGTGGGAGATTGACATCTGGGGCAAGGTCAGGAACCAGGTGGTGGCGGCCACGGAGGGTGCCAATGCCACGCTCGACAGTTTCCGCGGCCTCATGGTCTCCATCCGGGCGCAGATTGCATCGACCTACATCCAGGCGCGAACGCTGCAGGCGCGGATCGAGGTGGCCGAGTCCGTGGTGGGGAACCTCCAGCAGACCGTGGACCTGGTCGCCCTCAAGGTCCAGCACGGCACCGCCGACCAGATGAGCCTGGACCAAGCCAGCGCCGAGCTGGACATGAGTGCGTCTCAGTTGCCGCAGTTGCGTGCGGCCTATGACTCGACCGTGTCCACGCTCGCCGTGCTGTGCGGGACGACCACCGCGCCGATGATGGAGCGCCTCTTGGCCTCACCTGGGGCGATTCCAGATGGACCAGGGGTGCTCTCCATCGGCATCCCCGCGTCGCTGCTGGAGCGTCGAGCCGACGTGCAGGCGCGCGAGCGCGAGTACCACGCCTCGATAGCGACGATCGCGGCAACCGAAGCGCTGCACCTTCCGTCGTTGTCGCTCAGCGGCAACTTCTACATTTCGTCCAACACCGTCAAGGGGCTCGGCGACATCTCCAACGAGGCCTACTCGTTTGGTCCATCGATCAACTGGCTCGTGTTTGCGGGTGGCCGCGTGAACTCGCAGGTGGCGCAGGCCAAGGCTCGATCCGAGGAGGCGCTGGCCAACTATCGCAATGCGGTCTTGACGGCCCTCGCGGACGTGGAGTCCTCGGCCTCGTCGGTGGGGCAGTCCCAAGAAGCCTTGGAACTGCAGCAGCGCGCATTGACCTCGGCTGCAGCGGCGTTTGCGCTTGCCGTGCTCCAGTTCGAGCAAGGCCTCACCGACCTGACCACGCTCCTGTCCATCGCGAACACGCTGGCTGACGTCGAGGATGCCGTCGCACAGACACAGGGCCTGGCGGCGCAGGACATCGTTTCGCTCTACAAGGCACTGGGGGGCGGGTGGGAGACGGCCACCCTGTCCGAGGATGCCGCCGCGATCCTCAAGGAAAAGCCTGACCACGTCGAGGACGGCTGGAAGCCCCCGACGGCAGCATCCGAGCCGATCCCCACTCCGATCGTGCCCACCGAACCATCGACCACCAAGGGACAATCATGAAGTTGCTCACGCCGACCACCGGGGGCCCCGCGTTCGCGTTCCCCATCTCGATGACACTCGCGCTCTCGATGGTCTCCTGCGGACCGGAGCCCTTCAAGCCTCCAGTCCTGGCCGAGGTGCCGGTGCGGACGGCCGTGGCCGTCGCGAAGGACTTGCCGATCGTGCACTCCTATCCGGCAGTCTTCCAATCGCCGCGCCCGGTGCAGTTGACCGCGCGCGTCGCCGGCTACCTGATGCCGCAGGAAACTCCTGATGGGTCGATGGTGAAGGCGGGAGATGTGGTGTACCGGATCGACCCGGCGCAGTACAAGGCACAACTGGCCTCGGCGGAAGCCAGCTTGGCCTCGGCGCTCGCCGCCAGCCAGTTTGCCGACAGCGAGGTCCAGCGCAATGCCCCGCTGGTCGAGGTCGGCGCGATGAGCAGGCAGGACTTTGACAACCTCGTCACCAAGGCCAAGGAGGCCACGGCGCAGGTGCTGAGCGCACAAGCGCAGGTGGAACTGCAGGCACTGAATGTGTCGTACTGCACGATCGCGTCCCCGATGGACGGCAAGTTGGGGAAGAGCCAGGAGTTTGAGGGTTCGATGGTCGGCCCGGGCTACAACACGGACCTGAACCTGGTCGTGCAGACCACGCCGATGTGGGCGCAGTTCAGCCCCAGCGCGACCGAATGGCCACGGTACGAGACACTCCTTGCCGCGGGGGCACTCCCGGCATCGGTCCAGTACGGCATGGCCGGACCCTCCGCCCAGGGCTCCGTCGTCTTCACCAACAACGAGGTGGGGCAGACCACCTCCAGCATGCTGATGCGGGCGGAGTTCCCCAATCCGGCCGGCGTCTTCGTGCAGGGGGCCTTGGGCGAAGTCAGCGTGCAACTCAGCGTCATGAACTCGGCGGTGCTCATCCCCGTCGCCGCGCTCTGGGCCCGCGAGACGGAACTCTTTGTCTGGAAGGTCGCGCCCGACAACACCGTGAGCTCGGTGAGGGTGACGGTCCCGCAGCGCAGTGCCGGGGAAGCGGTCATCGCCTCCGGCCTCGCGGCGGGCGACAGGGTGGTGGTCGCCGGCATGCAAAAGCTGCGAGAGGGAAGCAAGGTGATGGAGGCCCCGGCCGGGACCGTCAACAAGCCGGGTATCGCGGCGTCCCCGCGACCGGACCCGCACTCCAGCACGGCATCGGCAACGTCGTCGCCGCCGGCGGTGGCGCCGCCGGCGGTGGCGTCGCCGACCACCGGGTCGTCCACTTCGCACGGCAAGGCTGGGAACTGATCGATGCTGAAGTTCTTCATCCACCGGCCGATCTTCTCGTCGGTCATCGCGATGATCACGGTCCTCGCCGGCGTGATCGCGATGGCGATCCTGCCGGTGGCGCAGTTCCCGCAGATCGTCCCACCCACCGTGCAGGTGAGTTCCACCTACAACGGTGCCGACGCGGAAACGGTCGCGGAGACGGTCACGCTTCCGCTGGAACTCCAGATCAACGGCGCGGGAGACATGCTCTACATGTCCTCGGCGAGCACCGCCAACGGCCTGAGCCAGGTCACGGTCACCTTTGAAGTCGGCACCGATGAGGACATGGCCGCCGTCGACGTGATGAACCGAGTGCAGCAGGCGATCCCGCAGCTGCCGGAATCGGTCCAGCGCGTCGGCCTCACGGTGACGAAGCAATCGACCAACATGGTGCTGGTGGTGAACCTGGTGTCGCCAAACGGCGAGTACGACAGCGACTTCCTCACCAACTACGCCAACATCGTGGTGGAAAACCCGCTTACGCGGCTGAGTGGCGTGGGCCAGGTCACGGTCTTTGGCCTGCTCCAGTACTCCATGCGGGTGTGGGTCGATCCCACCAAGATGGCGGCGCTGCACCTGTCGACCGACGACATCACCAACGCCGTGCGCAGCCAGAACCTGCAGGCCGCCGTGGGGCAGGTGGGCGCGATGCCCATGGCGGCGGACCCGGTGTTCACGCTCAACTTGGTGACGAAGGGACGGCTCACCACCGCCGAAGAGTTCGGCGACATCGTGATCCGTGCCGGGAGCGACGGGGCCATCGTGCGCCTGAAGGATGTCGCGCGCGTGGAGATGGGGTCGTACCAGTACTTCACCGAGTCCAACCTCAACGGCGGCGCGACCGCGACGATCGGCATCTACCAGCTGCCTGACGCCAATGCGCTCAGCCTGGCGGAGTCCGTGCGGTCCGAAATGGAGCGCCTGAGCAAGTACTTCCCCGCCGGTGTGGAGTACGAGGTCATCTACGACTCCACGAAGTTCGTGTCCGCGTCGCTGGATGAGTTGGTCAAGACGCTCATCGAGGCGGGCCTCCTGGTCCTCTTCGTCATCTTCATCTTCCTCCAGGACTGGCGAGCCACGCTGATCCCGATGATCGCGATCCCGGTGTCGATCATCGGCACCTTCGCCTTCATGGAGGCGTTCGGGTTCTCGATCAACACGCTGACGCTGCTGGGCCTGGTGCTGGCGATTGTCCTGGTGGTGGATGACTCCATCGTCGTGGTCGAGAACGTCTACCGGCAGATGGAGCTGGGCGCTCCCGACGCCAAGACGGCGGCCGAGCGCGCCATGCACGAGGTCGCGGGACCGATCATCGCCACCAGCCTGGTGCTGCTGGCTGTGTTCATCCCCGCCGCGATGATGCCAGGCATCACCGGGCAGCTGTACAACCAGTTCGCGCTCACGATCGCGTTCTCCATCGCGCTGAGCTCGATCAACTCGCTCTCGCTCTCACCGGCGCTCTGCGGCATCTTCCTCAAGAAGCCACACCATGCGACCTGGCGCCCGTTCGTGGTCTTCAACCAGCAGTTCGACCGCTTCGGCCACTGGTACGCGGCCGTGGTGCGATGGTTTGGCCATCGCTGGTACTACGTCGTCGGCGGATTCGCAGTCGCCGTCGTGGCGATCGTGTTGCTGCTGTCGCGGACACCGACCGCCTTCGTGCCCAACGAGGACCAGGGTTGGTACATGGTCGGGACGCAGTTGCCGCTGGGCTCGTCGCTGGACCGGACGCAGGCGGTGTCCCGCCAGGTGATGGCGCTGGTGAAGGAAGACCCCGCCGTCGCGAATGTCATCCAGATCAACGGCTTCAACATGCTGACCTCTGTCCCCCAGACGGATGCGGCCTTCGTGATCGTGGTCTTGAAGCCGTGGGAGGAGCGGGACCCCGTCACCGAGAACATCCGGGCGATCATCGAGCGCGTGTATCCCAAGCTCATGATGATCCCCGAGGCGGAAGCGTTCCCGTTTGCACCGCCGCCGATTCCCGGACTGGGGACCGTCGCGGGATTCCAGCTGCAGCTGGAGGACATCAACGGGCAGGGCTTCGGCGTGCTCGCGGACGCGGCCGGTGACTTCATCGGCGAACTTGAGAAGCGACCCGAAGTCTCCAGGATCATGACGCCGTTTGCCAACGATGCACCGGTCGTGACCCTCAAGATCGACCGCACCAAGGCGGAACTCCTGGGCGTTGGCATCTCCGACGTGTTCTCGCTGCTGGGCGACACGCTGGGCCAGGCGTTCATCAACAACTTCAACGAGTTCGGCCAGGTCTACAACGTCATGGTGCAGGCCGAGGCCGGCCAGCGACTCACCGTCCGCGACGCCCTCATGATGTATGTCCGCAACAAGCAAGGGGAGATGGTGCCGCTGGCGTCGTTCTGCACCGCCGAGCTGGGCGCCGGCACCAACAACGCCATGCACTACAACGCGTACAACACGGTGCAGGTGAACGGATCGCCGGCACCCGGGTACTCGTCGGGCGACGCCATCCACGCGGCGGAACAGGTGGCCGCCGCCACGCTTCCCGACGGCATTGGCTACGAGTGGACCGGGACCACGCTGCAGGAGATCGAGTCCGCCGGCTACGCGCCGATCATCTTCACGCTCGCGCTGGTCGCCGTGTTCCTCCTGCTCGCAGCGCAGTACGAGAGCTGGGCGCTCCCGTTCAATGTGCTGCTGGCCGTGGCCTTCGCCGTCCTGGGCGCACTCATCGCACTCCACCTTCGCCACCGTGCGCTGGACACCTACGCGCAGATCGGCCTGGTCATGCTGGTGGGCCTGGCGGCGAAGAACGCCATCCTCATCACGGAGTTCGCCAAGTCACGGCGCGAGGCCGGCGAGTCGATCCTGGACGCAGCCGTCAACGCCAGCCACATCCGCTTGCGCCCGATCCTGATGACCAGCTTCGCCTTCATCTTCGGCATCCTGCCGTTGGCGATCGCCACCGGCGCCGGCGCCAACAGCCGCCAGTCGATCGGCACCGTCGTGCTGGGCGGCATGCTTGGCTCCACCCTGGTGGACCAGCTGGTCGTGCCGGTGCTCTTCGTGGTGATCGAAAACATTCGGGAGCGATTCACAAAGAAGAGTGCGTGACCGCGCGTGGGGGTGCGGCGTCGCGTCGCGGCGGGGCGGCGTCGGGGCGGCGTCGGGGCGGCGGCGGGGCGGCTGCGGCGGGGCGGGAGGGGTGTTGGGGCGGGGCGGGAGGGTGTTGGGTGGCTGATCGAGCTCGGCGCGTTCCGTGCTTGTGCCGGTGATAGAGACGCACGCGCGATCTGGGCACGCCCATGAACAAGGCACACGTCGGTATGCATTGGGCTCGAGCCGTCCGCGCCCTCTACGATGCGGTTCGATGACCCAAAATGCCTTGACGGGGGAAAAAGTGAGGGATTTTCCACTCATTTCCTCCCCCGTCAAGGCAAAAAGGCAAATGAACCACCTGCGCCAGATCCCGCGGGCCTAGAACCGCCTGCGCCAGATCCCGCGGGCCCTGAACCGCCTGCGCCAGATCCCGCGGGCCTCGAACCACCTGCGCCAGATCCCGCGGGCCCTGAACCACCTGCGCCAGATCCCGCGGGCCGCGGGCCCTGAGCCACCTGCCCAGGGCCCGATGTCCAGGCCAAGTCCTACCTGACGTCCCGCCCGCCCGCCACGTCAGTGATCTCCGGGTAGCCGTGGCCCTTCATCTCGCCGGCATCCAGCCTGCGGATGTAGTCCTTGTACGCGCGCATCGCGATCGGCCCGAAGATGAGCATGATCGGGATGTTGGCCCAGAGCATGACGCCCGTGCCCAGCGCGGTGAAGGCATCCAGTTCCGCATCGGTCTTGATGAACCCTGGGATGCACGCCACCAGCACGGCAGCACAGTAGACAAACTTGTAGGGGAAGACCCACTTGTTGCCGGCCAGGAAGACGGTGGCCTGCTCGCCGTAGTAGCTCCACGAGATGATCGTGGAGAGCGCGAAGAGCCAGGAGGCCAGCGTCACGATCCACATGCCCATCCCGGGAATCGCTCGGTCAAACGCATAGCCCGTGAGGCTGGAGCCGGGGAGCGAAAGATGGATTTCGGGACCGGCCACGACGGGGGCCGTTTCGGACTCGTACGGCTCCCACTTGATCAGTAGGGCGTCACCGTCGCCCTCGCCGTGGTGGACCTCGCCCATCACGCGGTGCAGGTCGCGCCCAGTGTTGGGATCGACATCGCCAGTCACCAGCACGAAGAGTCCATCGTTGTCGCGCCACACATTGGAGATCGCGGCTTCCGCACCAGGTTTGGCGGGGAGTTCGGAGGTGCTTGGCACCCACGCGCCCGGGATCGGCTGTCCGTCGTCGCCGTGCGCCTGGACCATGCTCGGCGTCGTCGCAAACATCGCCGCGGCGGGTCGATTCCACGCTCCCGACACCATCACGACCATCGCCGTCACGGTGCACACCACCAGCGTGTCGATGAAGGGTTCCAGTCCGGCCACCACGCCCTCGCGGACGGGTTCGTCGGTCTTCGCAGCGGAGTGCGCGATCGGGGCGGACCCCTGGCCCGCTTCGTTGGAGAACAGTGCGCGCTTCATCCCCCACAGGAAGGCGTATCCGAATGTGCCGCCCAGGAAGGCGCCCTCGGGATTGCCCGATTCGCCTCCCAGCGCGGGTGGCAGGCCGCACAGCACGATGGTCTTGAGGACCGCGGGAATGGCACCTGCGTTCATCGCGAGGATGACGACGGCGGCGATGAAGTACAGCCCGCACATGAATGGCACGAGGCGTCCAGTCACGGAGCCGATGCGCTTGATCCCGCCGATGATGACGGCGGCCGTCAGCACCGTGAGGATGACGCCCACCACCAGCGACGACATCGACGGGACATAGGTCGCGGTGATCTTGGCCACGTTCCAAGCCTGGAACATGTTGCCGCCGGTGAAGGTGGAGATGATGACCGTCACGCAGAAGATCGCGCCGAGCGTCCATCCGAGGGGCGCCAGGGCGGGCGAGATCTTGGCCAGCCCGTTCTTGCAGACCCACATCGGTCCTCCCTGTGGGTTCTCTGGGTCCGAGACATCCCGGAACATCATCGATTGCGTCACCTCGGTCAGCTTGAGCGCCATTCCCACGGCGCCCACCACCCACATCCAGAAGATCGCTCCCGGTCCGCCCAACGACACCGCCACGCTCACGCCCGCGATGTTTCCAAGCCCCACCGTTCCGGAAAGCGCCGTCGAGAGCGCCTGAAAGTGGTTGATCGCTCCCGGATCGTCCTTGCGGTCGTACTTGCCTCGGATCACGCTCACCCCGTGCGTCAAGGCTCGATACTGACTGAATCCCGACCACAACGTAAAGAGCACGCCTACGCCAAGCACCACATACAGCACGAAATCGTGCCAGAGCACGCCGTTGATTGCGTCGAGCGCATGCATGAACGATTCCATCGGTCGGTTGCCTCCAGCGGGAGCGTGGCCTGCCTCGCCGTCCCGACATCAACTTGATGCCGATCGACCGCGGGGCGGAGGGAATATAGACCGATGCCCGATGGGTCGACTCCGGTGATCCGCGAGCCGGCGACTCGGATCACTGGGAGCCGCGCCCGCCCCCAAGAAGACTGGAACTGCCCAATCGCAAATGTGGAAACTGAAATGCGGAGATGGGTGGCGAGCCACCACCAATCTCCGCACTTCACGTGAGTCCCGCAGTCAAGCGGGTGATCCAAGTTGCCCGCGGACCCGCCTGGGATCAGCGACGCGCGCGCCGTCGACCCAGGCCCGCCACGGCAAGGAGCGCCATGGCGCCCGGGGTGGGGATTGGGACATAGGTGCCGGGCGTGTCGTTGGTGCCCAAGGCGAAGGCGCCAATCTGCCAGGCGCCGTAGCCGTCGCGGTAGACGTGGCCGGGGACAAACGTGCCGTCGGGGCCGACCGAGGCGGCGCCGTAGTAGCCGTCACCTGCGCCGGGGAGCACGACCAGCGAGACCGAGTCACCGAGGGAAGACCAGTAGGACGCATCCATGATGCGGTCGTTGTTCGTGTCGATGTCGCTGCCGATCGCGCCCGAGAACTCGTAGACGAGCATGAACGTGACGTTGTCGGAGTTCTCGAAATTGAGGCCCGTCGCGCCAAACACGCCGCTGCTGGCGAGTGGGTCGATTGACTGCGTGAATGTTGACTCGGTGCCGACGAACACGCCGTTGGAGCCGAACGACAGGCCGTTCAGGTTCACGACGTTTTCGATGTAGCCGAATGAGTCGGCCGAGGCGTCGCCGACGGTGATCAATGACCAGCCATTCAGTGAAGCTCCGGCATCGCCGTAGATCTCGAAGAACTCATCATTGTCCGAACCGCTCTGGTCGATTCGGATTTCCGTCAGGATCGGCGAGACGGTGGTGGCGAACGCGGTGGGCGCGACGAGAACAGCGCCGGATGCCGCGACGATGGTGAGGGTCAGCGTTGAAGGGGACATGGAGGGACTCCTGGGGCGGGGGAACTGGGGAAGCCACGGCTCGTGCCGCGCACACATCGGCTCTCCAAGCCGACGCCCGTTTCCGATCCTCCAAGACCTGTCGTTCAGCCCTTTCCCAGAACCCCTCGAAGGCACAGCGTGCCCTGAATGGCTGCTCAACGATATCACCGGATCGGCCCCGAGCAACCGAAGTCCGGAAAGTCGGCAAAGATCTCACAAGACCGCGGTCCGGCAGACCGGCCCCGCATACCCGTTCCGGCAGACCTGTCCCGGCAAAGACCACCCCGGCAGAACGCCGGTCTGGCGGTCCAGAAGCGGACCTAGAGCAGTCCTCCGTCCGGTCGAGCCGGTAACAAACCCTCGAGGTCAGGGATTGCCGGTGAGGTTCCCAACGGGTGCCGCATTGAGCGTGCTGGGGGTGTCCATCATCCAGATCCGCGCCCAATCATCGCGAAGGCCGCGGCGGTCGAGGTCCTTGATGTTGGAGTCGTTGAGTTTGTAGCCGTCCCAGGTCTGGAGAAGGCCATCCATCTCCGGGGAGAGGTTCTTGGACACCACGGTCCACGATGCCATGTAGTTCGAGCTGCAATCGGCATTCGCGGCGGCGATCCGCGCGTCGAGAGCCCGGGAATAGGTGTAAATGACCTGTCCCTCGGGGTTCACCAAGCCAAGCTGATTCTCCCGCTCAACCTCCATTTCCGCGCGGACAGATTCCAGTTGAGCCCGAATCGGCGGCGAAAGTTCAGTGAGGCGCTTGTCCGTGGTGGGGAGGGCGAACCAGTCCGTCGGGAGCGGCTTGCCACCACTCAGTTGCGTCGCGGTCGGTTGGGTTTCGCACCCAATCCCGGCGAAGGAGACGGCCAGAAGAGCGATGGACAGGGTGGTACGCATGGTGGGTTCCGAGTCGGGGGAGTGTAGCAGTGGGGGGGGGTCGGGCCCGTGTGATCCGGAGGCGTGTGGACTAGGCGCCCACGACGCGCGGGCCTGCGCCCGACGGGTCCGGCAATGTGACCCCCGCCGCCCGGACCGCGTTTCGGGTGTCCACGACCATTTTCGCGTGCTTGACCACGGCCGCGTAGTCCACGGCGTCGTGGTCGGTCACGATCACCACGGCATCGGCCGCAGCGAGCCGCTCGGGGGTCAACGCCTCGCTGTGCAGCACGATGTCATGGTCGCGCATCCGCGGGAAACGCGGGATGTGCGGGTCGTGGTAGCCGACTCGGGCGCCGCGCTCGATCAGGAACTCGATGATTTCGGCGGCGGGAGTCTCGCGGCCGTCGTCGATGTTCTTCTTGTAGGCCACTCCCAGCACCAGGACGTCGGCCCCCTTCACGGCCTTGCCGTGGTCGTTGAGCGCGGCCTGCACCTTGTCGACCACCCAGTGCGGCATGTGGGTGTAGATCTCGCCGGAGAGCTCGATGAAGCGAGTGGGCAACCCAACCTCCTTGGCCTTCCAAGTCAGATAGAAGGGGTCGATGGGGATGCAGTGCCCACCCAGCCCCGGACCTGGATAGAAAGGCATGAAGCCGAATGGCTTGGTGCTGGCGGCAGCGATGACTTCCCAGATGTCGATGTGCATCCGGTCAAAGACCATCTTGAGCTCGTTGACCATCGCGATATTCACGCAGCGGAAGATGTTCTCCAGGAGCTTGGCGGATTCAGCAACCTCGGCGGTGGAGACCAGGTGCGCCGATGCGACGATCCGCTTATACAGCTCGAGGGCGATCTGGCCACTGACTGGATCGGTGCCACCCACCAGCTTGGGGATGACCGCGGCGCTGCGGCCCGCGCTTCCCGGATCCTCGCGCTCGGGGCTGTACGCGAGGAAGTAGTCCTCGTTGCGCTTGAGTCCGGTGGCGTCCAGGATCGGACCCATCTCGTCACGCGTCGTGCCGGGATAGGTGGTGCTCTCCAGTACCACCAGTTGCCCCTTGCGAAGGGTCTTGGCCACCAGCCGCGTGGAGTCCAGGACATAGGTCAAGTCCGGCTCCTTGTGCGCACCCAGCGGAGTTGGCACGCACAGCAAGATCGCATCGGCGCGAGCCAACGCACTGGCATCCGTCGTTGCCTCGAACGATCCCTGCGACTTCAGGCGGTCGAAGAACTCCTGCCCGAGATGATGAATGTAGGGTCGACCAGCCTTGATGGCGTCGATCTTGGACTGGTCGATGTCGTAGCCGATGACCTGGTAGCCGGCGTCGAGGACGGCACGCGCCAGCGGGAGGCCGACGTATCCCAGGCCAACGATGCCGATGATCGCCGACTTCGATTCGATGCGGGAGCGCAGTCCGGAAGCAAGCTCGTCCATTGGGGCGGGGAGGTTACCTGCAGCAGGCCAGCCTTGCGGGATCGGACCGGCGCCTCGCCACGGGGCGAGCTGCTACGGCTGCGGCAGCGGGAACCCGACCAAGAGCGTGGATGGCACCGGTGGGTACTCAAGCTCGACGCGGAATCCGCGGAACTCCTCCGGCGCGTATCCGGTTCGCGACGCGAGGAAGGCCACCAACGCCGGGTACTCCTTCATGTGCGTGGTCGCTACCGAACTCGGAGTGCAGGAAATGCTCACCACCCTCGGATCGAGGGGGAGCCGAACGCTGTCCCGGCGGGGACCGGCTGGTGGCAGGGGCCCGCTGGGGGTCAAGTAGACATCCGCCGTTGCATCGTGATGCCGACAGAAGCTGCGGTGGACAAAGACATCGACCAGGGTGCATTCTGAAGGCAGGCTGATGGCGGTGGAGAGTTCCATCCGCTCATCCGGTTCCGACGCGACAAACTTCGCCAGTCGGCGGAAACGGCTCCCGAACACCAGGTCGCGCTCGGCTGCTCGGCCGACTGGTCCCGTAGCCAGCGCCAGCTGGGCAGACTGGGTGCCGGCGGTCTTCTGCAACTCGTCCGCGGAAATCGTGGAGAACTCGTCCAAGAGCCACGACGAGGGATCCGATCCGTCGGATGAATCATCGGTGAGTGGGAACTTGCCGCTGATCGGTTGATCAGGATGGGACCCGGAACCTCCGGTGCTGGTGGTGAAGAGCGGGAACATCACGTTGGGTCGCAGACGCCGGATTCCAAGCACGCCTGCCGCGACGATGGCGTCGATCTGCACTCCGTCTTCCGTATTGGGGAAGAGGAACTGGGCTGCGATGCGGACCCGAACCTGGACGCCGTAGATACCGCTGTTCCCGCGAAACGCCAGTCGGCGGGCCTGAGCCAGGTCGCTGTCAGACCGCATCCCATCGATGAAGACTTCCAGTTCGCCGCGATCCTTGACGACGCGGCCGAGCAAGGTCCGCGCGGCGGAGTACGCCGTTCGGACAGAGTCAATCGCGGCCGCGTTGGTCGTGTGCGATTGGAGTCCCTTGAGGAGCAACTCCATCCCTTCCGGCCCAGGGAGGAGGCCCACGGCCTCGTAGGGATCAGTCGATCGCAGAATGCGAGCCACCTTCCAGGTGAGGTTTTTGTTGAGGCCGTATCGCCGGGATACTTCCTGGGGCTTGTCAGCAGGAGCACCAACATCCGCGAACAACGCGATCAGGGAGCCACGGAGACGCCCGATAACACCATGAATGGCGATTTCGGCATCCAGTTCGGCGGACTTGATATCTGTCGTGGGATTCATTGGGAGAGGCGGCTTCCTGTCGCCACCAACAATCTAGCGCGAGAATGCGATCTGGAAAGTTTTTCCACGATTTTCCTCAGGGAAAGTTGTGGAGAGCCGAAACTTGTGTCACCATGTTCGTGCCCAGACGAGTCCATTTCGTCATTGTCCACCCTCCAATCCAAGGAAACCACCGATGAACTCCACCACCGTCCTCGCCTCCGCCCTCGTTGCCGGACTGACCAGCGCCGTGTTCGCTGGCGCCGGTGCGCAATGGGACTTCGTTGCCAGCACCGCCGACGCCGGCGTGCCATGATTCCCCCAGTATGTGTGGGTCCCCAACCAGTTCGGGAACCCGACCATCGCCGATGACGGAAGCATGTACTTCACCGGCAAGCTTGGTGGCGCCGATGTCACGACCGCGAATGCTCGCGTCATCCTCTTCGGCCAACCCGGAGCGTTCCAGCTGTGTGCCCGTGACGGCTCCGCGGTCCTCAGTGGCGGCCCGGATGGCGCAGTCTTCAACTTCTCGTCGGGCGTCAACGGGCTGAACTCCTCAACCACCGGCGCGCCGAATGGATCGTGTTTCATCTCCGGAAACATGAATGGCGGTGGCGCGGTCGCTGCCGACGACACGATGTGCTGGGTCGGCGCCCCCGGCTCCTGGAGCCAGCTCGCCCGAGAAGGCCAGGCCGCTCCCGGCACCGCCGGGTGCACGATGTCTTCCTCGATGTCCCTGTCGTCGATGAAGGTAAACAACAACGGTCAGGTGCTGATCTACAGCACACTCGCTGGAGGGGACTCCACCACGACCAACAACAAGGCGATCTTCCGCGCAGGTCCCACCGGCATGGATCTGGTGTGCCGAATGGGCGACGCGGTCCCCGGGGCGGTGGAAGGCACGGTCTTTGCCGCACCCGACTCCTTCAACCACTACATCAACCACGATGGCGACCTGGTATTCACGGCCACGCTGGCGGTCGGCACTGGCGACGGCACGACCGATGGCGAGGACCTTGCTGCGGTTCTTGGTGCGTGGGGCAACTGCCCCTGACGCCGACGGCGCGCCGATTCGGATTCAGCGATCATCCCCAGTTGCCGAGCACGGTGGCCAGGTCGCCACCGTCCACGGAACCGTTGCTGTCGAAGTCGGCTGCGCATCCGCTGCACGATCCCCATGATCCAAGGAGCGCAGCCAAGTCGCCGCCATCGACATCGCCATCGCAGTCGACATCACCGGCGGTGCAGCTGCCGCCACCGCCTCCAGCCGAGCCCACGCCTTGTTCCCAGACGGGCCCAAGCGACGAACCCTGCGGATTGCCGGCGCTGAGGGTGACAACCTGGGCGATTCCCTTGTTGAAGAGATCAGCCATCCATACGGATCGAGGTCGAGTGACCCCGGTCATCGCCTGGCCTTCCGTGAACACGAGTGGACCGCTGGGATCGTCGGCATCGGACGTGTTCATCAGGAATCGAACCTCTTCGACGCCACCGTATGCCGCCACCACGCCGAGGTCCATGAGCCCGTCACCGTCGACGTCGCCCGCAGTCACGGAACGGGCATCGCTTCCGGCAGAGAGCAGCGCCGGCGCACGAAGTCCGTTGACGCCTGGCCGGAAGATGGCGATGTTCATCAGGGGATCTCCATCATCAGGAATGGGATCCGAGCCCTCCAAAGCGACGATTGCCGAGCTTCGAGACAGCGTCGACTCGCCGAAGTCGGCGATGAACAGGGCGGCTGGCGGCGAGGGAAGAGCGATCGACTGAACGGTGGGCTGCTGTTGCGGGTTGGACAGGTTGCTGACCGCCCGCACCTTGCTGCTGAGCCGGTCAGTCACGACGAGGTCCTGCTTGCCGGTGCCATCGACGACCGCCGTGCGCACGATGTCGCCACCAAGCCCCTCGAAGGTCCGGATCACGGTGTAGGCGCCCTGCGTCCCTGCGCCGAGGATGTAGACCCGGGCCGATCCGGGGCAGCCAACCGCAAGCTCCGACTGGAGGCCCGTCGCGGCTTCGACGAAGGCGCCCGAGGCAATTCCACTCGGGTTGTCGCCCGCAAGCAGCGGCACGGTGGTCACCGAGAAAGTCCAATCGCCCAGATTGCGAAGCAAAGCGATCGCGTCGGCGTCCCCGAGCGTCACGGCCAGGCTGGGGAGCGCGTCGCCGACGAACTTGAACGGCGTGACCATCTGAGCCATTCCAGGGAACGTGATGGTTCCAGCGACGCTTTGGCCGCTCGCTTCAGTCTTGAGGAGCCGGACGGCGGACATCCCACTGGCGTCCTGCTCGAGCGCGACGAACACGTCCATGTCGCCGTCGCCATCCAGGTCTGCGGTTCGACCGTCCGTGGCCACGCGCTGGAGCGACACCGGCTGGCCGATGCCGACTGCCGGTGGCGGAGTGCTGGCCACGACGGACATCTGGACTTCGGAGCCATCGACCGACTTTGAAATGCGGACGGTCCGGTTGGATGGCAAGCCGACTGGCTGGACACAGGAAAACGATCCTGTCAGCGACTGGCTCGCCGTCACGATTGGGGCATCATCAACTTCCGTCGGAACGCCTGCATCGAAGACCACTCGCAACACGCCACCGAGCTCGGCGATCGACGCGTTGACCGAGGGGACGATCAACGGGCCGCCCGCGCCGGCAGTTGGCCTAATCTCCAGCATGCCAGCCTGCCCGCTGTCTGGATCGTTCATCAGAAAGGCGCCGTTCACGCGGAGATTGGCGTCAAACTTGCCGTCTCCGCCCAGGCCGAGCGCCGGCACGACACGCATGAGGTTTGTCTCTATCCGCTTCACCTCGCCGGTGCCCGTGAGGACGGCGCCGCCCTGAGGCGTCAGCGCGACCCCCCGCACGGTGCCGTTGACCAGGCCGTTGACCAGCAACAGGTCCGCCACGTCCATGCGGTCGAAGGTGGTGACGACGCCGCCAGCCAGCACGCTCAACGCCCCGCTGGTGGACGTGCTGGAATCGATCGCGCCGACCCGAATGACCTGCCCGCTCATGGAGCCGCCGCTGATGGTGGCGGTGGAAATGGCCTCGGTCCCGATGTTGACGTCGAAGTAGCAATAGAAACTGCCACCGACCACGCTGAGCGCACCGGGGATGCCGGATCGCCCGATGAAGGCGGGCCCGCCGATGTTGCCCTTGCAGTCCCACGTCAGTGAGTCCTGGATGCGCAGCGCCTCGGCGGGGTTGTCATTGCCGTAGAGGTCGAAGTAGTGCAAATCGTCCCCCTGGAGCTTCCAGTTGCCGCCATAGAACCAGACTGAGTCGGCGCCCCAGAATGAGTCAAAGTCAACCACGCCGACGCCTACCGTGGCGGAGTGCTGGAAGATCAGGCGATCGGAGCTGTCGAAGGTGCTCGGGCACCAGGCGGACGGGTCGGCAAGCAAGCCCGAGTCGTTTGGTGTGGATGGTGCCCACACGGCGTAGTTGGGACCGAACTGCAGTGCATCGTTGACACCGTCGAGATTGCAGTCGGTATCAACCTGGCCCAGCGCACGATGGCTCATGCCGCCAATGGCGCCGATGGCGCCGATGGAGCCAATGGCCAAGAGGGCCGCGAGCGAGGCACGGCGCGAACCTGAATCAGGGGTTTTCATACGGGCTCTCTGCATGATGTCCGGACTGGGGCAAACGACTCGCCGCGCGACTCACGTGGACGCCGGAGTTATCAAAGGTAAGAGCAGCGGGACGGCGTGCAAATCAGTTGTGACGAAAGCCAGAAAATCGAGTGTGCGCCACATTGGAGGTCGGTTATCGGACCTCATCCCATTTTCAGCCAATGTGGCTCGGGTGGCTCGGCTGGAAACTGGGGCGGAGCCCGTGCTGAACTGCTGCCTGCTGCCTCTCGATCCCGGATCGGCCCTTGGTGAGGTGGCCGTTTCGAGAAAAACTCGAAAATCCCACCGCGTCAGAGCCCTAGATCAACGTGAGTTCCCGAGAGGGCATCGGGTTACACCCCAGGCGTGTCATCGATCAGCGCTTGCGCGCGATGAGCACCATGTTGAGTGGGCCGACGATCACGCTCTCGGGTGAGTGTTCGGCGCGCGCCAAGGCCGCGAGCGTGCGCTCAGCCCACTCGGGTGTGGCCAACCCCAGTTCCACTTGCCGCGGGACGAAGACCCGAATGAATCCGGCCGGCCACTGCCACCACACTTCGTTGGGGCGGGCGGTCACCGGGTGCGCTTGCTGTGCCACTAGTTCCAGGCCGTGTCGATCGAGCGCGGCCAGCACGCGAGTCGCCGCGTTGGGATCGCCACCGCACTGCGCGAGGCCGGCAATGGCGTGCTCCACGAACTCGCGCACGTCGGGAACCTCAGGCATCACCCGGTAGGTTCGGTATTCCAGGTACTCGTGGAAGACGGCGATGCCGCCGGGTTTCAGGGATCGGGCGATTCTCCCGACGAGCCCATCGACATCCGAGAGGAACATCGCCACCCACCGGCACCAGGCGCCGTCGTATCCGATGCCGGTTGGAGGCAGCGGAATATCGTCGCAGGTGAGGTCCAGGTTGATCACTCGACAGCGCGCGTCGCTGCCGAAGCGGGCCCGGAGTTCGGTGATCGATTCTGGTGCTCGTTCCACCGCGGTCACCGTGCCCCCGGGACCGACTCGCTCGAGCAGGTCCCTCGTCGCATGGCCCGGTCCAGCACCCACATCCAGCAGGTGCATGCCGACGGCAAATCCGGCGCGGTCCCAGTCCGACAGCACGGTCGGACGCCACAGGTCGTGCTGCGTGCCCAGGCGCGCGCGTTCAATCTCGGCGGCGCCGAGCAGGTAGTCGCCACGGGCCAAGTGCGTCGAAGCGGCGGTCATGGCGTGGCTGGCCTCGCGGCGGCCGGCTCGACGTCTTTCACGCAGCGAAAGCCGAGGTGTTCCAGCGCGGTGTCCGTTGGAGCCGCCATCCTCGCGCTGGGCCGATAGCTGGCGCAGTAGGAGTCGCTGCACAAGAACGATCCGCCGCGATGCGTCCGCACATCGGTGGCAAGCGGCGTGTTGGGATCGTGGGCGGTTGATGGTCCTCGCGGGTTGATGGCCACGCCGGTCGCGCCGTCGGCGCCAACGTCTGCCACACGCGTGGCGTAGGTGTCCGGTCGATAGAGGTCGCTGGTCCACTCCCACACATTGCCGGCCATGTCGTAGAGGCCGTAGCCATTGGGTGGGTACGACTTGACCGGCGCGGCACGGGCGAATCGATCCTCCCCTGAATTGCGGTAGGGGAAATCGCCTTGCCAGGTGTTGGCGCGAGTGGCGTCCACCGGCTGGTCGCCCCACACATTGCGCGCGCCCGCGAGCCCGCCGCGCGCGGCGAACTCCCCCTCTGCGTCCGGCGGCAATCGCTTGCCCGCCCAGCGCGAGTAGGTCTCCGCATCTTCGTAGGCGATGTGCGAGACCGGGTACTGGTCCTTTCCCTCGATGTTGGATTCCGGTCCCTGCGGGTGATTCCAGCAGGCGCCGGGCGTCCATCGCCACCACTGCGAATAGTCGCGGAGGTTGACGGGACCTTCTGTCGGCGAAAAGACGAGCGAGCCGGGCACCAGCATCTCGTCCGGTGGCTTGGGCGTGCCCGGCGGGCACTGCGTGCTGAGCGCAGTCCAATCGACAGGCCGCTCCGCAACAGTCTTGTATCCCGTGGCCGCGACAAATGCGGCGAACTGCGCGTTGGTCACCTCGGTCGCATCCATCCAGAAGGGATCGACACGCACTCGGTGGACGGGCTGTTCGTCGCGTCGCGCGAGCGAGTCGATGCTGCCCATCGCAAACTCTCCGCCGGGAATGTGCACCATCCCCTGCGGGGGCTCGCCGGGAATCATCGCGCCAACCAGTGCCATCGAGAGCGCATCGACAATCATGCCGCCAGTCTAGGAGCGACCCCTAGACTCGCGGGATGCAGGCCTCACGCTGGAGCGTGGTCGTGGCGCTGGTCGCCTTCGCATCGTGTGCCAGCCAGCCCTCGCGCTCGAGGGCCACGGCGGCACCTCGCCCCAACATCATCCTGTTCCTGGTGGACGACATGGGGCAGCAGGACGTGAGTGAGCCCATGCTGTCCGCCGATGAGCGGACCCCGGTGAACCTCCGGTTCACCACGCCCAATGTGGAGGCGCTTGCCGCGCGCGGCGTGAAGGCAAGCGATGCGCACGCGGCCGCGCCCGTGTGCACGCCCAGCCGCACGGCGATTCTCACCGGGCAGTGCCCGGCGCGCACCCACATCACTTTCTGGACGCTGGAAAAGGACAGCCCGCCCACCGGCACGCATGATCGCGTGCGTGCGCCCGACTGGAATGGGTGGGGCGCGCAGCCGTCGCCCACAACATGGCCGGCACTGCTGAGCGCAGCGGGATATCGAACCATCCACGCGGGCAAGGCCCACTTCGGCGCGCGCGACACACCGGGCGCGGACCCACTGCACATGGGGTTCGATGTCAACATCGCGGGCCATGCCGCTGGCGCGCCCTCGTCGTACCTGGGCCAGCACGCCTTCAGCGAGGCCGGCAAGCAGGCCGCGCAGAACAACGAGCCGCTGGATGCCGCGAAGGTGGGAGCGAGCGTGTGGGATGTGCCGGGACTGGAGAAGTATCACGGGAGCGATGTGTGGCTGGACGACGCGCTCGCCCGCGAGTCTTGCGCGGCCATCGCCGGCGCCGTCGCCGCCGGGGAGCCCTTCGCGCTCAACTTTTGCCCCTACGGCGTCCACGCGCCCATCATGATGGATGATCGCTACGCCCATCTTTCCGAGGGCAAGGACCTGGACCCGCCGGAACGGAAGTACATCTCGATGGTCGCGGCGGTCGACGACGCGCTGGGCTCGATTGTCCGGTGCTGCGAAGACCTGGGCGTGCTGGACAACACCTACATCATCTTCACCTCCGACAATGGTGGGCTGAGTGCGCATGCGAGGGGGCGTGCGCCTGATGGCCAGCGCGCCCACACGCACAACGCGCCGCTGCGCAATGGCAAGGGGTCGGCCAGCGAGGGGGGGACCCGAGTGCCGTTCATCGCGGCAGGGCCGGGCATCGCGCCCGCCTCACAGCCGCTGGCTGCGACCATCACCGGGACAGACCTCTATCCCACGCTCCTCGCGATGGCGGGCGTTGCGGCGCCGGCAGAGGGACCGTGCGATGGCGTCAATGTGCTGCCGCTGCTCACAGGCGAATCGACGACCGTGCACCGGCCCGCTGCGATCATCGTCCACCAACCACACCAGTGGGGGTCGAAGGAGCGGGACATCGAGCCATTCACCTCCATTCGCGATGGCGACTGGAAGCTCATCTGGTACCACGATGGTCCTCGCGTCGAGCTGTACAACCTGCGGCTGGACCTGAGCGAAACGATCGACCTCGCGGGGCAGGAGCCGGACCGCGCGAGTGAACTGCTCGCGTTGCTTCGCACGCGGATGGAGGCGCTGGGTGGACAGTGGTCGATCGACAAGGCGACGGGGGCAGCAATCGTTCCAGGGGTCAGCCGGCATTCGGCGCCCGCCGTACGCTGAACGCATGGTTGAAGTCACCACCGTCTACGAGGGATCGCTCCGCTGCCGCGCCACGCATGGACCCAGCGGGCAATCGATCATCACCGATGCGCCCATTGACAATCACGGCAAGGGCGAGGCGTTTTCGCCGACCGATCTGGTCGCCGCGGCACTGGGCTCGTGCATGCTCACGATCATGGGGATCGCGGCAACGAGGCACGGGATCGCCTTGGAGGGCGCGTCGGCACAGACGGTGAAGGAAATGACGACCGCTGGCACCAGGCGAGTTGCTTCGTTGCGCACGGTGCTGACGATTCCGCTCCCGCGGGACCACCCCAAGCGCGAGTTGCTTGAAAACTGCGCCTGGACCTGCCCTGTGCACAAGAGTCTTTCGGCGGAGGTCGATGCGCCGATCGAGTTCCGCTGGGTTGGGTAGAAGTCCCTCGCCGAAGCGCTCCGAATCGCATCAGGAGATCCGGATTGACAAGTCCGCAACGTCGTGTCGCGACGACTTCGTTTCTAGAATGACTTGTTGGTCACTGACTCACAGCGACCCACATCCACCCTCGCCCTCCAAGGAGACTTCCATGAACAAATTCGCTCTCATCGGTTCGTGTGCCGTGGCTATCGCTGCCACCACCGCGTTCGTCATTGCCCAGGACTCCAAGGCTCCCCCTGCTCCCGCTCAGCAGGGCCAGGCGCCGGACATGCAGCTCCCCCCCGGCATGACCGAGGCCGACATGATGGCCTGCATGGCTGCCGCCCAACCCGGCGAGATGCACCAGTGGCTGGCTGAGGATGTCGGCGAGTGGAGTGGACCGAGCACGATGTGGTCCGCACCGGGCGCCGATCCCGTGGTGAGCAACTCGTCCAGCACGGTCGCCCCGATCATCGGCGGCCGGTTCTTCGAGTGCAAGGTCGAGGGTGAGATGCCCGGCATGGGTCCGTTCGAAGGCCGTTGCATCACCGGCTTCGACAATGTCGCCGGCAACTTCCAGGTCGTCTGGATGGACTGCATGGGGACTGGAATGGCCATCGGCACGGGCGAGCTCTCGTCGGACAAGAAGACCTTGACAATCACCTACACCTACACCTGCCCGATGAAGAAGGGCCCCGTGACCTTCCGCGAGGTCTCCACCCGCACCGACGCCAACCACCAGACCCAGCAGATGTGGATGCCGGACCCGGTGACGGGCAAGGAGTTCAAGATGATGGAGATCAGCCTCACGCGGCAGACGAAGACCGCCGCCGCGGGTCGCTGATCCATCGATCGAGTCGTGACCGTCGCGCGACCTTGCGCGGCGTGGGCCGAAACCGAAGCGGGTTGCACTTCACTGGTGCAGCCCGCTTTTCGATTTCAGCAGTCGCCCCAGGTGCCCAGCACCGCGGCGAGGTCTTCAGCGTCGACCACCCCATCGAAGTTCACGTCGCCGCTGCCCCCAAGAATGTCCCACGAGGAGAGCACGATCGCCAAGTCCGACGCGCCTACGGTGCCGTCCTGGTCGAGGTCCGTCTGGCACACGCCTTCGTGCATGTCCAGCACGAATGGAGATGAACCGCTCGGCCCCCACGCCGTGCCCACGATGGTCAGGCCGTCCTCGGACATGCCAAGTGGCATGGAAAGCGACCAGCCGTCGGGGACGATCGAGCCGCTCTCGGCCGCGAGGTCGTCGATCGACTTCCAGCCCTGGCCTTCCGTCCAGAGCGCGCCGCCTCCGCCGCCGAGCATGCCGAAGAAGCAGAGGACGCGCGAGCCGTCGGTGTTCGCGTCAACGACATAACCGACGGATCCGCTGGAGGATTGTGAGCCTGGAATCGCCTGGTAACCCGTCGCTTGGCTCCATCGCCATGGCGCGCCGTTGTCCAGGGTGCTCTTGCCGATGCCGTAGACCCACTGGCCGTTGCCACTCACCGCGGTGGACTCGCGCAGGGGGACTCCGCCGGTTCCCGTGAGCGCGGTCTCGACGAAGGCGCCTTCCGCGTTCTTGATCCACGCCGCGGCTTGCCGGTACCCCGAGTAGTTGTCGTTCCAGCCAGAAATCGTGCCACCATCGTCGCTCACCGCATTGGCTCGCGAACTCTGCAGGAAGAAGACGGTCCCGAGGTTGGCCATCTCACCTGTCGACGCATCCCACGAGAAGCCGCGCGCGTCGCACCCGATGATCCAGCCGAGCCCAACCACATGCTGCCCGTCGCGCGACATGCCCCAGGCGCCGCTGCGTTCGGCATCGCAGCCATAGCCGAAAGAGCCGAGGAACTGGTGTTCGCCCAAGGCGAGGTCGTAGAGGGAAGCCTCCACCTTGCCGGTTTCGGGATTCTCGAACGAGCAGGTCATCTTCGACCCATCGGCCGTGATGCGCGGCTGGCCGCCGACTCCGTTGCCGGGTGGCACGCTGTCGAAGATCGGGACCACCCATTCATCTCGGGTCCAGTACCAGTAACTGGCGGTGTCCTGCCCAGCCACGATTCGTCCGTCGTCGCTCACCGACCAGGCGTAGGCGTAGGGGACGGCTCCCAGCAGGAAGACCTCGCCGGCGTGGACGGGTGACGAGAGCCAGCAGCTCAGCGAGGCGGCAAGGAGGGTCGTTGTGATTGATCTGCGTTCCATGGCGGCGTTGTGGAGGTGGTGGATGAGCGGAAACGGGTGGCGGAGCGAGTCGTGGGCGGAGGAGGCCAGTCTTTCCCTGAGGAAATCTCTGGTGGAACATCATTAGTGTACTGTGAATCGCCGCATGAGCAAGTCAGTTGCCTTTGTTTCAGGCACGATTCCCCGACTCGTTTCTTGACCCGGGCGGCCCTAAGATCCACCCCCATGCGCAATCCAGCCATCATTTCTGTCCTCACCTCCACCACCGCCCTCGCGGTTGCGTCGGCAACCTGGGCCCAGCAGATCGACGAAGCCGCCAAAGCCACCTATGAGAAGGGGATCGCCGCTGTCCGCTCGCTCAAGTCCCTCCAACTGGACTCCGCGATGACGGTCACCGGCGTCCCGGCCGAGATGCTTCCGCCAGGATTCGGCGCTCCGGTGACCTTTGCCGTGGAGTTTGTCGCGGGGAAGCAGATCCCACTCGCCAGGATGTTCGTGGCCCCCAATGGGGCGACTCCCGAGTGGCGCTGCGCCTACGACGGCAAGGACGCGATCTTGGTTGACAACGCCACGAAGGAATTCCAGACCAGCGACGGAGACATGTGGATCTTCGTCCTCGGACAGCACATGTCCAGCCTCCCGCAGTGGCTGCTGGAAACCCAGATGAGTGATCCGTCGGACCCCGAGGCGCCGAAGTTGACCTCCGCCACCACCGTTGGGACGGAGACGCTGGACGGCGCCGAGTGCACGGTGGTCAAGGTCGAGCGTGTGGCATCGTTCGGAGAAGGCGACGAAGCGGAATCCATGACCTTCACGGAGACCATTGCCTTCGCCAACAGCGACTCGCTGCCGCGGCGAGTCGAGGCCGTGACCACCGCCTCTTCGCAACCGACCGAGGCAATGTCGATGCTGAGCACATACACCGCCGTCAAGGCGAACCCGGCGCTTGAGTCTGCGATGTTCAACACCACCGCGCCGGAGGGTTTCAAGAAGGCGGCGGAGCCGGACGCCGGCGCCGAGATGAGCCAACCCGAGCTGAAGTTCAAGGTTGGCGACGCTGCGCCTGAGTTCACCTTGAAGTCGATTGCTGGCGAGGAAGTCTCGCTCGCATCGCTCAAGGGCAAGGTCGTCCTCCTCGACTTCTGGGCCACTTGGTGCGGGCCCTGCAAGGCGGCGATGCCGGAAATGCAGAAGATCGCCGACGACTACAAGGACAAGGGCGTCGCCGTGTACGGCATCAACGTGTGGGAGAAGAAGGAAGACGCCGCGAAGAAGTACATCGAGTCCAAAGGCTTCACCTACCCGACTTTGCTGTCGGGCGATGACTTGGCCAAGCAGTACGGCATCACCGGCATCCCCACGCTGGTCGTGATCGGCAAGGATGGCAAGATCACGAAGACCGAAGTCGGCTTCGGCGGCGCCGAGGCGCTTCGCAAGGCGATCGATGAAGCTGTCGCGGCGCAGTAATCGGGCGCGAAAGTCCCGCTGAACACCTGGGCCGGAGAGCCGTTCGCTCTCCGGCCCTTTTCATTGGCGCGGGGGTGTGCGTGCCTGCGCGCGCACGAGTGAGCACGCCGTGGACTTAGACTCGCGCCATGTTCGACCCAACCATCGCGCTGTGCGTGATCGTTCTTGCGCAGGCTGAGCCCTTGCCATCGTCCGATGGCACCAATCCCTCGCAACCGCCGGTTCACCCGGGGGTGGCGGAAGGGGGTGAAGAGGTTGAAGTGTCGATCCTTGGCGAACGCGTCGCCTCGCCAATCGATGTAGACCTGCTGGCCACGCTTGACCTGAGCGCGACTTCGGGTGGCGCCTCGAGCCCCAAGTCCGGCGCCTACCTGCTTGACCTCACCGTGACCGCCGACCTTGGCGCACTGGACCTCGTGCCGGGCGGCGTGGTGTTTGCGGACCTTCAGTACTACGACTGGTTTGGTGACGACCCATCGGCCGTGGGCGACTACGGCGTCTGGGATGTCATCAACCCGGTGCTCGGCGAGCAGCTCTTCCAGCTGTCGGAGCTGTGGTGGGAGCAGGCGCTGGGTTCGGGGTGGACCGCACGAGCCGGGAAGATCGACGCCAATCGATTCTTTGCGACGGTGCGCGTGGCCGGACCGTTCCTCACGGTGGCCGATGCCATGCCGCCCACCATGTTCGGGTACATGCCGACCTACCCAAATCCGGCGATGGGTGTCATGGCGTCGTGGCAGAGCGCGGAGGACCTGGCCGCCTCAGAAACGGGCGGCTGGTCGGCGCAAGTTGGGGTGTTCGACGGCACGAACATGGCGTTCAATCCGGCGAGCGGCTCGAACGGACCTCGTACGGGAAGTCGGGGCCCGGGGTCGCTGTTTGACGGCGACTGGGGGCCGTACTTCGTCGCCGAGGGCGGGCCGACCTATCGAGTGAACGGCTGGCGAGGGGACGCCACCATTGGCGGGTGGCTGCAGTCGGGCGACACGCTCACGGAGACCGATCTCGGCAGCAACATCGTCCACAATGCTGCGGGTGGGTACGTCACGGTGACGCAGGACTTGCATGCGCCGGAGGAGGTCGGCACGCGATTCGATGTGTGGTGCCAACTCGGATTCTCCAACCCAAATCAGTCGCCCGCGGCGTTCAGCGCGAGCCTGGGCACGATCTGCCACGCGCCGCTTCCCGGCCGCGACAACGACAGCGCCGGCTTCATGGTCTCCACGCTCTCGATGAGCGACAACCCCAATGTGTATGTCGCACCCAGCGGCGACTCGGGTGGGCAGGAGACGCAGCTGGAGGCGTTCTATCGGATCGATCTTGGCCACGGCGTCGTGCTCCAGCCGGACATCCAGTACATCTTCAATCCAGGCGGCGGGAGTCCTGCGACGACGGAGGATGCTTTGATCGGCACGCTGCGGATCGAGGTGCTGTTCTAGTCTCGGCCATTCGGGTCGGCGGGCGCATCGGCGCGTACACGGAGATGTGCGAGCAGGCCCGTCAGGATGCGTACAACCACCTCGTGGAGCACGCGACGCAGTTGGGCGCAGACGCCGTCATCGGGTTCCGTTACGACGGTTCCGACATCGGCGGTCAGGGTGCGGCGACCGAGGTGCTCTGTTACGGGACGGCTGTGAAGTTGGCGCGGATGGCGTAGCGCCGGGGTGGGCGAGACATCAACTCACCCGCTGCCGCCCAGGTACCGCGCACGGATGCGGGGATCGACCTCGGCGATGTCCACGACCATCAGGGCGTCGAGTGAGTTGCCGAAGTCAGGATCGACGCTCACGGCGAGGAAGCGTGCGTTGAGCCGAAGGTAGTGTCGCACCAGCGGCGGCATGCGCCGGCCATCGGCCTCCACCGACTCCACGAGCCGGTCCAGCTCCTCCAGCGTCCGTGCCGTGGGCAGGACGCGGTCAATCCACTCGCTTGCCCGGTCGGCCCGGCGGCGCCAGCCTGTGCCAGCGCGCGGCGAGGGCGAGGGCGGGTGGCGCGGGCGCACGAGCGGCGCGAGCCTGGACTCGCGGCGATTCTCCTCCAGAAATCGTTGGAGCAACAGCTTGGAGGCCGTGGCGTACTCGTCGGAAATGCTGACGGGGCCAAAGAGCGTCGTGTACTCGGGGTGAGTTCGCAGGTATTCGCCGATGCCTCTCCAGAGCATGTGGAGCGGAAGTGCCTCACGCTGTCGCTCGACCCGGATCCATGAACGGCCCAACTCGATGGAATCGCCCAGCTCGTCCAGGAACTCGCGCGTGTAGTGATAGCACTCGCGTGTGTAAAAGCGTTCCGGGCCGCCCAGGGCGAGCAGGTCGCGAGAGGGGCCCAGCCGGTAGCCGCCGCAGATGGCGTCCGTGGACTGGTCCACCAAGATGAGCTGCGTGTAGTCGGCGTCGAATCGATCCACGTCGATGGCGTTGCCGGAGCCCTCGCCGATCGCTCGAAAGGAGAGTTCGCGAAGACGGCCGACTTCATGCATCGACTCGGGGATGTCGCGGCCGCGCGCGGCGTGGATGCACCATCGGCCCTGCGACACCAGCACCGGTGCCTGCGAATCCAGCTCGGCGTGCCAGCGATCGGTGGTTGGCGGTATCGAAGCCAGCACGCGGCTGCTTGCGGCCCGCTGGCCATGGCCCCGACCCCGGCCTTGGCCCCACCGCCCGCTCCGGAGAAGTTCCACGCGCCCTCGCCAGGCGGCGAGGAGGTCGTGGTCGTCGGCGACGGCGGCACACTGCTGGGGCGAGATGGATGTGCCGATGCGCACGGGAACTTGAGTGGACCGACGGCGCAGCGCCTCGTTGGGGATCTGCATCGTGCGCAGGAATGGATGCACCAGGCCGGAGAGTTGGAAGAGCGTGGAGTTGGCACCGCCCACCCAGAGAGGGATCACGGTCGCATCGGTCTTGCGTTGCAGGCGCGCGATGATCGGGTTCCATGGTCCGTCTTCGATCCGCGGTGGGAAGCCCCGAAGTGCCGAGACCTCGCCTGCGGGGAAGACAGCGAGGGTGCCACCGGAGCGAAGCCACTCCAGCGCGGCGCGAATGGCGGAGGCGTTTGCGGCCGCGTGGCCGGGGTCGAGATCGACAAAGAAGCACTGGTCGTTGGCCAGCGAACATCGCTCCAGCGCTCGATTGGCCAGGACGCGGACATCGGCTCGGGCGCGGGAGAGCACTTCGCACACGGTGGAAGCGTCGATGATGCCCAGCGGGTGATTGGCGACGCAGAGGAGGGGGCCGGAACGGGGAACTCGCTTGAGGTCATGGTCACTCACGGCCGCAGTGATGCCAAGCGATCGAATGAATGCGCTGCCGCCGGTCTCTCCCGGCTTCCGAATCGCCTCGGCGTGTCGAACCTGGGATTCCAATGCCCGAAGCTGGACCGCAAACCGGAGAGTCTCGCCTACATGCGACGCGATCGACCCCGGCACCCATCTCCGGATGGTGGAGTCGATGCTGCTGGGAATGGGGAACATCGGCTGCGGCATTGTGAGCGAGCCCCGGATTTGTACCCCAACGTCCGCTCGGGGTTATCGGTGGGAATGTGCCCCTCAGGGGCACATTCCCACCGATAACCACGACCGGACCTTGCGCGGATGAACGGCGCGCAGCGGCCCGGGAGGCTCGGGGGGCGCTCTCCAGCACGGAATCGAACTACTTCGGCTTTTGATAAAGCGACTCGACGGCACGCCGCAGGGAGTGGCCGATGGGCGGTAGCGATCGCCCTGGCATGACGACCTCGATGAGCGCCGGGCCGCCACGAGTGCTCACGACGGCCATCGCGGCGTCGAGTTCGGCACAGGTGGTTGCCCGCGCCGTGAACCAGCCGTCAGCCCCCAGCGCGCCGGGCAGCGCGGTGTATCGCCAGGCCGCGAGATCGTTGTAAGGCATCTCCGTGTTGGCGCTCAAGAGCCGCTCGGTGAGGTAGCCATCGTTGTTCACCACGATGACGATCAGGTTGGCGCCCGAGCGGCCAGCGCGCGAGACTGTGCCAAGTTCTTGAGCGGTGCACTGCAGCGCCCCCTCACCCGTGAAGAGCACGACGCGGCGCTCGGGGCAGTCGATCGCCGCACCGATCGCCGCTGGTGTGGCCCACCCGATCGAGCCCCAGAGTGCTTGGTTCACGAAGTCCGCACCGTTGGCCATTCGTGCCGGTGCCAGCCCCATGGAGATTGTTCCCGTCTCCACGACGCAGAGGTCGCCGGCCCTGATGAACTGCTGGCAGCGGGGGAAGAATGCGTCGGGTTCTATCGGGTCTGTGCCGGTGCCGCGGGGTTGACCCAGGCCGGCGGGGCAGGGCGGCATGGTCGTGTCGGCGGCGCGAGAGGGTCGCGGCATCGTCGCGTCGCCTGTCCGTGGGCACGGCGGCAGCGCGCAGAGTCGATCCAGCAGTACGGCCATCGGCACATGGTCGAATCGGGCGCTTCCCACTCGTACGCTCGTGGCATCCACATTGATGCACTTCGACCTGGTGACCGCTGCCGTGAAGGCCCCGGTGTTGACGTCGCTCCAGAGCGCACCGAGGTTGACCACCGTGTCGCAACTCTCGACAAACTCGCGCACGGCCTCCTCGGCAAGTCGCCCGTGATACATGCCGCAGTAGAGCGGGTGGCCCTCGTCGAGCGCCGACTTGTCCATCCACATGGTCGCGAACGGAATGTCAAGTCGTTCGATGAGTTGAAGGGCTTGGCGCCGAAGCCCCAGCCGCACGACCAATGCGCCGACCAGGACGCACGCGCGCGTTGACTGGGAGAGTCTCGCGCCGATGGCGGCTACGGCTTCGTCAGTGCTGAGTGGGTCGATGTGGCCGTGCCCCGGCGGAGAAGCAGAACGCAACGACTCATCGACCCAGCCATGATCGGCGACGACGGTGCGCGCCACATCCATGGGCAGTCCGATGACCACCGGCCGGCTCTCCGCCTGGGCTCGACGGATGAGCCGCGCCGACTCCGACGCAGCGTTGTCCACGCTCAAGACGGCGGCATCGCAGGCCGCTGAGGCCGACATTCGAAACGTGGCCAAGGGGTCGCCCTCGCGCATCGTGTGGTGGATGAGCATCGATGATTGCAGTGCCGGTGACGAGGGCATCCCAACGATGTGGACGATGGGCACCCGCTCCGCGTAGGCGCCGGCCATGGCGTTGAGGGTGCTGAGCTCCCCGACGCCCCACGTCGTGGAAAGCACACTGAGTCCGGTCACCCGTGCGGCGCCATCCGCCATGTAGCCCGCATTCAGTTCGTTGCAGGCTCCGACCCACTCCAACCGCCCGCTTTCGATGACCGCATCCAGCAGCGGGAAGGAGTAGTCGCCGGGCACGCCAAAGAGGTGGCGGACACCCCAAGCGCGGAAGAGTTCCACCATCCGGTGTGCGACCGAAACGCCCAAACCGTGCGATCCGGTCAACTGGCCCGGCGATTCGGGACAAGGCCGATCCGGCATGGCGGCTTTCGGAATCAGGCGATTTGTGGCGGAAAGTTGCATCAGAGAGATTTGGAGTCAGATATAGATAATAGCACGCGCCCCGACCGGCGCCCGTCTCGCGAGGCCCCATGCCACCAGTCACCGCCGTTCGTCAAGTTCGCGCAGCCACGAAGAGTGCCGTCGCGGTCATCGTGCTCGTGTCCACCACCTCGATTCTCGCCGCTCGCGCATTCGCACAGACCGCGCCGCCATCGACTCTGGAAGACTTCCACATTCCGGGCACGCAGATCGGCGATGTCTCGACGGACGCGATCTTCATGAGCACTGATTGCTCGTACTGCCACAGTTCGGCCACCGCGCCGGTCGGTGGAGTTGATCCCTACGGCAGCTGGGTTGGGAGCCTGATGGCCAACGCCGGCCGGGATCCGCTCTTCTTCGCGCAGATGACGACCGCCAACCAGGACGTGCCCAACGCGGGGTACTACTGCATGCGATGCCATGTGCCGGCGTCGTTCGTGAGCGGCCACGCCATTCCCGCTGATGGCTCGGCCTTGGACGACTACGACGCCGACGGCGTGAACTGCCACTTCTGCCACTCGATGGTGGACCCGATCTCGCGGCCCGGCGCCCCGGTCGCGGACGCGGCGGTGCTGGCCGGACTGGAATCGATCCCGCAGTTCTATGGAAATGCGATGTTCGTGCTGGACCCAGCGGGCCTCCGTCGCGGTCCCTACAACCCACAGTACGCCGCGCACCCTGCGGTGCAGAGCGATTTCCATTCGTCCGGTGACATGTGCGGCACGTGCCACGATGTGGGCAATGTCTGCACCACCAAGCTCCCCGATGGTTCGTACACCTACAACGAGTTCGACGCGCCACCCACCGACACGGACCCGCATTCACAGTTCCCGCTCGAGCGGACCTACACCGAGTGGAAGCTGAGTGCCTTCGCCAACGGCGGCGTGGACATGGGTGGGCGATTCGGCGGCGATGGCCTGGCCGTCGTGAGCTCGTGCCAAGACTGCCACATGCCGCAGGCGACCGGGCGGGGATGCCTGTGGGGCCCTGAGCGCACCGACCTCAAGCGGCACGATTTCGCCGGCGCCAGCGCGTGGGTGCTGGAGATCATCGGCAAGTACTACGAGACGGACCCAAGCGTCAACCAGGACGCATTGCTTGCCGGTCGCGCGGCGGCGGAGGACATGCTCACTCGCGCGGCGCGCGTGGAACTCACGCAGTCATGCGGGTCGCTGACGGTCCGCGTGATCAACGAGTCGGGCCACAAGATCCCGACCGGGCACATCGAGGGCCGTCGGATCTGGGCCAATGTCAAGTTCCTTGATGCGTCCGGGACCGTTGTCCAGGAGTTTGGCCACTACGACGAGGCCGAGGCGCACCTGGACGAATCGACCACCGACATCTACGAAATGCATGTCGGGCTGAGTCCGGCGGCCTCCGCAGCCACGGGCTATCCCGCCGGCACGACGACGCACATGGCGCTGGCCGACACGATCGTGAAGGACAACCGCATCCCGCCGCGAGGCTTCAACAATGCGCAGTATGAGGCGGCCGGAGCGCCTGCGGTGGGGTGCGTCTATGACGACGGGCAGCACTGGGACGACACGAGCTTCGTGATTCCCGAGGGAGCTTCGCGCGTGCTGGTGACACTCAACTACCAGACCGTGACTCGACACTACATCGAGGCGCTGCACGAGGGCAACCACACCAACCACTGGGGCCAGACCCTGTTTGAACTGTGGGAGCAGACCAACAAGGGCGCACCGATCCCGATGGTGGTCGAGGCACTGGACCTCCAGCCGGCGGCGTTCGCGGACCTGGATTGCAGTGGCGACATCGGCGGTGGCGACCTCGCCGCGGTCCTCGCCTCGTGGGGCCCGGCCGCGGGTGACTTCGGTGCCGACATCAACGGGGATGGGACAGTTGATGGCGCCGATCTCGCCCTCCTGCTCTCGCGCTGGTGACCCATCATGCAGGCGCGCCCGCCCGGTGACGCCAGCCCGCACGCCGGACGACAGAAGCGCTGGCGTCCGTGGGTGCTGGCGGGCGTCTACCTGCTTGGCGCCGTCCACTGGCTCCATTGGAAGTACGCGGGCACGACCCTCGCACCCGCCGAACTCAATGAAGCGCAGTACACACTTGAGCACTCGATCGTCACGGTCGGGTTCATCCTGCTGGCCGCCGCCATGCTCGCGACGATCGTGTTTGGCAGGTTCTTCTGCGGCTGGGGCTGCCATGTACTCGCGATGCAGGACTCCGCAGCGTGGCTCCTCCGCCGCGTCGGATTCACGCCCAAGCCCGTGCGACTGCGGCTGGCGCAACTCCTGCCGCTCTTCGCCATGGGGACGATGTTCCTCTGGCCGCAGATCGAGCGCGCGATGGACGCAGGTCATGAACCCGCACCGCCCCTTCGCGTGACGGCCGACAGCGAAGGCTTTGGCTCGCTGGTGACCGCCGACTTCTCGCGAAACCTTCCCGGCCCGTGGATGAGCATCACGACTTTTGTCGTGTGCGCCGGCGTGGCCACATGGCTCTTGGGGACGAGATCGTTCTGCACCTATGTGTGCCCGTACGGGGCGATCTTCTCGCTGGCGGATCGAGCCAGCCCGACTCGCGTCCGGTTGAAGGTGTTGAATGGCGGCCATGGCGACGCTTCAGCCGACTGCTCAAACTGCGGCCTGTGCACCGCGGCGTGCCCGTCGCACATTCGCGTGCACGAAGAGTTGATGGACTTCGGTCGCGTCGTGAATCCCGCGTGCCTGCGCGACTACCACTGCGTGGCGGCGTGCCCTGACGCCAAGCTGGACATCGGCGCAGCCAGGCCTGCGGGCTTCCTGTCATGGCGGAAATGGGGGCGATTTGGAGTGCCCTACGACCTCTCGTGGCGTGAGGAGTTGGTTGCTGCCAGTGTGGGTGTGTGTTCCCTGCTCATCTTGCGTGGGCTGTATGACGCCGTGCCTTTCTTCCTGGCGATGGCCCTGGCCGTCATCCTGTCGTATGCCGCCGTCGTCACGATGCGCGTCGGTGGCCGGCGGGCGGTGTCGTTTGCCGGCTGGACGATGTCGCGCGACGGTGCGATGACTCACGCCGGGCGAGTCTTCTCGGTTGCGGCGGTGGTGGCCTGCGCGGCGTTGCTGCAGTCCGCAGCTGTTCGAGCACACTCGTGGCTGGGCATGGAGGCGTTTGAGCAGGCGGCCGACTCACCCGCTGAGTGCGCCCGAGCCCAGTGGCACCTGGAGTGGGTCGAAGAGTGGAGCGTGGTTCACACCGATGCGGTTGACCGACGCCTGGCGCTCCTCGCGATCGATCGAGGCGACGCGGCCGGGGCTCGACCGCGCGTTGAACGCATCATCGCCCGCGGGGTGAGTCCCCAGGAAGCAGAGTCGTGGCGGGACAGCTTGGTGGCGAACCCAAGGTCCACCCCCGGTTATCGGTGAGAATGTGCCCCTCAGGGGCACATTCTCACCGATAACCGGGACCGGACGTTGCCGTTCCAACCGCCAACCGCCAACCGCCAACCGCCAACCGCCAACCGCCGATTGCCGACACGGGCTCCCGGCTTACGGCACCGGGCACCCGCCCCAGCTGGTCAGCATCAGGGCGAGGTCGGCACCATCGGTGACGGCGTCGTTGTTGAGATCCGCGACGCTTGGCCCGCCCCAGAAGGAGAGCAAGCCAGTGAGGTCGGCGGCGTCGACGACTCCGTCCATGGTGATGTCGCCAAGGCACGGGGCCATGCTCTCATCGATGGCCTGGAGCGCCGCGAAGAGCGTGTCGTAGGCCAGCTGCTGTTCAGGGGTCAGCGCGGTGCCCGAGGTCAGGAGGTCGAAGTCGGGGTTGTCGATTCCCCGGCCGCCCAGCGCCGCGGCTGCGAAGCACTGCGAGAGGTCGTAGAACTCGTACTCGTTGAGCCCGGGCACGGAGCATCCGGTAGGAGCGTTCGCGATGAGTTTCCAGCGACCGTCCGTGATGGCCTGCTGCGCGGAGTAGACGATCGAGAACCCAGCTGGATCCCCAAGCGCGGCATACAGCTCGCAGCAAGTGTCCTGCGGTTGCCCGGTGGTCGCTCCGCCCGGTCCGTACCACACGCCACCCTGGCTTTCGCACAGCTGCGCGGTCGTGAGGATCGTGTCGGTGCAGATCGAACTGCCGCCCGAGGCGATCAAGCACGGGTAGCACGGTTCCGACAGCTCGCCGTCTATGTATTCGGTGAAGTTGAAGTCGCGGATCTCGGCTTGCGCAGGGTTCACGAGGTAGGGCATCACCGGGTGGCAGTCCAGCACTCGACCCGCCGGTACGGCGGCGTGGACATCGACCCCGGCGGCCTCGCCCCACAACTCGTAGAGGTCCACCACATTCACCATCGCGTCGACGGAACGACCGGGCGCGATCGTTGGTCCGCCAGCCATCACAAGCGGGACGCTGACGCCAGTCTGGTACGCAGTCGCCTTCGCGCGAGTGGGATTGAAGGGCAGCTTGACCGTCGTGAGGAAGGAGCCGTTGTCGCCGATGACCACGATGAGCGTGTCGGGGGCGTTGATCGTCAGGCCGCCGGACCCAGGGGCAAGCGATGCCAATCCAGTCGCCAGCAGCACGCGGCGAATCTGCGTATCCATCGACTCGATCGTCCAGTCAGACAGCGTGCGCTGCTGCAGGCCCGCATGCGCCACGCCATCCTGCACATCGCAGGCATAGGGGAGTTTCGCCGGCCAGTGCGTGCCAGGCGGGAGCAATTCCGCGGGCGGCGCCTGCCAAGGGTCGTGATCCCCGGTGAATGAGAGCGTGCACATCCACGGCGAACCCGCGGACTGCTGCGCGTTGATGAACGCGATGGCATGCTCGGCCTGGTCGGTGTCCGCGTGCACGCGCGCCGGGGTCTCCTGGTAGGCCACGCCACCCAGGTTTACGGTGCGCGGCCAAGCGTAGTTGCCGTTGAAGTTGGACCAGTCGATGAGGGCAGCGGCATCCGCATCGCACTCGGCGATGGGCGACCCATCCGCAGCGGTGAGCGGCACGCCGCCCGCGGCGAGGCACTCCAGCGCGTCCACCCCAGTCACGCATGATCCATCTTCGAAGGCGCACGCGCAAATCGCAGGCGCATTGCCCGCGACGGGGAATCCGCACGACGCCACGCCTTCGGCCGTGACTTGCCCGGCGACCGTCTCGTCGATGTACGGTGGTCCGCCAAGCAGCGTCCCGTTGAAGTGCGTGAAGCCGACGGACGCAGGCGCGTGTAGGTCGAACGGATTGTTCTCGTTCTGCGCCAAGTGGAACTTGCCAAAGAGTGCCGTCGCGTACCCGGCGTCGTTGAGAATGCGTGGCGTGGTCGCCTCGTAGGGCGAACACTGCGACTGCGGCAGGGTCGACTGGGTGAGCGGCGAACCCACGCCGGTCCGGCCTGGGAATCGACCCGTGAAGAAACAGACTCGGCTGGGCGAGCACTCAGGCATCGACCAGCAGTTTGTGAAGTTCACGCCCTGTGACGCGATCGCCTCGATGGCCGGGGTGTGCGGCAGCCCAACACCGGCGGGATTGGAAACCGTCAGCTGGTCGGCGCCGACATCGTCCAAGATGACGAAGAGGATGTTGGTTGGGGTGGTCGGATCTCCGTCAGCGCCAGCCGGGGTTGCAGCCGGGGCTGGATGCGCCGGCGCCAGCGCCAGGCCGAGGGCAAGGGTGGCGGCCAGGGCGAGGGATGCCAGCGGCATGATCGATGCGGGCAAGAAGAGCGCGGGCACGAGAACAAGAGGTCGTCGGTGGCCGACGATGGAGAAGAGTCTTGGCATGGGAAGAATTGAGCTTGTGGTGGAAACAGCGACAGCACTCACCGCACGGACCAGCACACTATGCATTTAAGCCAACCAACGGCAAGGATTCCCGCCGAATATTTTCTCCCGCTACTCCTCGAGGACCGCAGGGGCAGTGGCCGACAAGGGGCACTAGCCTGAGTGTGGTCCGCCACCGGCGTGGCGGCGGGAGGCGCTTGCGGCTGCGGGCGACTTCGGCGGCAGGCGCTTGCGGCAGCAGGCGAGAGTGCACGAGCCGTCGGAACGGCGCACCTCTCTCCCGGTTTCTTCTGAAGTAACGCATCGAAAGGACTGACACATGAGCGAATCTGAATCGTGCAACGCGGGCGGCGGGAAGTGCCGACTCTGCCGGATGGTCCTGGCCATCGTGATTGCGGGGTTGCTGACGTGCATGGCCACCAGCCTCTGGCAGATCGAGCACCACCTGCGCACCATCGCCGAGAAGTGCGCAACCGGCGGCTGACATCCAGGGTCCCCCCTCGGTTATCGGTGGAAATGTGACCATCAGGGTCACATTTCCACCGATAACCACGAGCGGACCTTGCTCCTAGCATTCTCCTGATGACCGGCCTCGGCCACCTCCTCGAACACAACCAGGCGTGGGCCGCGCGGATGGAGCGCGAGCAACCAGGCTTCTTCTCGAGGCTGGTCGATCAGCAGCGCCCGCGCTACCTTTGGATCGGGTGCTCCGACAGTCGAGTCCCAGCAAACCAGATCGTGGGCCTCCCCCCCGGCGAGGTTTTCGTGCACAGAAATGTCGCCAACCTCGTGGTGCACAGCGACCTGAACTGCCTCAGCGTCCTGGACTTTGCCGTCAACATTCTTGGGGTGCGCGACGTCATCGTGTGCGGCCACTACGGCTGCGGTGGAATCAAGGCCGCGCTCGCGCCATCGCAGGGGCGGATTGTCGACCACTGGGTGCGGCATGTCAGGGACATCGCGAAGTTTTATCGCGAGGAACTTGAGTCGCAATCGTGCCCGCAGTCCCGTGAGCGCCGCCTCTGCGAACTCAATGTCGCCGTGCAAGTCGTCCATGTGCGAGAGTCACCCGTGCTGGCGGGGATTGCGAGCAAAGAAACCCGAGTTCACGGGTGGATTTACGACCTTGCCGATGGGCTCTTGGCCGACCTCACACCCACAGTCGAATCGTTGCGCGCGATGGAGCCTTCTGCGGGACTGCGGTGAGTCGCGGCGATGAGGACAGATATCCGCGCATTAGTCCGATAACAAAATTTCGCTTTCTCCTGTCCCCTTCTGACGGTTCCGCGCAAACATCCTGCCCGAAACCAAACGGATGGTTTGACCCTTTGGTGTTCGCGGCTACGGTTCAACCGTCGTGGTGGGGACCCCTGACGTTGTTTGAGTGCCGCTGAACGGAGAAAGACATGAACCTCACCCAGACGCTTCGATCGATCGTCCTCCTCGCCGCCCTGCTCGCCGCCAACAGTGGAGCGAGCGCACAAGACCTCTACGACCCCGCGATCCTTCGCACGATCAACCTCCAGTTCCATGACGCGAACTGGCAGACGCTGATCGTCCAGAACTACCAGTCGCAGACCAACATCCTGGCGGATCTCACCATGGACGGGGTGACCTACCCCAATGTCGGTGTGCGCGCACGCGGCAACACGTCGTTCACGCAGCTGCCAGCCGGGTCGCAGAAGTGGTCGTTGGGCGTGGAGATGGACTTTGTCGATCCGCTGCAAGACCTGCTTGGCTACGACACGCTCAACCTCAACAACGGCTTCCACGACCCGACCTTCTGCCGCGAGGTGATCTACAACAACATCGTCGCGAAGTACATCCCCAACGGGCGCGCCAATCATGTAGTCGTCACGCTCAACGGCCAGAACTGGGGTGTGTACATCAACTACCAGCAGTTTGACCAAACGATGCTGAATGATTTCTTTGCTGACGAGACTGGCCTGCGGGTGAAGTGCGCCAACAATCCGCAGGGGCCCGGGCTGGTCTACAACGGCACTACGCAGTCCGGGTACACGGCCTATGAGATCAAGCATGACGGCGGGCTCGCAAACCCTTGGGGAGCCCACATCGCGGTCTGCAACGCCATCACCAATGGCTCGACCGCCAACATTGCGCAGATCGACGCGATCCTCGCACTTGATTCCTCGATCTGGTCAACCGCACTGGAAAACCTGCTCACCGACGATGACTCGTACATGAACAAGGGGTGCGATTTCGTGACCTATCGCGACCCGCTGGATGGGAGAACCCACATTCTGCAGGCGGACGCGAATGAGTCGTTTACGCAAACGACGTGGGCGCCGACGAGGAACTTTACGTCGACCAGCCGCCCGCTCTTTTCGCACTGCTTCCTCAATACGGAGATGCGGCAGCGCTTCTTCGCGCACTATCGTGATGCACTCGCGGCCGAGCTGAGCTGGGAAAACCTGGGCCCGCTCTTCACGGCGCAGCGCGCCCTGATCGATGCGGCGGTGCAGGCCGACACCAAGAAGCTCTACACGTACACGCTCTTCCAGCAGAACTTCACTTCACAGGTGACGTTGCCGTACTCTGGTCCGGCGGGTGGAACGGTGCCAGGGTTGCAGCAGTTTGTCGATGGCCGACGCACCTACCTCCTCGGGCAGGCCGAAGTGGTAGCCGTGGGGCCGACGATCGCCAGCGCGAGTCTCTCGGACGAACACCCGCAGCCGGGGGAGTCGGTGTGGTTGCGAGCGGAAGTGGCAAACGCCGGCACCGGCATCTCGGCGGTGACGGGGCTCTACCGCACCGCACCCGGAGTGTTCTCTCGCGTGACGATGCTGGACAATGGCGCGTCGGGTGACGGCGCGTCGGGCGATGGCGTGTACGGCGCGCTCCTCCCAGTCTCGGCAACGGCCGGGCAGAAGGTGGAGTGGTATGTCATGGCGAAGGCCACGAATTCCTACGGCTCCCTCAGCTTCTTGCCTGTCCGCTCCGAGCTCGCGCCCAATGTCTTCAGTTTCGGTTTCGGCGAAGCCGGCGTTCGAGTGACGGAGTTCATGTACTTCGGCGCCACGGGCGAGTTCTTCGAGCTCACCAACCTGACCGACGCTTCCATCGATATCTCAAGTTGGAGCACCGACGACGAGTCCGGCCAGCCCGGCGCCTTCCCGCTTGCCGGGGCCGGAGTCCTCGCGCCGGGAGCATCGGTGCTGGTCACCGATGTCGACCCAGCGATTTTCCGTGCAGCATGGTCGGTCCCGGCCACGACGCCGGTCCTCGGCCCAAACCTGACCGCCGAGATCGGGCGGAATGACGAGATCAACCTGTTCGACGGCAGCGGAAACCTCGTCGAACGCCTGCGGTATGGTGACGAGGTGTTCCCAGGATCCATCCGCACACGCAATGTGGCCGGTGTCACCTGCGCAGCCGACATGGGCGCCGACGACATCGGAGCCTGGTTCTTTGCTGCCCCCGGCGATGCCAACGGCTCGTGGGTCTCCTCCGGTGCCGACATCGGCTCTCCCGGCGTGTACACGGGCTGGACATGCAGCGCCAACCCCTGCCCAGCAGACCTTGACGCCAACGGCTCGGTCGACGGCGCCGACCTCGCATCCATCCTCAGCAACTGGGGGCTTGGCGGCACGGGCGACCTCGATGGCAGCGGTGCGGTGGACGGTGCTGACTTAGCCGCGATCTTGGGATCGTGGGGCCCATGCTGATGATTCAAGCCGCATCAGACGCGCAGGCATCTCCACTTTCAGTCGCCAACCCATTCACGGACTGGATCCACCAGTCATTCTCATCGGACTCGCACGTCGATGCTGGTGACATCTCGATCCGGATGGGCGCAGCGCTTGCGTTTGGCCTGCTGATTGCGCTGATCTATCGACTGACTCGAGGTCCGCAAGCCGCCAAGTCGCCGCTCGTGGCAACGCTCGTGTTGCTCACGGTCTTGCTCGCCATGACGACCATCGTCATCGGCGACAACCTGGCGCGAGCCTTCAGCGTGGTTGGCGCCTTGTCGATCGTGCGATTCCGCACCATCGTGTCCGACACGCGCGACACGGCCTTCGTCATCTTCTCCGTTGGCGTGGGGCTGGCCGTGGGCGCAGGGTTCTTGGTCGTGCCTCTGATCGCGATGCCGTTTGCGTTCGTGGCGGCCTACCTGTTCCATCACATGTTGGATGCGGGATCGGTATCGACTGCACACGGGACGACATGCCTCCTCACGGTGAGGATCGAGCTCGGCCGGCGAGTCGATGACGAAATCGCGGCGCTCCTTTCGCGCCACGCGGTCCGGTCGGCACTCAGGGGCATTGGCACAGCCAAGTTGGGCGACGCGTTCGAGCAGAAGTTCGATGTCTCAGTCGCCGACGCCACCCAGATGCGCGCGCTGTCCGAGGGGCTGCTCGCCATCGATGGCGTCAAGTTCGTCGGGCTGGAGCGAGCGTCGTCCAACGGGGGCTGAAAGTGTCCGCTCGCGGTTATCGGTGGAAATGTGACATCCAGGGTCACATTTCCACCGATAACCGGGGAGGGACCTAGGCTCTGGCCCCGTGGCTGCCCGACCAGTCCTGGCACAAGTTCGACCGCCCGAAGCCGTCACCGCCGAGCAGGCGCGTCGAGTCTTGCTCCGGCTCCAGGGACTGGCCGACGCGCCGGCCAAGAGTTCCGCGCGCGCTGTCGCCGCGTTGGTCGACCGCCTCGGATACGTGCAAGTCGATTCGATCAATGTGCTCGAACGCGCTCACCACCTGATCCTCGGCACTCGTCTGGATGGCTATCGGCACGGGCATCTCTCCCACGCCCTGGAGAACTCGCGCACCCTCTTCGAGCACTGGACGCACGACGCCTGCGCCATCCCCACGCGCTGGTACCCGCACTGGAAGCATCGATTCGAACGCTTCGACGAGCGAGTCAAGCGCAACGCTTGGTGGCAGGGTCGATTCAAGGGCAAGCCTGACGTCACGCTCCGTCGTGTGCTCGCTCGGATCGGTCGCGAGGGCCCGCTCCGCGCGCGCGACTTCGAGCCACCGCAGCCTCGCGAGAAGGGGGGCTGGTGGGAGTGGCACCCCGAGAAGGCGGCGCTGGAACACCTGTGGCGCCGTGGCGACTTGGCCATCTCGCGGCGCGAGCGATTCGAAAAGGTGTACGACCTGTCGGAGCGTGTCCACCCGGCCCACCACGCGGCCGATCGGCCGCCACACGACGAGCTCGTCGAGTGGGCGTGCCGCGAGGCGATTGACCGCATCGGCATCGGCACCGCGACGGAGATCGCGCACTTCTTCAACGCGATCTCGATCGCCGACGCGCGCGCGTGGCTGGAGCAGACGACGCGCGACGGGAAGTTGGTGCGAGTGGTGGTGTCGCCTGAGCGAGCATCCGGGAAGCCGGCCGCGGGCTTCGCTCTTCCGAACTGGCGTGCCCTCGCGGGCGAGACGGTCGCCGACCGGATCCGCCTCCTCGCCCCCTTTGACCCCGTCATCCGAGAGCGCGCACGCATGGAGCGCCTCTTCGGGTTCGACTATCGATTTGAAGCCTTCGTTCCCGCGGCGAAGCGCCAATACGGGTACTACGTGTTGCCGATGTTGTGGGGCGATCGCCTCATCGGGCGCATCGACCTCAAGCACGACCGCGAAACTGGCCAGCTCGTGACCGTCGGGTGCTGGTGGGAGGCGGCTCGACGTCGGAATGGCCTGAGTCGATGCGTCCGACACACTCCGCCCACGCGCGCGATCGCCAGTGCCTTGGAGCGCTCGCTCGCTCGGCTCTCGTCGCAGCTCGGAGCGACCTAGCCGGCCTCACTCCGTTCGCGTGTTGCGCTCGATCTGGATGAGGAGCGGAAACGCCAGGAAGAGGAGGATGAACAGCAGCGACCCGCCCACTCCGGCGGCCGCGGGGAGGAGAAGTGCTCGTCGCACCGCGTCCGCCTGCTCACGAGCCAGTTGCGCAAGCGATTCAGCCTCGATGCGTTGATCGAACTCGCGCACGTACCAGTTGGTTGCGCTCGCGGCATCGCAGTCCTCGCCCGAAGGCTTCTCGCGGGCCCACGCCTGTGCGAACCCTTCCAACCCAGACACGAACTGCTCCTGATACTGGCTGGGGACATCGCCGAGGTTGGAGCAGATGACCTCGGTCGATCGTTCTGGCTCCAGTCCCAGGATCGCCACGACCTTGGTGAATCGCGTTCGGTACTCGCGGCATGGATCGAAGGGGTCGATCGCACCCGCGCGCCCGGTGCGGCCCGATCCCGACCCCGCCGCCGGATCGGCACCTCGTCGACCCTGGGACGGTGTCGGCCGTTCACATGCCGCAATGAACTCCGACACCTCGGGGTCGGTCACTCCCATCGAAGTCGGGAGCGGGTTGGGCATGAGGGCGTACAAGCCCAAGCCAACCGAGCCGACGACGGCCAGGATGGCAACCAGCACGGCGAACACCGAAAATCCCTTGCCGAACCCGAAGGCCACGCGCAGGATTCGATCTCCGAGCCCGACGGGGACTGGCTTGGCAGCACGAAGGCGCGGCTGCGGGGGACTCACATCGACAGGGGGGCCCGATGTCGAATCGGTCGCCATCGGCGCCTCTGGCGCTGACCACTCGACGTCTGGATCGATGCGACCAGTGGGAAGAGGCAGGGGACGCTCTGGCGGTGGAGTCACCTCAACGGGGAATGGCGGCGGCGGAGTGGGTGCCGCTGGCGGCCTCGGTGGGGCGAGCGGCGGCGTCGACTCAACAGGTTCGTAGCGCGGCAATCGAGCCTCCGCGGCCTGAAGCGCGTCCGCCAGTCCGGCGACATCGCCTGCCTTGTGCCAGCTGCTTCGACCTTCACCGCGAAGCTCCGTCGATCGAGTGATTCCACCGACTTCGATGAGTCGAAGGACTTCGCCGTAGTGAAGGGGTCCACGCTCTGGCTCCCCGCGGTCTCGAATGAAGAATCGCGCCATCAGTGTCCTCCAGACCAAGCCCGATGGGACCGGGAAGAGTGCGTGAGCGTACTGGGGGGCCTTCTGCGCGTCGAACTCCCCACCTCACGTCCCTCGGCGGTTATCGGTGAGAATGTGCCCCTCAGGGGCACATTCTCACCGATAACCGGGTCCGGACCTCGGCTCCGCCGCCCGTTCCGGCAACGGCCAGTCGGCTACCAGGCTCCCCAGCGGCACCGGATAGTGCGCGACCGCGCGGTAGTGCTTGAATCGCAGGAGATCCTGCCCGGTCTCCGTGAGTGCATGGTGCACCAAGGCTCGATAGGCCGCGTTGGCGTCGGCGACTGCGCGGGGGAGCGAAATCGATCGCGGGCAAGTGAGCGGCGCATCCGATTGCTCCTGGTGGGAGACACCCACATTTGGATTGAGGATCGGGTGGGTCGTCGAGTGCTGCACATACGCCGCCGTCGCGTCGATGGCCGGAAGCGAGCGATGCACGAACACATCCAGCACCACCATGCGTGTCGGAAGTCCAACCGCGACACCCAATCGGCCGAAGTCATCCGCCTGCCGACGGTAGACATAGCCGCTCCCGGGGATCGACTCGGAAAAGGCCAGCCAAAACGGCCCGCGGGGCGGGCGCCGAATGCTCAGCGTGGCCGTTGGTCGGATCCGAGAGTGCCGCTCAAACTCTTCGGGAGTGACCTCGCCCGGCCCCTTCCTCCTGCCAAAACTTCCAGTGGGAAGGGTGACGACGATGTCCAGTGCATCCACGCCTGGCGCTGAACAATTGGGCACAAGCCACGGCACGGCCCCGGCAACTGCGTCCGGCTTCACCAGGTGCGACGGAATGCTGCCGGCTTCCCAGCTGGCCAGCGGGGAGTACATGGTGAGCGGTCCCGTGTCTGCGGTGACAGCGATCCCAAACTGCAGCTGTGCGCCAACAAGGTCGATGTCGTCGCTGCCGTGGCCCGCACCACCATCCCCATGGCCGCCTCCCACATGACCGTTCCCGGCCGCACCGAGTCCCGCCCCCGGCAGGACGAACAGTGCCCCAACCTTCAGTTGCATCGACACGCCACGCAATGCCGAGAGCGCCTTGAATGCATTCTTTCGGATGAGCAGCGCGCGGCGCTCTGCCATGCCGGCCGCCGCGTGCTCGGCGCGAAGTCCGCGTGCGCGAATGTCGTGGCCGTCATCGATCCCGGTCGCACCATCCAGGTCCACCAGCGTGTGGAGCCTCCGCAGCGGAGTTCCCGCCTCATTCGCCAGCGTCGCCAATCTCTCCAGCGCCTCGGCGATCGCATGCAACCGAGGCTCGTCAACCCCCGCAAGCCGGAGCGCCAGCTGCATGTACTCGCAACCGCGAGGGCCGGGCAACGCGCGGAGCACGGCGGTCGGGTCCGGCGTGGTGGCGATGCGCCACAACTGCCACCCAAGCGACTTGTCCAGCTTCAGTCGACGAGAAAAGTCGCGCGCGCTGTGCGCCTTCGCCAGCATCGGTCCCAGCGCCGCCGCGAGTGCCTCATGCAGCGCCGCCGCGCCACCGAGAAGCGGATCGTCCTGTGCGCCGGCCACGCCCAAGGCTACAGCCCGCGCACCTTCGCGAGCGACCGCTTGCTCTCCGCGCGGCTCTTCGCGATGATCGCGTTCGCCGCCCTTGGATTGGCCTTCGCCTCCAAGAGCGCCGTGAGGATCATCGGCGCGACGATCGTGGCATCCGACTCCACCACGAACATCGGCGTCGACTCGGTGAGCTTGTCCCAGGTGATCTTCTCATTGGGCGTGGCACCCGAGTACGAACCGTAACTGGTGGTGGAATCGGAAATCTGGCAGAAGTAGGCCCACGGCTTCACCTTCTGCTCCAGGTCGTACTTGATGCTGGGCACGACGCAGATCGGGAAGTCGCCAGCGATGCCGCCGCCAATCTGGAAGAAGCCGATGCCCTTGCCGGCGGAGAGCGCGCGGTAGTCGTCGTAGAGCTTGACCATGTACTCGATGCCGCTCTTGACGATGCCCGCGCCGCAATCGCCAAACTTCACGTGCGATGCGAAGATGTTGCCAAAGGTCGAGTCCTCGTGGCCGGGGACGACGATCGGGAGGTTGGCTTGTGCCGCAGCAAGGAGCCAGCACTCGGAAGGCTTGCCTTCCATCGCGCGCTTGGGGAGTGCCTGCACCAGCTCGTAGAAGTACTCGTGCCAGTAGCGCCGGTCGCCTCGCTCTGAGGCGCGCTTCCACATCGGGACCAGGAACTTCTCCACCGCGCGGAACGCTTCGTCCTCGGGAATGCTGGTGTCGGTCACGCGGCGCATGCGATCCTTCAGGATGCGCGTGTCGTCGGCCTTGGTGAAGTAGCGATAGTCGGGGAAGTCCTTGTAGGCATCGTGCGCCACCAAGCGGAAGAGCGACTCTTCCAGATTGGCGCCCGTCACCGAAAGGCCGTGGATCAACCCCGCGCGAATGGCGGGAGCGAGCGTGATCCCCAGCTGCGCGGAACTCATCGCGCCGGCCACAGCCCAATACATCTTGCCGCCCGCCTGGATGTGGTCCCAGTAGGCAAAGGTGGCGTCGCGAGTTGCGCGCGCGTTGAAGTTGCGGTAGTTCGCGGCGATGAAGTCGAGGATCGGCAGGCTGGTGCGCGGCATGGGGGGTGGAATCTACGGGACGCGCTGGCGCCGGGTCACGACAGGCGCCGCCGCCGAAGCGGGTTTCGACACGGAAGGGGTCGTCCGACGGCCTCTCTTGTGTCGAAACCTGACGGACCGCGCCAAAGCACAACCATTTGCGCCCGTGCACTCGCGCCACCCGCTCACTACCGCCCAGCCCACTCGCCATCGATGAGCCGGTACCTCGGCACCCTGGCGATCTGGCCGGTCAGCGTGCGCGCGGACATCTGGTTCCCGTTCGAATCAAACTCCAGCAGCTGCCGCGTGAGCGTCAGCGTGACGAGGGTCGTGTTGTCCAGGGTTCGGAACGCGCCGCACTGGGTGGGGCCACCGAAGAATTCCCCGGCGGTCCCAATCGTGAACGACGGTGCCGCTGGCCCAAACGCCGCCGAGGCCGGCACCACATAACTGCCATCGGCATTCCGAGGCGGCGCGATTTCCACCACTTGCGACCAGTCGTTGGCGCTGCCGGCGCGGTCGCCATTGTTGAACGCCAGGATGTTCCCCGCGCCGGGCAGTCCAGAGTCGATCCAGGTCGCGCCGTGCACGACGAAGAACTGCCGATGTGCCGCCGTGCCCCGGTCGTACCCCTGCGGGTTGCCCCATCGATAGAGGAAGTCGCCGCCCTTGCCGTGCGTGCCGCCGGCGTGCGACGCGGCCTCTGCGGTGCTCGTGGAGTGGTCGATGACCCACAGTTCGTCCAGGGAGCGACTGCTCACGAGAATCTCATCGCGCTCGGGCGAGTAATCGATGGCGTTCATGTGGATCCAGTCGCCAACCGAAGAAACGGTCCCAAAGTTGATGTCACACAACTCGGGGTGCTCCGCAACCACTCCAAATCCGGGCTTCGCGGCATCCGAGTCCTGAATCAGGTGGTCCCAGAGTCTCCACTGCCACACGGTTTCCCAGGTCGTCGCGCTGGTGGGCCGAATCTCCAGGATGGTCTCGGACCAGAACGAAGAGGCCGACAGCGTGGTCCTGCCGGCACCGAGCGCCTCTGCAACCGAGTGCCACTCCCAGGTGATGCACAGGATGTTGCCGTTGGGCATGGGGTGCACGTCGTGATGCTGCTGCATCAAGGTCGTGGCCAGGATCAGCGTGTTGGTGAGCGTCCCATCCGGCGCGAAGATCTCGATCCGCCCGCCGCGACCGCCGCTGTTGAACGAGCCATCGGTCACCTGCGACGGTCGAACCAGCGAGCCATCGGGCCAGAGCCAGCCGACGCTTGCGCCCACGCCCGCACCAAGCCACGACTTCACCGTGTTGCCTTCGGCATCCATCGCGATGGTTTGCAGACCATCAAGCGGCGTGACCAAGAGCAGGTCCGACACGGAAGGGCACGGACCCCAGGCTCCCAGGATCGCAGCGAGGTCTTCGCCGTCCACCAAGCCATCGCCGCTGATGTCGCTGGTCGATCCACCCCAATCGGAAAGTACGGCCGCCAGGTCGGCGCCGGTCACGGAGCCATCACCGTCAACGTCGCCTGTGCAGTCGGCGACCGCCGGCATCGCGACCGACGCGAGGCACACGGCGACCCAAGCAGAGGCGGAGGCGAAAGTGGCAGCAGGCGCAGATCGATTCAAGCGACTTGAAAACAACATCTCAACGATTGCACTGTGCCTCAACACCGGGGACGCGGCGAGTGAAGTTTGAGAAATCGACTCGAACTAGTCCGATAACACCACGCGCGACTCCTACACAGGTTCATTGATCCCTCCGCACGCCCTCGCTGATGGATTTTCTCGTCCCCGCGTGGAATCTGACTCCAACGAAGCCACAATGTCGTCGATGGAGTTTCCCGTGAAGCGTGGGATCAGAGTCGGCGCGATTGGCGTGTCCGCAGCTGCGGTCGCCGGGGTGCTCGTGATCGGCACGTCGCAGGCGTCGCCCTTGCCTCAAGCTGACGGCACCGCGGGTGCAACTCCACCCAACATCCTGGTCATCGTCATCGACGACCTTGGCATCGACCAGATGGGGTTTCCGCCATTCAGCTGGAACGCAGCGCCAGAGACCCCGTCCATGCCCGTGCTGGCTCAGTTGGCCGCAGGCGGCGTGAGCTTCCGAAACTTCTGGGCCACGCCCGAGTGCTCGCCATCTCGCGCCGCGATGCTCACGGGGCGCCACGGATTCCGCACCGGCGTCACGACCGCGATCGTCGATCCGATGCTGCCGATCATGCAGCTCCATCCATCAGAGGTCACCGTCCCTGAGTTGTTGGCCGGAGCGGGATACCAGTCGGCGATGCTGGGCAAGTACCACATGGGTGGCGGCCCCGAGAACACTCCTCCCGGGTACGGCTACGAAGCACCCATCACCACCGTGGGCATGGATTTCTACGACGGCTACTGGGATCTCCCGAAGGCCGCCGACACCACGCTTGGAGGACAGGCGCCCGAAGGCACATTCGACTGTGGCTCGATTGGCGGCATCGGTGTGACGGGTGCGGCCTGTTTCCCCGACGGCTCGTGCATCGAGGGTGTGCATCCGCTCGAGGCGATGGCGATGGGGGCCACGCCGCTGCTCAACGCTTCTGGCACCCTCGCCGCGACCTGCGCCGATGGTGACTGCGCCGCCATCGACTTCACCGCCATGAACGCCTACTACGTGTGGCCTCGCGTGATCGCGACCCCGGCCGCTGCGGGACAACTCGATGACCCGCGGCGAGAGTATCTCACCAGCTTCATCTCCCGCCGGACCGTGGAGTGGGTGGACGAGGCCAGCCAAGCCGGGAAGCCGTGGGTGGCGTTTTGCACGCACTCCTCGGCCCACACGCCGATCCAGCCGCCGCCGCCGTCGCTCACCGGTCCTGCGGCGAGCAACGCGAGTTGCGCGCTCACGGGGGTGGAGTACCGCCTCCAGTACAAGTTGATGTGCGAGTCCGTGGATCGCTCCATCGGGAACATGCTGGTCGATCTCGGGCTGGGCACCTGGGGGATGGACGGATTCGAACTTGGCGACCTCACCGCCGCCAACACGATGATTGTGCTCTTCAACGACAACGGGACGCTGGGATACGACGTGTTGCCGCCCTTTGATCCCACCCGAGCCAAGCAAACGGTCTACGAGACGGGCGTGCGTTCGCCTTGCATCGTGGCGGGCCCGATGGTGGCGCAACCTGGCCGCGCCGTGGACGAGGCGGTGTGCGTCGTGGACCTCTTCGGGCTCCTCTGCGACGCGGCGGGTGTTGACTGGACCACGGTTGCATCGCCAACGAGGAAGATTGACTGCGTCCCGATGATGCCGTACCTCACCGACCCATCGCAGGGCGCCATTCGCGAGTTCAACTTCGCGATGTACGAACAGGGTCGATTTGCGCCCGGCCAGGTCGGCCCGTGCCTTCTTGGGCAGACCGAGGTGGATGGACTGTTCACCAGCCAGTCGCTGTGCGAGGCCAACGGCGGTTGCTGGATGGGCGGGACCGACGCGGCGCCCTTCCCGGTGCAGGACTATTGCGACTTGGTGACGACGGACACCGCCGCGTCGACGGTGGAGTGCGGCGGCATCACCTACTGCTACTTGCCGCCATCGATGGCGGGGGAGTGCCCGGACGGTTCCACGCCCGTATCCCCTCCAACGCTGCGGCAACATGCCGTGCGCCACGGGCAATGGAAACTGGTCGTGCAAGTCTTCCCGGCGTGCCTGGCACCCAACGATTGCACCGCGCGCCTGTACAAGTTGCTGGAGCCGGTGCCGCCGCTCGTCCCAGGCATCGAAGGCGACGATGGCGACCCGTTGGTCTGGGATCCGATCGCAGACACGCTGCCCCCGGAGGCGGCGGTCGAGTTCCAGCTCCTGCGGTCGGAACTCATCACGCTCCTCGCGTCGCAGCCGACCTCCACAGCGGATGGCAACCTGGACGGGATCATCGATGTGGAAGACCTCCAAGGGTTGCTCACGGAGTGGGGCGGCATGACCTTTTGGGACGCCAACCTCGACGGCATCGGCGATGCGCAGGACCTGGCCATGATGCTGGCGCAGTGGGGGCCTCTTCCGCCGCCGATCGACACCCTCCCGGACTGCCTGATCGACGATGCCCGGACGCTCGTCCGCGACTACTCGCTGGACAAGTCCTACGCCGACACCACTGGCAGCGGCGTGGATGCGATTCCACTCGGTGGCTCGCTCGCCCGCGGCTCCTATGTCTTCGGCGGCAACCAGGGACTGCAGGTCCCGGTTGATGGACTTGACCTCACGGACTTTGCGATCGAGTTCGAGCTCACGGTCTCGTCTGCACTCTTCCCCTTTGGCAAGCTGGTCGATCTCTTCGACCTCCAGGAAGACCGCGGCCTCTACCGTGACGCGCTTGGTGGAGCGTTCCAGATCCTGCCGCCATTCTCGGCGGTGTCCGAAGCACGGATCATCCCCGGCATCCCGACGCACATTCGTTACGCGCGCGACGCCGAGACGGCGACGGTCGCGCTTTGGATCAATGGAGACCTCCAGTGGGTGCAGGCCGACCCTCTCGGGCTCGCGATTCCGCCGTCTGATGGCGTCATCACGCTCTTCGCCGACGACATCGTGACCAACGAGCAGGAAGCGTTCACGGGGAGCGTGTCGGTGGTGCGGCTGTGGGCGGGGGGTTGATTCCTGCTGGCGGCCGTCGGAATGACCTCAGCTGCGGTGCGCCGCGCCATTCGGTCATCCTTCGCTCGGTTCACCAGAACCCATTGCCCCGTACCCGCCTGCAATGCACCGCTCGAGCTGCGCGACCTCGTCATCCCGTAGGGCCCCAAAGAGCAAATCGCGCTTGGCCCTCGACAGCCGTCCGTGGTTCTGCAGGCAGAGGCGAATGAACAGGTCGAGGTCTCGGTCGGGAAGATCAACGACTTCCTGCATCGCCCGTTTCGTCCGGTCGTAACTCGCCAGGAACGACAACTCCAACACCAGTTCCGTCTCGACCGTCTGCTCGATGAACGCAAAGAGCGCCTCGACCTGCGTGGTCATGTCGGGAAATCGGTAGAGCGGACCAAGAACATCGCCATTGCGAACCGTCATGCGGCCCGCGTCATCGAGCGAGTAGTCGGCCAACCGAACGATCGGACTCGACAGCGCTTCCAGCGATGCGTCGTACTCCGCGGGCCGCTTGCGCATCACCGCGGACACGGGAAAGACCATGCCGGACGGCACGAAGCCGCGGCGTGCGAGGATGTTGTGGATGAGCAACCGGTGTAGTCGGCCGTTGCCATCACCGAAGGGATGCACAAACACCAAACCGTAGCCGACGAGCGATGCATGCAGCACGGGATGGATGTTGGCCGATTCCATGCGGCGGTGCGAGGCGATGACGCCCGACATCAGGCTGCCGACGAGTTCGGGCCCCGGGCACACATAGTGGATTCGCTCGTTCCCGAAATGCACCGTCTCGCCCACATAGTTCTGGTCGGTGCGGTAGCCCGTCTCGCGGTATCGCGGATCGACGATCCGGTTCTGTGCCTCGACGAGCCGCTGCTTCTCGCAAAGGTCGTCGTGCGCGGCCACCTGGAGCAGCCCCACGAAGCGCTCGGTCCGCGAGGTGTCCGGATTGATGTGCTCGATCTCGAAGGACGACTTCGTCTCTTTCGTGTACAGGTAGCCCATCGCGCGCTTGAGGAGTTCCGGCGGATGGCGCGACATGATCTCCCGACTCCGCGCGGACAGGTCGCGTCCGATGAAAGCCGTGATCGCAGCGGTCTTGCGGACGGCCGGGCAGAAGTCGCCGTTGCCCAGCAGGTTGTCGTTGATCCGCTGGCGGCGCACCTGCGTCGGCGTGTCGAGCACAAAGTACTCGTCGTGCTCCAGGAGATCGACATAGTTGCCCGCCTTCAGGTCGGCGAGCGGTAGGCGCTGTCCGGTGAGCAGTTCGAAGAGATACCAGATCCGTCGCGTGTACTTGCCATGCGGCGTTGCCTGCACCCAGCGCTTGATCGACTCGGCGCCGATCGCAGGAAGGATCTTCGAGAGGAGCGCGAGGTCGGTGCCGTCGTACTTGAGCGCGAACTCAAGGTGATCGCAGGAATCATCACCGGGCCAATACTGCGCGGGGTAGGTTTCGACGATCCCGCTCGCGGAACGCTCAATCCGCTTGGACGCACCATCGCACACCGACGAACGGTGCCAGGGAGCGAGGGATTGGATCCCGAACTGGTCGATCAAGGCGGCGAACCCGGCAGCACGGCAGGATCGTTCCAGCGGCATGGCTCACAATAATACCTATCAAATCCTTAAAAGCCTTACAAAATCATCCATCCACACCAAAACGTCGACTACTCGACCGCAATTCGCGTAATTCAACCGCAAATCACTTTCGGCGCGGCAAATGACGCCCAAAACACACACAACGGTCGCTCTTTGGATCAACGGCGACTTCCAGCTGGCCGCAAGCCTGGGCGAGCGCTGAGTATGACCGCGTCTCTCACCCCGGGGGCTCTCTGTTTGCGACTCATGGACCCAGTTGTGCGTCGCATCATGGTTCTCGCGTCTCACGATGACGCGAATCGCGTCGCATCACGCTGACAGGGGTGCGCTGAAGAGGTGCACCCGTTGTGAGAGACTGATCTGGCCCACAGGGCCGAGGGGTGGTCTTGCCCGTACGGCTCACCCCGCGCTTCTCACCCGGCCTTCGGCACCTCGACTCCCGCGACCTTGCACAGCGCGGCAACCACAGGATCCACCGAGGTCTTCTTCTTGATCGTGAGCATCTCGTTGCCCTTGAAGACTTCAAGCATCGCTTCGGCCCACTTGCGCTTGGCGGCCTTGCCATTGAGGCTCTTGGCCCAGGCGTTCACTTGCTTGACGAAGGCTGCTGAGGCGACCTTGCTCTTGGTGCGGTCGGAACTCGCCAGGTAGGCCTTCGCCTTCGCACAACAACCCGCAGAGAAGGCTCCCTCTCCGTCGATCGCGCGCCAGCAAGCGGCCAGCAGGTTGGCATTGGTGCAGCCTTGCCTCTCAAGTTCATCCAGCAGCACGCTGGCCTTCTCTTGGCTGCCAGCGCCGGTGGCCATGGGCAATTCCGCGATGCGTGCATGCACAAGGTCCCGCATCGTGCTTCCGTACAGCGCAAACTCCTTGCTGGCACGCTCAGGGCCCACGGCCTTGGGGAATGCCGTCGCGAATGCATCCAGGATCGCGACGAGTTCGGTGGGATCGGACGAAGCCTTGATCGCCGCCTCAAAGCCCGCGGCAGCGAATGGATTCTCCGCGATCGCCGCCGAGGCAAACTCCCTGGCGTGAGCGGCTCGATCCTCGGGAGAAAGCGTGTTGATGGCTCGCGCCAGCACCAAGCCATCCAAGTACGACTCCAGATCATGGTTGACACCGTTGGCCACGCTCTGGTGGAACACCATGTTGCGGCGGCCGCCGTGGTCGTCGTAGTTCCAGCCGGCGTGGACATTGGTGACCTCGTCGCCCCCGGTGGCGTACTGGCCACCAACGCACTTGAAATCGCCGGTCTTGGGGTCCACGGCCATCCGAACGAGCGCGCAGTGGCCGGGCTGGCCGGCGGTGGAGCTGGGGACACCACAGGTTCGATAGGTGCGCGCGCCGATGTTCCCCATCGTGCCGCAGACGCCGCCGTCCTTCCACATCATCTGGATCGAGCCATTGCTGAAGGCGAAGGGGCTCAGTCGCCGCGCCGCCTGCATGATGCCTTGCTGCGCGATCCCGCCGGTGTACTCGCCGTAGGTGCGCATCTCGCCATCGCCGGCAAATTTGGCCCAGATCTCCTCGCGCTCGCGAAGCGGCTGGTCATCGGACGCCAGCATCATGAGCACGGGCCACGGGGCGTTGAGGGGGAATCGATCCTCGCCGCGAACGCCTCGTTCTGCCGCCGTGCCTGGCTGCCTGTCGTTGCGGATGAACCACGCCATCGATTCCGAGGCAGACGGTGCGCCATCGCGCTCCGCGGGCATGCGGCCCGTGGCCCGGTAGGCGTCGTGGAAGAGGTTGTAGGCCTTGGTGATGCCATCCTGCATCGCCTTGTCACCCACGCCGTCATTGGAGAACCAGCTCACGACCTTGTCGCCACAGTTGACCTGGACCTCCGGGTGGCCATTCGAGCGCATGTATTGGTTGAACTCGCCCTGGAGCGCGGAGGAGGCGATCACATCGGCGGCAACCAGCGCACGTTCCACTGTCTTCTTCACCGCCTTCGCCTTGCCGCGAGGCTTGGCGACCCCCTTGTCGTCGTACTCCAGCGGCGGCAGCTCCTTGGTCATCGCTTCGGCTTGAATGGGCGCGTGGTCTTCCAAGAAGTTGATGACGAGGTCGTTCACCGTGCGGGGTCGGCTTGGGTCCTTGGTGTCAAGCGGAACGCGTGGATCGCCGGGAATCGTGAGCGAGAGCGGGGGGCGCGCCGAGACATCGGGAAGCGCCGAGGCCTCATCCCCCTTTGCCTGCGAATCGCCATCGTTCCAGCCCATCGCGTTGCGGGAGCGCGGCGCGTAGGAATCCTGGATCGCAAAGGCCAGCGCCAACTGCGTGTAGTCCTTGCGGACGGTGTCCTGGCCGAGGTCGATCTCCAGCGACCGCAGCGCCAGGATCACTGGGACCGGATTGTTGCGGCAGCCGTAGACGGTGGTGCGGACGATGTCGTCTCCGTCGACCCACGCCAGAAAGTCCCTTGGCAGCGTGATCTTGAGCCGCTTGAGTGCCTCCAGCGTCTTCGCGCGAGCCTCGTCCAGGTAGGCCTTCTCCAACGACTCACCCCACTTGTAGTTGGCGCGCTTCGCGGTCGCGGGGAAGTCGTCGGCCGCGAGGGCGGAGCCGACATGGCCCGCAACCAGCGTTGATCCGAAGAGGAGAGTGGCGAGCAAGACTGAAGGACTGTGGTTCCTCATGACGCCATCGTAGGGCTTGGCACCCCACTTATCATCATGCGACTTGCCCCACATGTGCCCCATCCTTGGTCGACACACGGAGACGGTGCCAACTCCGTACGCGCGCGGCAAGTGGTCATTGGTCCGGTGCACGGAAACCGGACTGGTGTTCCTGCCCGACCCGCCGGCCTACCAGCAACTGGAGGAACAGTTTGCCTGGGAGCAGACGCGCATCGCGGAACGCGAACGGCGAATCCGGGACGAGCCGGTGCTGGCACGCGTCTCCAATGCCTACAAGCGCGCCCGCCTGGCGATCTTCCGCTCCAGGAACAAGATGGCCGACTTGGCGCTGGAGGTCGTCCAACACCGAGCCTGGCCTCGACGTGAACAGCTGCAGATCGTGGATCTCGGATGCGCGGAGTGCAAGCTCCTGGCCAGCACCTACGCCACGCTCGCCCGGGGTGAACGCCACTGTGTCCCCATCGGCATTGAGGTGTCCCGCCAACTGGCCAAGGAAGGCGACGAGCGCATGCGCGAGCTCGGCGGCCGCGTGATCTGCGACAGTGCGATCGGCGGCGCCGCAGGGTTGCCTGCAGGATCGTTTCACCTGGTGCTGATGTCTTCGTTCCTCGAGCACGAGGCCAATCCGCTGGAACTGCTCCGCACGCTGCGTGCGGCGCTTCGCCCCGACGGCGCGGTGGTCCTCAAGGTTCCCAACTTTGCGTGCCTCAACCGACGGCTGCGCGGCGGCCGGTGGTGCGGGTTCCGTTACCCAGACCATGTGAACTATTTCACGCCCTCGACGCTGGCGCGACTGGCGCGCGAGGCGGGGTATCGCGTTGCACGCCAACGGCTCGTCGATCGCCTTCCCACAAGCGACAACATGTACGCCGTGCTGGAGCCGAGCTGATTCGCAAGCCGCCGATGCCTTCCCTCGCCACGCTCCGCATCGTCGAGCCCAATCTGACCGGGCATGCGGGGCATTACGGCGAGTTCGTGCGTGCGCTGGCCTCGCGCGTGGCGCCGGACGAGGGGCGGATCGAAGTGGATGCTGGAGTCGGTGCCGAGAGCCTGACAGATCCAAGGTTGCCTCACCTCATCCTCCGGGAGTCCGCGCCGCGAGGGGAATGGAGCGTGGTGCGTGAGTGTGTTCGCGATCCCAATGCGCCGTTCTTGATTCTGACGGCCCAGGCCAAGCATGCGGTGATGCTGCAGCTGGCACGGGCTCGAGGCGGCACGCTTGAGCACGTTCGTCTGTACTTTCACTGGAGGGAGTCGTCGCTCCTGAAGCGGATGGCCGCACTGGCGTCGCCCGCCGTCCGGCGAGAGTGCCTCGCGGTGTGCCCCACTCCGGTGACGGCCGCCTTCCTTCGGCGCACTGGCTGGTCACGCGTGGCCGAAGTCCCCTATCCGGCCATCGCGCCTGCGCATTCATTCCCGGCCACCGGGCCGCGACACCTCTTGATGGCCGGGGCGGCGCGAATGAACAAGGGGCTTCGCGAGCTGGCTGGGGCCTGCGAGACCTGGTCACGCCAGTCGGGTGCGCCGCTTCCGGTGCTGGTGCAGGCCACCGGCAAGCGCTCGGGGCGGCAGGGTCGCCTTGAGGCGGAATTGCTCGGTCGGCTTGCGCAGCGGCAGTTCCCATGGCTGACGCTGGATGCCTCCGCGCCAGATCGTGCCGGGTATGCACAACGATTCAGTGGCGCGATCGTGCTGGCCCCCTATGACCCGATGGTCTTTGCCGACAACGTGAGCGGAGTGGCACTGGACGCGCTGCTGCATGGCGCCCCGGTGGTCGCGACGGCCGGGACTTGGGCGGCGCGAGTCGTGGAGCGCTTTGGCGCGGGCGTGGTAATGGAAGAATGGACGGCTGCCGCCTTGGCTGAGGCCGTTTCGCAAGCGGTGGCCCGTTGGGAGACCATCGCCGCCGCCGCACGCGTCGCCGCCGGGACGCTGGCGCGGGAACACGACCCAGCCAACCTCTGGGCGGTACTCACTTCGGGCAGGCAAGCCAGCGATCGGTGAGCGCGGCCCGCTGCGCAGACGTGAAGAAAACGCGCGACGCGGGAAGCGCCATCATCCGTTCCACATAGTCCGGCCGCGAGCGGATGGCCGACTTCAGCCGCTCGTACACCCCCGGCGCCGCCTGCGATTCGTTCTGGTTTTCGCGCTGGAGCGGCACCAGTGGAACCCCCAAGAAGCCTTCGACGGCCTCGCGCTTCAGTTCATCGCTCAGATCCGCGCGCAGCACCAGGCAATCGAAGCGACCGCGACGGTACCTGTGCCAGCCGCGCTGGGCATCAAATCCCTCGGCGAGAGGGTCAATGCCGGTCGTTGCCTTGAACTCATGGGTCCACCAAAGGCTGGCGGATTCATGCGCAAACGTGTCGAGAAAGTGATTCAACAGCCTGTCCGTGGACATCCACGGTGCCCGCCGCCAGAACGTGCGCATCCAGTAGGCGCGGCCAAAGTAGGTGTAGTTGGAGAGGTTGAACGCGATCGGGTCGCGAAAGACCGACACGGTGTGGAACGGTCGATCGGCCCCGGGCGGCAGCAGCAGGAGCAGTCGGCGCCCCGTCCGCTGCTCGATGGCGCGGTGGCGGAGCAGGCCATCTGGAGCGACCATGCTGGAGAGGGGACCAGGCCAAAAGTGCTCAGGCTGGAGGAAGTGGACCTTCGTGACGGACAGCCCGGGCGTGCGCTCGATCGCCGCGGCGACCGCCGTGGACGCGGTCTTGGTGGCGGAGTACACGATGACCGGTGCGAGGCCGTCGCGAAGCTGCGCAGCAAGCCGTCGCGCGGCCCGCGCTTCACTCCTCGGGAATCGCAGTGCGTCCTGCAGGTGCCGGAAGGGCGTGTTCAGGATCTCGACAGCATCGCGCAACACCGCGCCGAGCGGGGGGCGAGGGGACGCAGACGCGGAATCGGTGAATGAGTGCAGCGTCACGGCAGGGTGGAAACGCGCGAACCGGGCGCGAATCTACCCTCGGCGGAACGGGCGGAAGAGCTCGTCGCGAACCTCCCCCAGTGCCGACTTGAACTCAGCGGCGTCCGGGTCGTTGGCCTGGAGGCGTGCAAACCAGGATCGGGCCAGCACAAGAAACCCACCAAGAAGGAGGCCGAGGAAGCCGCCACCCAGGACGATGCGAGTGCGTGCCGGAGCGCTGCGCTGGAGCGGCGGCTGTGGCGGCTGGATCACTTCGATCGAGGGCTGGTTCTCCTGCTCCTCGATCTTGGCCAGTTCGAGCTGCTTCATGAGGGTCTCCACGACCTGTTCTTGCAGGCGAACCGCGCGCTCCAGTTTCTGGGCCTCGGCCGTCAAGTCTGGAGTGACGATTTTCCGATTGCGCCCCGTGAAGTCCGCGAAGGCATCGGTGGCGATCTGAAGGGTCCTCCCGGAGTCAACGAGCTGCGCATCGATGAAGGTCCTGTTTTGGCTGGCCTTCCCGCCACGGACCTCCGAGTTGTAGAGCTTTATCGCGTCCAAGAGCCGCTGCCCAATGTCCGCGGCGAGCTGGGGCTGGTCGGCTGATACGTCGACGGTGACCACGCGCGCGCTGGATGCCCCTCCAACCGCCTTCGCGACAGACACCTTCATGGAAGCCTGCAGGACTTCGACGGCTCGCTGGACTCGTTCAAACTCAGAGCCGCCTTGGACTCCGTAGTGCTGCACAAGCGTGGTTTCTTGGCCACCAGCCACGAGGGGCGCCTGCACCACGGCACCCAAGAATGCCGGACTCTTGAGAAGGTCCACGTAGTAGTCGCTTGAGGCGCTCTCGCCACCAGAGAGTTCGGCAATGCCGGCACCCGCGAAGTCGGCCATCCGTCCTGCAATCGCGTTGCTGCGCGAGGGGAGGAACCTGGTCGTCGCCGTGTAGACGGGCGAAAGGAGGAGGGCGTAGACGATGCTGCCGACCGTCATGGCCGACGCCACCCCCACGATCGTCCACCGACCTCTGACGAGGGTCGTGAGCAACGCAAAGGGGCGTACGCCAACCTCTTCGTCGGCGGTCGTCGAATGCACCGCCTCCACGGGTTCGACGGGTTCGATTGGGTGCGTGCTCACTTCGCCTCCGGCGCGACAGGGCGAGCGGTCACCACGATGATGGCTCCTGCTGGAATCTCCGGATTGAAGCCCTTCGCGCCCGCGCCGGAGAGCATCGAGCCATCCGGAAGCAAGACGACGACTCGCTCGGGATCGGCACTCGTGGAGAAACCGCCGCACAACCCGAGGTAGTACCCCAATCGGGCGTCCTCCATGTGCTGGACCAGCGCGGGCCGATTCACGGCCCCCTTCACCTCGACCGTGAGTAGCCGTTCCGATTCCCGCTGCAGCGGCACGACAACTGTGGAACCTGCGAGGAGGACCGGATCACCGGAACCCACAAGGGTTGTCGCATTGTTGGGGGCGGTCACGAGGATCCGGGCCCGGTCGGCCTTGGGAAGGAGGCCACCACATCGATCAAGGTAGTTGGAGAGTTTCGTTCCAGCCATGTGCTGCACCACCAGCGGCTTGCCGACGGCCCCGGCGATGGTGACCATGCCCGAACTTCGCGGGACGAAAAGCTGATCGCCATCGAGTGTTTCCAGGTCTGCCGGGCCACCCGGCGAAGCAAGCGCAGCCGCGAGGTCAATGGTCACCTCCACCATCGCATGCGCCCCCGACTCATCCAGCGCCACGGCACCACTCCGCCGCCGGAGCGTGGCACCCTCAGGGTATCCCAGCGGGCGGAGCCCGCCCGCGGCCTTGACGAGGTCGGACAGCCGTTGACCCTTGTTGGAAATGGCGTAACTCCCTTCGTGTGCCACTTCACCACTGATGCGTGCTGCCCCCATCGGCTCAAATCCCGCCACGTGCCGAACTGTGACACGATCAGCGGGCGACAGGGACATCGCCGCAGGGTCTCCTTCAGCCGTCGCCAGCCCTGTTGCCGTCACCGTCAGCGCGACCACTCGGGAATCGGCCTCAGTTGCGTCGGTCCCGGCCGCCGACATGGTGTTTGTCACGAGCACCTCGGGATGTGTGGCGTCCGGCGCCAGCCCACCCGCCAGCACGAGGAGGTCCGCGATGGTCATGTTGTCAGCAAATGGATACCGGCCTGGGGAATCGACCAACCCAGTCACTTCCACGAACTGCGGCGTGCGGAGGTCGGCGTCCGCGTACACCTGAATGACGTCGCCGTCCACGAGCGCAAGGTCAGCGTCGGCATTTCCTCGCAACAGGGCACCGAGATCGAAGGTAATCAGTTCCGTGCCGACGCCTCGCAATGACCGCCGCGTGATGTGTGCGGTGTCCATGTGGGTCCGCCTCGCGAAGTCGGCGTCCTGGAAACCGCCGTGCATGAAGATCACGTCTTCAAGTGTCATCCCATCGGCCAAGACGACTGGGCCGGGCTCCTTGACGTGGCCCGCCAGCGTGATTGACTTGTCCTTGCCGCCCATGCCCCAGGTGGACTGGATGTGGACTTGGTCCATTTCCCGCAGCGGCACGTTGAGCTCGACGTCGTCTGCAAGCGCAAATGTGCCGTCCGGTTGCTTGGCGAAGAGTCCATCGAGGGGGAAGCTCAGCAGGCGCTTCCGGAAATCGTCGTCCGTGCGCACGATGTCCGCTCGCTTGAGGTAGGCGTGCTCTCGAAGCCCGCCGGCCTTCTCGATCAGGTCAGCGACGCGCATGCTGGGGGTGAACTCGTAGGTCCCTGCGCGCTTGACCCCCTCGCCTGCGATCGTGACGACGTTCTTGCGCACCTGCACGTTCTCGTGCACGATCAATTCGTCCAGGTCCTGGATGGGGAGGTTGGCATCGCGCCTCGCGTAGAGGTCCGTAAGGTCCAGGTCCAGGTAGATCTCGCCCTGATCGACCACGTTTCGCCGCAGTTGGGCCTGTTGCATTGACGCCGTTGGCTTGAAGCCTCCGGCCAGCTCCACCAACTCCTTGAGGCCTTCGTCGGCGAGGAGCTCATAACGCATCGGGCGCCGAACCTCGCCGCTCACCGTGGCCGTCCGCGTCTTGATTGGCACGATCAGGTAGTCGCCAGGCTGGAGGCGAATGGAGCGCTGGTCCAGGTCGCCCCGCAGGAAGAAACCGTAGAGGTCGATCGAGTCCAAGGACCCGTCGGCGCGCTTGATCCGAATGTCTCGCAGTGACCCAGTCGGCCGCACGCCACCGGCGTTGTTGAGGAGATTGATGACGTTGGCGACGGCGGCGCTCACTGAATAGGCACCCGGGCGGTTGACTTCGCCAACCACGTGCACCAGCATCGGTCGAATCTTCCCGAGGCGAATGTCGACAAACGCGGTGCTCTTGGCCGGATCGGTGGCGTTGATGTACCCGCCGCGAATCTGCGAGAGGGCTTCCATGAGGAGGGGGCGGAGGTCGCGGAGCCTGACCCCGTTCGCCTGGATGCGGCCGCTGTCGTCGGGGAGTTCGATGAATCCCTGTTCACCGACCACCAGGTTCATCGTCTCGTTGAGGTCGCCCCAGATCGTGACAACGACCTCGTCGCGAGGGCTGAGCAGGTAGTCATCGTCGATGGGGCCGTCCACCACGCCCCCGACGCCGCCGGAGAAGTAGTCGTAGCCGAAGTCCGATTCGCGGGCCTCACCCGTCGTCGTGGAGGTCGGCACCGTTCCGCCAATGCCGGAGGCAGCAGATTCAGGGGACGCCGGGCCGGAACCGCCCGCGGCGTCGGTGTCCTGGAACGGAGCCGCGCATCCGGCCATGACCACGGAGGGTTGGCTCAGGGCCAACGCGATGGCAACGGCAAGCGGGAACGCGGCAAGGGCGCGACACAAGGCAGCGGGCGCGATTCGGCAGATGGACATGAGTTGGACCTCCATGGAAGCGCGCCAATCGTAGCGGATGGACACCCCATGGCTCAATGGACAGCTCGTCAGCCCCGCCCCCAAGTCTCTAGTGTTTCACGCCCTGGGATCGCACCACTCGCCAGACCGTCAGCCACAAGATGTGCATGTCCATCAAGAAGGAATGGCGCTCCAGGTACTCGGCGTCCAGCTCGATCTTTCTTGATTCCGCGATGTCGTCGCGACCGTTCACTTGCGCCCAGCCAGTGATGCCAGGGCGCAGTGAATGGATTCCATGCGCCTGACGGGAGGCATTGAGCGTCGTTTGGGTTGGCAAGGCCGGGCGTGGCCCGACGAGGCTCATGTCGCCGATGAGCACCGACCAGAGCTGCGGCAACTCGTCCAGTGAGAGCTTGCGGAGGATTCGGCCCACGGGGGTGGTGTGCACATCCGGTAGCAGCATCCGATCAGTGGGCAGTTCGGGCGTGCCGACGTGCATCGTCCGAAACTTCGGCATCCGGAATGGATTGCCGCCACGGCCCACGCGCGTCGACCAGTAGATGGCGGGCCCCTTGGAGGTGGACCAGATGAGTACACCAAGCAGGAGGGCAAGGGGGGAGAGCATGAGTCCGAGGGTCGTGCTCACGACGACGTCACCGATCCGCCTCCCGGGATTCAGGCCTTGAGCCTGCGACTGGGCCCCCACATCCAGGTCCCCTGCGAGGGGGGCAATCGCGGCAGGCTCGTCACTCACGGGACGGACATTGTACCCGGGAGCCCGTCGCACCCTTCGTAGGATCACGAAGTGGAGCAGGCTCGTCCATCGCCTCGGTCAGCGTCTCAGTACGCCGGTACGTGGTGGTGGTTTGGGGCTTCCGCCTTTCGAGTCGAATGGGTTCGAATCACGCTCTCAGTGGTCGCAGAGCTCGCCGGATTCTCAGTCCGGGTGGCCGCCCTCGGAGGGGTGCTCTGGTTCATCAGGCGGCTGCAGTCGGGTGACGGCATTCGGATCTTTGGTGAACAGTGGGTGCCGACGGAGCTGCCCACGGCCGCGTTGATCTCGGGCGGCATCGCCGCTCTCTTCCTTGCAGGAAGCGGGTTGGCTTATCTGTCCCGCCGCTGGGCGATCGACGCTTCCGCAGCCTGCACCAGAGACTGGATGCGTGGCGTGCTTGAGGCAGTGGGAGGCGGTCGACTCGGATCGGAGGAGCGAGGCGTGACGCGCGCGGCCTTGGTCGGGAGCACCGATTCGATCGCTTGTGGAAGGGTCGTCTGGCAGGCCGTGCGCGGACTCTCCAGCGGCATCAACCTGATGCTCCTGTTGGGGGCGCTGCTATGGATGGAGCCGTGGCTGACACTTGCGGCGGGCGTGGTCGGATCGATTGGCCTGCTCTGGCAGTTCCGCGTCAACGTCTTGGCGGCCCTGAGCACCGAAGAGTTGGAGCGAACGTCGGCCCTCATGCGCAGTGCGTGGCTTGATGTCGTGAAGGAGCGACTCCGCGATCCGATGGCCTTTACGGGCCAGCTGCCGGCGTCGGTGCTTGGCTCGATCAAGGAGCGTGGAGTGCAGCTGCGCGTGATCGAGGACGGCGGCGTGGGAGCCAATGTCGCGACAGCGTTCCTGCTCGGCGGCGTGACGCTCTTCATCGCCTGGTCAAGGTCTCAAGGACCCGTGGACTGGGAACTGCTCCTTGCGTATGCGATCGGCCTCCGCGCGCTTGTCGGCCTGCTGGAATCGAATGCCCGTCGGGCCGTGGCGATCCACCGCTTCTACCCCAATGTCACCCGATACTGGCGGGTGATCGTGAAGGGCCTAGTTTCAAGTGCAACGGACGCGAACGGGCCGGAAGCGGACGACCCCGAAGTCGAGGTTGAGTCAATCGACTGAGGCGCTCGACGTTCCCGTTGCCCCCATGCCGATCGTCGCCGTGTACGCCGCCAAGAGCCGGGCGGATTCGCATTCCCAGTTGAGCGCGCGAGCCGCAACGAGGCAGCGCGCCCGCATCAACTCCATGAGCTGTCGATCCGCGAGTGTGTCGGTGATCGCGGCCGCCATTGCGGCCGGATCGCCCTCGGGAAACAGGACTCCAACTCCATGCTCTTCGGCGATTCGCCGCTTCTCGGGGTGATCCGTCATCACGAGGGGCACGCCGGCCATGATGCTGTGAAACATCTTGTTGCTGGCCTCGAATCGGTAACTGAGGCAATGCCCCAGCGTGGGGACGATGGAGAGATCGGCACTCGCCGTCCAGGCCAGGATCGCCTCCCGAGGAACCGCCGGGAGGAAGTGCACGGTCCGGTCCAGGGAACCGTTGGCATCTGCCCGTGCACGCAGCGACCCAAGGTACGACTCATTCTGCGCGTACCCCATGATGATCAGGCGGGCACCGGAACACAGCGGTGCCGCATCGATCAGGGTCTCCAGTCCCCGGTTCACGGTGATGGCCCCGGCATAGAGGCACAGCCCATCCGTGTCAGGCGCGCCAACGGCATCCCGAAGCTCGCGGCCCTTCTGTGGGGGCTGCTTGAACGGCTGTGCGTTGCGCACCAAGATTGGACGGGCGATCCCATACTGGTCACGCAGCCAATCGCAGATCCCATCGGCCACGGTGAAGACCGCGGCACAGCGCCCAACCAGCCGGCGTTCGATCGCACCCCAGAGCCACTGGTCGGCCCACCTCGGTCGATTGCCGATGTTTCGATGCAACCAGAGCTCGTGCGAGTCATACATGAGCATCGAGCCGCAGTCGCGAGCGATGACGGCTGCGGCGGGCAGGGTGCTGAGATCGTGTGCGTGGACGAAATCAGGTCGAAGCGCGCGCGAGTGACGGACAAAAGGGCGATAGGTCCCGGCGGTCGTGATCCCGAAGAGTCGTGCGAAACGCCGGACTGTCGCGAAGAGCGGTCGACCGGCCGCCTTCACGGCGCGCCGACGAAGCGTCCGGACTCGAGCGGCCAGGAGCCTTGCGATTTGCTTGGGTGCCCGAAGGAGGCGGCGACCTCCTCGGGCGGTCCAACGCGGGTTCTCGCCAGGCTGCGCCGGTGCTGTGTTCGTGGTGACCGCCTTGGGCGTGGCGACGGGGATGGGAATGAGAATGGAGACTGGAACGGGACTTGGCAAGGAGAGTGGAGGTCCGCCTTCGTGGACGGAGACGTCGGTCCAGCGACTGCGCACCAGGTCGAGCGCCGCGAGCGCGGATCGGAGCGGCTCCACCCGGTGGATCTCGTACCGTGCGCCGGGTGGGCCCATCGACTCGCGTGGGGGAAGCTGGCCACGCTGAAGCGCGATCACCACGACTTCGGCACCAGCGGCGGAGAGGGCTTCTGCCTCCTTCATGACACGCGTGTCGTGCGTGCAGGGGTTGGTCAAGAGCATGACCACGCGGCGGCCAGTCAGGGGCAAGGAAGGTGTCACGGGAAGACTGGGGGAACTCTAATCGTTCGGAAGGAGCGGATGCAGCGCCTCAAGCGCTTGAGACGCCACGCGATCCCAATCCAGTGCCTCGCTGGCATGCGCGGCGCATCGCGCTGAGATTTCGGCCAAGTCGCGGTCGCTTGCGGCCAGGAAGCGCGCGAGCTGTTCCGTCAGGCGAGTGGGGTGCTCCGCCGCGCACGTCCACCCCAGCCGATGTGCTGCCACGATGTCCGCGGGCGCCGAAGTCGCATGGATCACTGGAAGCCCGGCAGCGAGCATGAACGAGAGCTTCTGGGGGGCGATGCCGTAGCGGTAGAGCGGGCGATCAAGCCACCCCAGGTAGCCCGCATCGAATCGCGAGAGCAAGGACCGTGTCTGTAGCTGGGGACGAAAGCCCCATAACTCAATCGATGAAATCCCCTCGCGGGAGACCCGTGCCGCGAGGCGTTCGCGCTCAGTCCCATCGCCGATGATGATGCACGCCAGGCGGGAGCGCCCCGCGATCGAGAGTCCCTTCACCGCATCCAGCAACTGGTCCAGTGCGTTAGGCACCCCAAGCGCCCCGGCATACAGGAGCAGCCGCTTCCCACTGCAACGGTGCGCCTCGAGCCGGGCGGCATCGGACGGGCTGGCGTAGTCGGAAATCGGTGCCGCCACGTCTGCGCCGTTAGCGACATGGACACACGCAGGGTGAGGCCACCCGGCGTCGTCAAAGTATTCTGAAACGTGGGCCAGCGGAGAAAACACCAGGCGAGCGTTGCGGATGGCGTGGCGAGTCACGTGATTGCACCAGCCGACCAGCGGATGCCACCGCGACATTCCGCCAATCTCGACCAAGGTCTCTGGCCAGATGTCGCGGATCTCGGGTACAAACGCCGCGCCGAACTCGCGTGCTGCGCGGGCCGCGGCGGGCCACACGAGGGGTTGCGGGCTTGAGGCCAGCACGACGTCTGGGCGTTGCCCGGTGCGGTGCACGGCGCGGCGCAAGTGAGAGTTCAGCGACTGATTGAAGGCAACGATGTTCCTGAATCGGGCGAGGCCGTTCCCGTGATACGGCGTCACCTTCACAAACTCCATCGGGACTCCCTCGACATTCCTCACACCATGACGCGAAGCATGCGCCGCTCCGCCAACGGACGTCGAGGCCGCGAAAATGCGGCTATCCACTCCCGACTTGATCCAGCGGCGAGCCAGTTCCCAGTGACGCCACCCGGTCCCCAGGCCGGGACCCCCGGCGTAGTGGTTTACGATCCAAATGGTCGGCATCGGGGACGCGAGGCTAGTGCCTCGATCACGTGGACGAGTATGGAGGCTTGGGTCGCGGCACTCCGGCCATCTCTGGGTCGAGCCGCACCGGCACAGAGCCGACCCAATCGCCAACGGAGTGGCGAGAGTGAGGGAGGAGTCCGCTGGCGAGGGCTCGTCAGGCGAGTGCTCTTGCCCGGTAGAATCGCCTTGAATGACCAGCACCCAGTCCTCGCGCGGCGCCTGTGCGTCTCGGTTTGCACTCACTGGTGTGGCCGGCTTCATCGCGCCACGCCACCTGAAGGCGATCAAGGAGGTCGGTGGAGACTTGGTGGCGGGGCTCGATCCCAACGACAGCGTGGGGATCATCGATTCGCACTTCCCCGAGGCGGACTTCTTCACCGAGTTTGAGCGCTTCGATCGCCATCTGGACAAGTTGCGCCGGTCTGGGCACGGTGTCGATTACGTCTCAATCTGTTGTCCCAACTACCTGCATGATGCACACATCCGCATGGCCCTCCGAAACGGGGCGCATGCCATCTGTGAAAAGCCGATCGTCCTGAGTCCCTGGAACATCGACGCGCTGGCTGACTTGGAACGCGAGTTCGGGAAGCGCGTCAGCACGATCCTGCAGGTGCGTCACCATCCCGCGATCATTGCGCTTCGGGAGCAGTACAACAGCGCCAGCGCGGCGGCCGCGTGTGCCGCGCACGACCGCATCGCCGATGTGGATGTGACCTACATCACGTCGCGCGGAAAGTGGTACCACCGGAGCTGGAAGGGCGACCTGGAGAAGTCCGGCGGCATCGCCACAAACATCGGCGTGCATTTCTTTGACATGCTTGGCTGGATCTTCGGGTCGATGAAGAAATCCACCGTGCACCGGCGCCAGGGCGACTGCGCATCGGGCGTCTTGGAACTGGAGCGAGCGCGTGTGCGATGGTTCCTCTCGGTAAACGCCGAGCACCTCCCCGAGACGGCAAGGCGGAGCGGGCAACGCACCTACCGGTCGATCACAGTCGACGGAAAGGAAGTGGAGTTCAGCGAAGGCTTCGGCGATCTCCACACGGTGAGCTACCGCGAGATCCTCGCGGGGCGCGGGTACGGATTGGCGGACGCGTGACCCTCAGTCGAGATGGTGCAGAAGATTCGCGAGGCTCCGATTTCGCCTCTTCGAGGCGACTACCACCCGAAGTGCCAGTCAGTCGAGGTGGTGTCGGGATGAGCGGGGCATCGCAGGGCGCCGCCGGAACTGCCGCCACCTCCGGGACGGCCTACACCGTCCATCCGTCGGCGATTGTCGACGCAGGGGCCACGATCGGCGCGGGCACGCGAGTGTGGCACTTCGCCCATGTGTGTGGTGCGGCCGTGATCGGGGAGCGATGCTCGCTTGGCCAAGGCGTCTTCGTCGGCAACCACGTGCGGATCGGCAACAACGTCAAGATCCAGAACAATGTCAGCGTCTACGACAATGTGACGCTCGAGGACGATGTCTACTGCGCGCCCAGCATGGTCTTCACCAATGTCTACAACCCGCGCTCGGCGGTGACTCGCAAGGACGAGTACCGCGACACCCTAGTCAAGCGCGGCGCGACGCTCGGCGCCAATTGCACCATCGTCTGCGGTGTGACCATCGGCGAGCACGCCTTCGTCGGGGCTGGCGCAGTCATCAACCGTGATGTGAAGCAGTACGCGCTGGTGGCGGGAGTCCCCGGACGCCAGATCGGCTGGATGAGCGCCTTCGGCGAGCGGATACCGCTGCCGATCACCGGGCGGGGGGAGTGGCGTTGCCCGCACACGGGCGAGCGATATGAGCTCCACGACGGCGGCCTCAGTCGGGCGTGACCCGCGCCCCCGGCCTCCCAAACACCAGTAGCAAGAGGAAGACCCCCGTCAGGATCGCCGGAAGGATCGCCACATCGCCAAGTGCCTGGAGCCCGGCCGCGGCCTGGATGTTCATCCATTCGACGGCCTGCTCTGATCCGGCGGCGGCGCTGCGGAGGGAGTCAATGGTGGCGCCGTCGGGGACTCGAGCATCCCTGATGCCCGTCGTGATGCCTGCGGCGATGCCCGCGTCATAGGACCGACCGATCACGGGCAGCACGAATCCAGCGCTGAGCATGCCTGCGCCGCCCATGACCGCCAGCCCGAGTGCGCCGGTCTTTGGGAATCGCTCATTGACGAACCCAAGCATCGTCGGCCAGAAAAAGCAGACGCCGAAGGCAAAGACGGTGGCACTGGCGAAAAGCATCGGACCTTGCGAACGGCTCATGAGGAAGAGGCCAAGCGCACTCACGATCGCGCTCCCCAGCAGCATCCCCATCGGCCTGAGTCGATGCACGAAGGGGCCGGCAAACTGCCTCCCGATCGCCATGAGTCCCGTGATCCACACAAGGACCAGGATGCCGGAGACGCCGGCGTTCTCCAGGATGCTGGGAATCCACTGACCCGGGCCAAGTTCGGTGGCCGCCGTCAGGAACATGCACACGACCATGATGAGAAAGACCGGGTTGAGGCACGCCCTGAACATGTCCCCGGTCGAGACCCCCATCTGCACTCGCTCCGTCCGAGGCATCGCCTGGCCCAGGAACAGGAACCCGTACGCCGCGAGCGGGAGGAGCATCGTCGCGAACTGCACCTTCCACCCCAGGCCCAGCTTGCCCAGAAGGAACGCGAGCAGTCCGCCGATCACGATGCCGCCAGGGAACCATACATGGAAGTGATTGAGCTTGGTGGTCTTGTCGCTGGGGTACAGCCCAGCGATGAGCGGATTGCACGCGGCTTCCACCGAGCCATTGGCGATGCCGAAGATGAGCGTGCCACCAAAGAGGCTCCACCCATCCCAGGCGAAGATCGTGAGGAGGATGCCCGCAAGGTGGCCGACAAACGCCAGTCGCACGATACGCCCCATGCCAAGCGCATCACAGAGTGGGCCGCCGAACACCATCGCCAGCGTGAAGCCCCAGAAGGCCGCGCCATTGATCCACCCCGCTTGCTCGTTGGTGAGGTGGAACTCGGTGGTCCAGCTGGCCATCGCCCCGCCGCGCAGCGCGAAGCTCATCGCCGTCACGATCAGCGCCAGGCAACTGGCGTTGAAGAGCCGCGAGGGGTTGATGGTGGGGGTCAATGAAACGGGCGACATCGTGGCGGGGGGCATGGCGGGTTGGGAGGGGAGGTGGGAAGGCTAGGCGGGAGTGCAACGGGCGATGGCCGTCGCGGCGGCGGAGGCGTAGGCGCGCATGGTTCCCTCGTCAATCGTGTGGTGGCAAAGGAACGTGAGCGAAGTCTCGCCGAGGGCGCGTGCAACTGGGAGTCGGCCCTCTCCATCAAGCGTGCCTCGACCAAGGCTGCCGGGGGTCAAGCCGCGGGCCTGGAAGAAGGGCTCGCGATAGATTTCCGAGCAGGACCCGTGCATCGCTGGGATACCGGCGGTGTGAAGCGCGCGCAGGGCAGCGTTACGGCGGGCGGCGGCGTGGGTGCCGGTCGTGAACGCCACGCAACGGTAGTGGGCGTGACCTTCGGGTGTCTCCGGCACGCGGAGCCCGGGAACGGCGCGCAGCGCCTCTTGCATGATGAGGCTGTTGCGGCGGCGCGCAGCTGACCAAGTCGGCAACTTGGCCAGTTGACGAAGCCCGATCGCAGCCTGCATCTCGGTCATGCGGAGGTTGGTGCCTTCGTGGTGGACGAGCCAGCGGAAGCGGCCGGGGTCGAGCGGTGCGACCGACACCTCTCCAAGCGCGGCATCGTGGTCCTTCCCGTGCTGGGAGTAGGCCCAGCAGTGTTTGTAGAGTTCGTGATCGGAGGTGCACAGCATTCCACCCTCGCCCCCGGTCGTCATGATCTTGTCTTGGCAGAAGCTCCAGCTTCCAAAGGTGCCGAAGGTTCCGACTGGCCGGCCACCGATGTGGGCGCCATGCGCTTGGGCGCAATCTTCCAGCACTTGAATGCCATGGAGCGCTGCCCACTCGACGATTGCTGGCATATCGCACGGCCAGCCGCCGATATGGACGGGGATGACGGCTCGAGTGCGGGCGCTCCGAACAGCCTCGGCGGTGGTGGGGGTGATGCAACCGCTCCCGGGGTCGACATCGGCAAAAACGGGGGTTGCGCCCGCGAGAGACACGCACATTGCGCTGGCCACATAACTGCGGGGCGAGACGATCACCTCGTCGCCGGGGCCGATGCCGAGGGCGCGCAGTGCGGCGTCCATCGTGAGCGAGCCGTTGGCCATGGAGAGGGAGTGGAGGGGTGCGGTGCCGCCGCAGCCGCGTCCACAGCCATCCGCGCCCCCCGCGCCGCGCACTCGCGCAATCGCGACCGACCACGCCGACTCAAAGTCGTGGCACGCTGTGCCGGTCCAATAGTTCACCTTGCCCGAGCGCAGCACCGTGTCGACGGCGGCGAGCTCGTCGGATTCGAAGACTGGCCAGGGGGGGAGGGTTACCATGGTGCCGTGTCCTTTAGATGCGTTGCAGGCGTGCCCGCGACGACCGTGCAAGCGCGAATGTCCTTGACCACTGTGGCGCCAAGTCCCACCACCGCGCCCGCCCCGATCTTCACGCCCTGTCGGATGGCGCACCCGCTTCCGATTTCGCAGCCATCATCGATTCGCACGCGCCCCGCGATGCATGCACAGGGATTGAGTGAGACATAGGAGCCGATGACGCAGTCGTGGCTCACATGGACTCCACGATTCACGATACAAAAGTCGCCGAAGCGAATGTTGGTCGTGAGTTGCGCGCCGCCGAGAAACATGCACCCGGTGCGGTGAGTCGCCGTAGCGTGCAATCGAACATCTGGATGAGCGATCGTGGTCCAGTGTGGTGAGCCAGTAGCGCGCATTCGTGCGACGACGGCGCGTCGCGCGCGGGGGTCGTTGATGGTGATGGAAAAACGCGCTTTCGCAAATGACGGCCACGAATCGATTGTGCCGAGAATCGGCCAGCCCTCGGTGGTGCTGCCTGTGGCGGAGTCATCAAGGAAGCCCAAGAACTGCGCGGGCGCATGATCCAGTAGGTACGCATACGCGGTCTCGCGACCGTGCCCGCCCGCGCCCACGATGACCAACGGTTCACTCATGAATGCCCCGGGGTTCGCCCTGACTTGCCACTCAAGTCCCCCCGAAACCGCGGCATCGTCGCATGGCCGTCAGCCGAAATCCCGCGGCGAAACAGCACTTGCCAGAGCGTCATCCCGAGGATCTTAAGGTCTAGCCAGAAGGAGCGGTTGTCGACATACCAGACGTCTAGGCGGAATTTCTCTTCCCACGAAAGCGCGTTGCGGCCGTTGACTTGTGCCCAGCCGGTGATGCCAGGCTTGACTTCATGTCGTCGCGCCTGTTCCGGCGTGTAGAGCGGCAAGTATTCGGGCAGCAGGGGGCGCGGGCCAACGAGAGCCATGTCGCCCTTGACCACATTCCACAGCGTGGGCAGTTCATCAATGCTGGTCGCGCGCAGGAAGCGGCCGAGGCGGGTGATGCGAATCGCGTCGGTCGCCATCGCATCTTCGCCCGGCAACGCGTCGCGCATCGTCTTGATCTTGTAGATCGTGAACGGCTCGCCGTGCAGACCGATGCGGAGTTGGGGGAAGAGGAACTCATGAAACATCGAGGTATCATCGCATCCATCCGCTCGAGTGGCAACGCGCGGCGATGCCCGTGGGACTGCACAATGAACCTCCTTATCCTGAATCACTACGCCACAGGCCCACGCGAGCCGGGCGGAACGCGCCACTTTGAGCTTGCGAGAAGGTTGGTGGACGCGGGGTGGGATGTGTCCATCATGGCGGCGAGTGTGAATCACACCTCCGGCGAACAGCGGCTCGCTGAACAGGAGTCCATTCGGCTAGAGATGATCGATGGGGTGAGATTTGTCTGGCTCCGGACGCCTCCGTATCGCGGGAACGGAATGAGGCGCATTCTGGGAATGCTCGCTTACTCGGTCAGGTCATGTGGCAGGCACGCCATGGCAGTTGTGCCGCGTCCTGATGTCGTGATTGGTTCGAGCGTTCACCCGGGCGCTGGTGTGGCTGCAGCGGTCATCGCCCGCAGGTACCAGGTCCCATTCTTGTTCGAGGTTCGGGATCTGTGGCCGGAGACGCTTATCGCGTTCGGCGCACTTCGGGAGGGTTCACTGATCGCTCGCTCGCTCGGGTTGCTTGAGCGTTGGCTCTACCGAAGAGCTGCGCGGATCATTACTGTCTTGCCACATGTATCCGACTATGTGTCGGGACTGGGAGTGGACACTGCGAAAGTGGTGTGGATTCCAAATGGGGTTGCCGTAGCCGACGCCCCCGTGGACTCACCTGTGGACTCAAGCATCCAGGTGCACGGCCTCAGGATTCACTATGTTGGATCGCTTGGTTCGGCGAACGCGATGGACTGCGTTATCGATGCGATGGGGTTGGTGGAACGCGACGGTAGGAAATGTCCGATTCAATTGCACCTTTACGGCGATGGACCGTGCCGCGGAACGCTCATGGAACGGGCGCGGGCACAAGGGCTAAACTCTGTGCAGTTCCATGGTGCGATTCCCAAGTCTCTGGTCCCGCAGGTACTGCAGGAGGCGGACGCGCTGATCATTTCGGTCCGGGATCTGCCTCGCTTGTACCGGTATGGGATCAGTATGAACAAGTTGTTCGACTACTTGGGGTCGGGTCGGCCCGTGCTGGCGGCGATGAGTGTCCCCAGCAATCCGGTGTCAGCTTCAGGAGGTGGAATAGTCGTTCCGCCAGATGATTCGGAGCGACTCGCCGACGCAATCTTGGCGATGGCCGACCTAGATGCGGTCGCGCGGCACGCCATCGGCGACTTGGGGCGTCAGTGGGTGCAGCGGCATCACGACTTTACTCGCTTGGCGGCTCAGTTGGATGGCGTCTTGCGGGAGGTGTGTTCTGAGTACCCACGAGGTTGAGCGTCGGTCACCGGCATGAGGCCTGTCATCGGCGCACAGACTCATACAGTGCCAAGAGGCTCGGCGCCTCCGCTTCCCAGTTCAGCTCGTCCTCGACGGCCTTGCGCCCACGCTCTCCCATGGCGCGCGCGGTGGCTGGATCTTCGATCAAGCAGTCGATAGCGCGGGCAATCGAGATTGGGTCAAGCGGATCCACGAGGAGTCCGCATTGGTAGCGGTCAACGATCGTGCGCCACACCGGGAAGTCCGAGGCGATGAGGGGTAAGCCAGCCGCCATGTATTCAAACATCTTGATCGGAAGCGACTCGAGATGGTTGGGTGTGGGATGGAGGGTGACCATCCCAACGGACGCTCTTCCCAGCAATTGAGTGGCACCGGCGCGGTCAAGTTCACCGAACTCCACAATCCGTGACCCCGCCTGCCTGCGGAGCGCAATCTCCATCAAACCCGGCTCCCGACAGGTGCCCGCGAGAAGCAGTGTGGGCTGAGTGTGGGTAAGGGCCACTGCGTCGACGAGTTGGAGAAGACCACGGGTCGTACCGATGCTGCCGAGATAGCACACGGCTCGTTCGGATCTTACTCCGGCCTGCACACCTGGAAACTCGCTCAGCAACGGATAGTTCCGGACGATGGCCAGTTGACGCGCGACACCTGTGAACCGTTCACCGATCGCAGGCGTCGCAGCAATGACGCCATCGAGCCGAGCGCAGAGGCGGTCTTCCATTAGGTGTTTCCATAGAAACGCTGTAGGTCGACGGAGCGGTCTGGGCAGATAGTGCTTGGCCATCAACTGTTTTGGACCATCCTCGTGGGAGTCGTATAGGACGCAGATGCCCGCCTTCTGCAGTCTGCGACCAGTAGGCAGTAACTCGGGGTCGTGAAGGTGGCAGATGTCGGGTTGAAGTTCGATCGCGCGGTCGCGAATCCGGCGAGTGACCTTGATGATGCGATCAACACGCCCCTTTGGTGCTCCAACATCGAGAATTTGTACGCTATCGACGACGCTATTGCCGAGCCCATCCGCCACGATCAGGAACACAGTGTGGCCCGCGGCCGCGAGCGACCGACACATCTTGTGGAAGACTCGGACATCGCCCCGGGGGTGGACGGAGGTCAGGTGCGCGATACGGCGCGGGGACATGAGTGCGGGATGCTATTCTCAATCGCCGGAACGCTTTCATGATCGCGATCATCGACTACGAAGTTGGGAATCTGGGGGCCATCGCCAATATGTTCCAACGGCTAGGCTTCGCCTGCGTCATCACGAAGGATTCCGGTCTTGTGGATCGCGCGAGCCGGATCGTGCTGCCCGGAAACGGCTCGTTTGATGCTTGTATGCGGGGGTTGCACGCATCCGGCCTCCTTCCAACGCTTGAGCGAAGGGTTCGCGTTGATGCCACGCCGCTGCTCGGGATCTGCGTTGGAGCGCAGATCCTTGGCAGGTCAAGCGAGGAGGGTTATCAGAGCGGTCTCGGGTGGCTGGCGATGGATGTCCGGCGCTTGTCGTCAAAGCCAGGATTGCGCATCCCGCACATGGGCTGGAACTGCGTCGCGCGGGCAGGGCCACACCCACTTGTTGACCGATTGTCCGACGACGCGCGCTTCTACTTCTCGCATTCATTCTGCATGCATCCGGACAATGCCGACGACGTGTTGCTCCGTGTGAACTATGGGGAGACGTTTGCGGCCGCTGTAGCGCATGAAAATGTGACGGCAGTACAGTTTCATCCCGAGAAGAGTCACCGGTATGGACGGCAGTTGCTCGCCTCTTTTGCGGAGGGGGCTGAATGCATCGCGCGCGAGTGATGCCGTGTCTCCTCATCAGCGGGAACGGCCTTGTGAAGACGCGGCAGTTTCGGGAGCCCACATACCTCGGTGATCCGGTCAATGCTGTCAGGATCTTCAGCGACAAAGAGGCGGACGAGGTCGTGGTGCTGGACATCGACGCGTCGCGGTTAGGTCGAGAGCCGAATTACCGACTGGTTGAAGAGATGGCCGGCGAGGCATTCATGCCGATGGGATACGGCGGCGGTGTGAGAACGCTGGAACATGTGCGTCGACTCATTCGCGCGGGTGTCGAAAAAGTGGTCATCAATACGGCGGCCGTCGAGTCTCCAGCGGTGATACGAGATTCCGTCGCCGAGTACGGGAGCCAGGCAATCGTTGGCGCGATCGATGTAAAGCGATCGATGTTCGGGAAGTGCCGCGCCATGATCCGTTCAGGCGCAACCGATGTTCGGTGTACGCCGGTGGAGCACGCCCGCCGGCTCATAGGCCTTGGTGTGGGTGAGTTGCTTGTAAACAACATCGACCGGGACGGGACCATGGAGGGGTTCGATATCCCGTTGATTCGGGGCATTGTCAACGAGGTCCGCGTGCCCGTCGTCGCCTGTGGCGGCGCCGGCAATGTCGGGCACCTACGGGAGGTGATCATCGACGGCGGCGCTGCTGCCGCGGCGGCTGGAAGCATGTTTGTGTTCCACGGGCGGCATCGGGCGGTGCTCATCAATTATCCCACTGGATTGTCAGTGGAGTGAGCGCGGCATTTACGAATTCGAGAAATGCCGATCCCGGAACGCGAGAGGTCACGAATAGTTTGACAACTGGCGGCCAATCATGCGCTGCGCAACCGACTGAACTGACTTGAGCAGTCGGTATCTGGTGCCGAAATGTGGATAATCGGTGTGGCTGCGCAGCGGTGCCATCAAGAAGCCGTCAAACTCGGCCCGGGAAATGCGCAACTTCTTGCAGAAGAAATCGAGGTCGTTCGCGAGGTCGAGGGGGTCGTACAGCGGCTTGCTGAGTTCAATGATGGCCTGTTCCCGTGTGCATTGTCCGGAGACGATCAGACTCGAGAGGTGAGGGCGACGCTTATCAAAGCCGAAGCGCGTGGGGAGGAAGTGGTTTTGAAAGACCTTCGTGAACAAGGATTCACCGTGTTTGCGGGCGTAGGGCTTGAAGCCGACCGTATCTACAAGTTCTTGCAAGGCGTGCGACTTGATGTACGGCATGAAGTTCAAGGGACGAGCCGTCCGCATGCGCCGAAAGAATGGATACCAGATGTAATAGTCGAAGAACCCGATGGTCTTGTAGTTCCGCAACGGTCGTTCGCCGAACCGCGTGTGGATGCTCCGGAGATTGATGGCATCCATGGCGGATCCATGCCACGATGTGGGGAATATCCCCTCCGTGGACAGATTGCCACCAGACAGGATGTACCGGATCCCGTTCCGCATCGCAAAGTGGTAGAGGCTGGCAAAGAAGATGTGATCTTGGGGCACATCCTGATTCGGGATCCCAGATCGGAGGAAGGAAAGGTGGAGGTCTCTCATTTCCTCCCAATCCACGACGTGGGTGTGGAGGTCAAAACTGCAATGTGAAACCAATCGCTCGATGTTGGCTACCGCGAGCTCGCTGTTCCATCCCGCATCGACATGGACCACAAGTGGATGCAGATCCCACTCCCGCACCTTCAGTGCCAGATACGAACTATCGATTCCGCCGCTGAGACCGAGTATGCAGTCATATTCGCGCTTGCCTTTGGATGCTCGGATGGTGTCGAGCAGCGTCTGCAGCCGCGGCTGGCCTTCAGGGCCCGGGAACCAGCTGGCGCGTTTCAGAGAGTCGAAGTTTCGGCAGTGGTTGCATACGCCAGTTGAGTCGAACCGGATCTCCGGGTCGCTCGTGTCCATCACGCAGTTGCTGCAAGTCAGGCCTTGCGAACTAGAGCTCGGTGTTGCAGTATTCATTGGGATTCGATGGCAGGTGAACTAGCATGGAAAGTGCTTGATGAGCGGGTTGGTGTACAGTGGCGCTCCGAGTTGTGCCAACATGGTGATCTCTCAATACTCGTTGCCATCTCACGCACGTGGCGGAGCGAAGTCGCATTGGGCGGTGTTGGTGTGGATGGCTAGTCTTTGGGGTTATACGGGGCGTGGTGTACTCCCAAACGGATGGGCTGGGATTGTCGCGCCTGCGGTTGTGGGCCTGTCATTCATTTGGATTGTCGTCCTCCCAGCGATCATGGAGCGCAGGTGCGCGGTGGCGACGAGCAGACCAGCTCTCATCTTGGCGGTGCTCTTCGGTTTCTGGGCCATCCCCATGGGATTCCATTGGTGGGACAGCGACGCGGCGCCGCACTTCGAGATGTGGTTCCGCATGTTGGTCAAGTGGGTTGCCGGCTTCATGGCGGCCATGTGTGTTGTTGTCCTGCGCGACAAGGCACGTTGGGGTGCAGGAGTCTCGATCACGATCATGGCCTGCGTGGCTGCGGGGGTGTTATTGGTCAACAGGGATGTGTTCTGGATCTCCGAGCACCAGGATACGGCCAATCGGGTTGAGGCCGCGATTGCGTCATCGGTGAGTCTGGGGTTGATCTTCACGATGGGATTCGGAGTTGGTGCCGCGATGGTGCGCAGCAACCCAGCGCTGGGTGGTGCGCTATTGCTCCTCACGACAGCTGGCAATGCGGTGTGCATGCAGCGTTTCGGCATCGTCATTCAACCCCTGATTGTGTTGATGTTCGCGGGATGGAGGGTTGGGTGCTTGTGGTGTTGTGTCCTAGCAGCCGTAGCGATGATGAGCGGTCTGTGGTTCGACGACTGGCCGGTGATTGATCCTCTCATCGGCTACTTCGGAGGGGTGGTGGATGGGGGCGCTCTCACGATCAGAGGAGACCTTATGGGGAGCGCGTTGGTGGCGTTTACGGAATCCCCGTGCTTCGGAATCGGCCCCGGGCGCTGGCCTGCGGGGGAGTATCCGCACTCCTTTGTGCTCCAGTCGTTTTCCGACCTTGGCGTTCTCGGCGGAATTGCCTCGCTCGTGTTGGCGCTCAGCGTCGTGTATGCGTTGTGGCGCTTTGCGCGTCAAGGCGCCAGTTGGCCTGTGCATGATCGAGCGTTTGTTGCAGCGGCGACTTGCGGTTGGCTCTTCTCCATGAAGGCGGGTGACTTGCAGAGCGCCGATGTCCTCGTGCCGCTTGCAGCGGGCGTCTGGGGAGCGGGGCGGGTCACAACAGGACGCGCAGCACCCATGCGCCCGTCAGCGTGTGGTTGGCTCGGATGTCGGTGGCTTCTGAACGAGTGGAGACCGCCAAGCGATGGCCGCGAGCAGCAAGGCTAGGAGCGCGCTGCTTGCCACGCCGAGTCCGACCGCGGCGTATTCGACCACATATTGGATGACCAGAACCAAGGCAGCGTTGAAGACCAGTGCGAGCGCGGGTCGCCTATAAGGTCGCCAGGCGACACCCCCCAGTGTTCCTATCGTGAAGATAACCGCTGCTGAATAGGCCAGCATCACGCCACCGAGTGTCAAGGCTATGCCGTTCAGGCTTGGGTAGAAGAGCGCGAATAGGACACTTCCGACGACAGTGGTAAGGCATGCCGCAACACTGATAGCCAGAAGTAGCCCTTGGCGCCGGTGCATATCAAACAAGCGGTCGGTGAAGTCGGCGGCAACAAAGACGACGGCGGGAGCAAGGAGCAACCGGAACGGCGTGACTGCACCTTCCCACCCGGGGCCCAGCACAACCCGAATGAGTGGTGCAGCGTTTAGCACGGCCCATGCGACTGGCCCACTGGCCACCACCAGCATTCGAATGGTGATGTCCGTCGCTTGGGACGCGGCGCTCACATGGTCCCGGGCAGCTGCGTGCTGATAGAGGGGGCGGAGGATCGCGGAGAGACCCATCCGCGGCCAACCTGATACGCGCTCTGCTTGTTGGAGATATCCGACATGTGCTGCTCCAACACCCGATGATGGAAGTCCCGCGATGAGGTAAGGAACCCGAATCCGCAAGGTGTCGATGGCGGCGAAGGGCACGGCAAGCCGCGCAAACTCAGGGAAGTTAATAAGTACTGCGCGCACAGCGAGCGGCCAAGCACGAAAGGAAGGGGGGCGCCTCGCTAACAGGCATGCCGCTGGAGCCGCGGCGAGGGCTGCGCCGAGGATGGATCCCTCAACGAGCGTTCCCCCGAGTCGCCAGGCGATGAACTGGCCGACGAATGTCCCGGCGGGAAAGGCGATGCCCAGTGTGGCGATCCAGTTGAACCAGCCGTGTTTGGTTGCGAGCATGACCGCAATTCGAGAGATGCCTGTCGCTGCAACGAAAGCAAAGCCGATCGAAAACAGCCACGGATTGTCGTTTAGGGAAACGAAGCGAGATGCACCGGGAACGACGATCGTGATGGCGCCCCCGAGTGTTGCCATAAGCAGCAGGATCCCCAGCGCGCCTTGCATGGTCTGACGTTCTGCTTCGGGGGACTTGGTGAGGGGGATTGCGTCGGAGATGCGAAGTGTTCCGACCGCCGCCGGAATGGCTATCCACGCCATGAACTCAGCGAACTCGCCAAATGCAACAGGGGGAAAGACCCGTGCGATCACGGCAGTCGATGCAATCGCGATAGCGAACGAGACCGCTGTCCCGACGGCCAGTGAAAGGGCTGCTCTGGAGCGATTGTGTTTCATGTGGCTGGTCGATGGCAGACCAGTGACTGCGGGGAACGAAGCGTACTCAGCGTCGCGGCCTGATGGGGCGCGTGGTGTATTGTTGACTCCGTGTCCTTCACCGACGGGTCGTTCTTCGTGCTGCTGGTGGCGTTCATGGTGCTGTGGCCGTGTGTGCGCACACGGGCCCAACCGCGATGGATCGCGCTGACGCTCATTTCGTTTGTCTTCTATGGCTGGTGGGACTGGAGATTCTTGTTCCTCCTGCTCGGGACGGGTTGGATCGACTACATCGCCGCGCGAGTCATGGTGGCCAAGCCCGGGCTTCGCCGCCACATGCTCTGGCTGTCGGTTGTCACCAACATTGGGGCGTTGGCTGGTTTCAAGTACCTCGGGTTTGGCATCGACACGCTTGCAGTGTTCTTCGAAATCCCTTCACAGACCCGGTCGTGGGCTCACGACATCATCCTCCCCGTCGGGATCAGTTTCTACACGTTTCAGTCGCTCTCCTACACGATTGACGTGTATCGGGGTCATATTCCTGCGCTCCGGAATGGCTGGCACTTCTTTGCCTACCTGTCGATGTTTCCTCAACTGGTGGCGGGACCAATCGTCCGGGCCACCGACCTCATTCCGCAGTTGGCGACGCCTGGGCACTTCAACGCGGACAATCGATTCTGGGGACTGCGCGTGGCGGCGTGGGGGTATCTCAAGAAGGTTGTCGTGGCCGACAACATCGCGCCGATCGTGAACGACGCGTTCGCGACCAATCCAGAACTGGGCGTGGGGTGGTGGGTGGTGGCCACGCTCTTCGCGGTGCAGATCTACTGCGACTTTTCAGGGTATTCGGACATCGCCTGTGGCCTGGCAAGATGGATGGGGTACCAGTTCCCACAGAATTTCCGCCAGCCCTACGCCTCCGCCGGACCTCGCGAATTCTGGTCAAGATGGCACATCACGCTCTCCACGTGGTTTCGTGACTACGTCTACATCCCGCTTGGCGGGTCACGGCGAGGAGCAGGTCGGACGGTCGTCAATCAGGCCTTCACCATGATCGTGTCGGGGCTCTGGCATGGTGCCGACTGGACGTTTGTGGCGTGGGGTGCGTTTCACGCCGCGCTGCTCATTCTTGAGCGATGGCTGACCGGAGGCAAGACACCCGAGTACCGCGGCGGAGTTCGCGTGATCGCGGTCGCGATCACGTTCGCCGCCGTTCTGGTCGGGTGGGTGCTCTTCCGGGCAGACTCAATTGGGCAAGCCTGGCGCATCATCATCCAGATGTTTAGTGTGCGATGTGGCGGAATGCCGTGGCTGTCGCTGCCCAGCCTGTGGGTAGCCAGCGCAGTCATTGGTCTCGGAATGATGCATCACGCGGTCGCGAGCCGGCGCCGTGGTGCGCATCTCTCAGCATGGCCGGTTGGACTGCAATCGGTTCTCGTTGTCATTGCGCTCACGGCCTGTGTGTTCCTGAGAGGGCCAGGCAGCGATTTCATCTACTTCCAGTTCTGAGCGGCGCACACATGATTGCCAGGGAACACCAGATGTACAGTCCGCCATCCGCCCCACATGCAGGGCTATGGTTGCCGCCGGGCGGAGACGGGGGGCGTGCCACGCCATTGCTCGACCGGGCGTTGTGGACACTGGTCGCATTCATCGTCGTGAGCGGATCATTCGCAGTTCTGAGGTCGGATGTCCGATTCGCCGGCGCACCCAAGTGGTTCTGGATGGAGAAACTCACTTGGGGGGCCGACGCGGATGTGGTGATCGCGGGGGACTCAAGGGTGTATCGCGGGGTGGATCCGTCGGTCTTCGAGGAGCAGCTCGGCATCGCACGAAACTTCGGGTTCAGTTCGGCGAAGTTCACCACGGAGTTCCTCGCTGGTGCCGAGGCGGTGCTCGATCCGAAGGGGCACCGGGTGCTGATCCTGGGATTGTCGGCCTTCTCGCTCAACGACGGTTCGTCGCCGAGGGACGGGTTTACTGAAGCGCAGCGTGACCTCGCTCGGCTCCGCCTCCCAATCGCTGTGGCGCGCGCACTCGAACAGTGGGAACTGGCTGCCGGGCCAATCGCGCTGGACGCAGGAGGTATGGCAGGAGAAGGTGAGGCGAGCGGCTTGGCGCGGGCAACCACAGACGAATACGCACAGGTCTTCCACGGGAATGGCTGGGTTGAGTCGGACCGGTACGTGGCCGACCCAATCGCCAATGGACTGGCGGTGGTGCGGAAGGATTATGCGGGGGAGACACTGGTGGACGCTGGGGATGCCGGTCGTAGCCCCGCGAACTCGCCAGGCCCGTTGGCAAAAGGGCTCGTCAAGCGAGCGCACGAGCTCGTCGACCGTGGTGTCACGGTCGTTGCCTTCCGGGTCCCAGTGCCGCCTGAGGTGGCCGCCGAGGAGGATCGCCTGAGCGGCATAAACTTCGGGCGACTGCATCAAGAATTGGAAGCCGCCGGTGCGCTATGGGTGGACGTGCCCTACGACGGGCTTCGCTCCTACGACGGCTCGCACCTTGATGGGGAGAGCGCAACAGCTCTCTCGCAGGCGCTCATTCGTGGAACCCCTGGGCGCAATGTTGTCCCTGACTAGGTAAACTCCCCGGGTATGCCCAGTCATCAATTGTCTCGGGGTACACCTGCACCTCGGTTTGCACTTACCGGTCTGGCCGGGTTCATTGCGCCACGGCACCTCAAGGCGATCAAGGAAGTCGGCGGCGACTTGGTGGCGGCGCTTGACCCCAGCGACAGCGTGGGGATCATCGACTCGCACTTCCCCGAGGCGGATTTCTTCACGGAATTCGAGCGTTTCGATCGCCATCTGGAAAAGTTGCGCCGCGAGGGGCGCGGCGTGGACTACGTCACGGTGTGCTCGCCGAACTACCTCCATGACGCGCACATCAGGATGGCACTGCGCAATCATGCTCACGCGATCTGCGAAAAGCCGATCGTCCTGAACCCCTGGAACATCGACGCACTGGCTGAACTTGAGCGCGAGTATGGCAAGAAGGTGAGCACGATCCTCCAGGTACGCCATCATCCGGCGATCATTGCGCTGCGAGAGCAGTATCACGGCGCAAGCGCTGTCGCGACTGGCGCGTGTGACCGAATCGCCGACGTGGATGTCACGTACATCACATCGCGCGGCAAGTGGTATCACCGCAGTTGGAAGGGCGACCTGGAGAAGTCCGGCGGCATCGCGACAAACATCGGCGTGCACTTCTTTGACATGCTCGGCTGGATCTTTGGGCCGATGAAGCAGTCCACCGTGCACCGGCGCCAGGACGACTGCGCATCGGGCGTCTTGGAATTGGAGCGCGCGCGGGTGCGGTGGTTCTTGTCCGTGAGCTCCGAGCACCTCCCCGACGCGGCAAGGGCGAGTGGGCAACGCACCTACCGCTCCATTACGGTCGACGGCAAAGAGGTGGAATTCAGCGAGGGATTTGGTGACCTCCACACGGTGAGTTACCGCGAAATCCTCGCGGGACGGGGGTACGGGCTTGCGGACGCGCGGCCATCGGTCGAGATGGTTCAATCGATCCGTGTAGCGCCCATCGCTCCGCTCCATGGCGACTATCACCCCAAGTGCCAGTTCGTCGAGGCGGTGGCGTCGTGAGCGGGGCTCCCAACGTGGCATTGCAAGGAACTCCCGCTACGGTCCATCCGTCGGCGATCGTTGATCTCGGTGCCGCGATTGGCGCGGGCACGCGAGTGTGGCACTTCGCCCATGTGTGCAGCGGAGCCGTGATTGGCGAGCGATGCTCGCTTGGCCAGGGCGTCTTCGTCGGCCACCGCGTGCGGATCGGCAGCAATGTCAAAATCCAGAACAATGTCAGCGTCTACGACAATGTGACTTTGGAGGACGATGTCTTCTGCGGACCCAGCATGGTGTTCACCAACGTCTACAACCCGCGCTCTGCGGTGACGCGCAAGGACGAATACCGCGACACCGTTGTCAAGCGTGGGGCCACGCTTGGCGCGAACTGCACGATCGTGTGCGGTGTCACTATTGGCGAGCATGCATTCATTGGAGCTGGCGCCCTCATCAACCGCGATGTCAGGCCGTACTCGCTGATGGCCGGTGTCCCCGCAAGACAGATCGGTTGGATGAGCGCGTTCGGCGAGCGCATTCCGCTGCCAGCCACCGGTCACGGCGAGTGGGCTTGCCCTCGCACGGGCGAGAGATATATGTTGGATGATGGGGGACTGCGTCGGGCGTGACTCGAGCCCGGGTTGGAGGCACGGCGAGCGAGCCGGACCACGCCAGTCAGCCCGCGTCGAATCGCGGCTGCGGGTTGATAGTTCCGTCATCGACGAGAAATCGGACTTCCGCACTCGAGCGTTTGGCCAAGCCACTCGCGAAGAATGCATACGGTCGGTACTTGCTGGGTCTGGTGTCGGAACAGGTGCACTGATGCAGGTCGAGCGACTGGGACTGCCCGAGATCGTGCTGCTCACGCCAAGAGTGTTTTCGGATGACCGAGGCTGGTTCTCCGAGACCTACAACGAGCGAATCGTCAACGAGGCACTCGGGGGCCCCGTCCGCTTCGTGCAGGACAATCACTCCAGGTCTGGGAAGGGTGTGTTGCGAGGCCTCCACTACCAGTTGCCGCCGCACGCGCAGGGGAAATTGGTGAGGGTCATCCGCGGCGCGGTGTTCGATGTGGCCGTCGATGTGCGCCGCTCCTCACACACCTTTGGCCACCACATCACCGTCGAACTCTCGGAAGAGAACCGCCAGCAACTTTGGATCCCAGCGGGGTTTGCACATGGGTTCCTGGCGTTGAGCGACGGGGCGGAAGTGCTCTACAAGACCACCGATGTCTGGGCGCCCGAGTGCGAGCGCTCGATCCGGTGGGACGACCCAACGCTCGATCTGCCGTGGCCTGCCGGAGTGGCGACGCGCCTGGCGCCGAAGGATGCGGGCGCGCCGCGCCTTGAAGCTGCGGATCTGTTCCCGTAGTGGCGCTTGCATCAGCCCGCTGGCGCACCCTGGCGACCCTGCTCACACCGTGACCTTTGGCCCACGGGACCCGCGTTGGGGGAGGCGACCGCGAAGTCCGCGCGGAATCGGACTTCGTTCTGGAGGTTGGCGCGGAATCGGCCCTCGTTTTGGACCTTGGCGCGGAATCGGACTTCGTTCCAGACGTTTGCTCGGAATCGGTCATCCGAAGGCCGTTTTCGAGCGGACCTGGGTGAGCCCTAGCATCTCGCCTTCATGGCGATCCAAAAGCAGCTTCTAAGGGTCTTCGTTCCGCTTATGGTCCTTGCGATGGCCCCTTGGTGCGCGGCGCAAGACCCGTCACCCGTCGCCGCTCCCGCCACCACCTCCCCCATCCCCGGCACCTACATCGGCTCGCTCTCCGTCGGCCCCACGTCCCTCACGATCGTCTACCACATCACACTGGCGGAGGACAGCACGCCTGGCACGCTCTCGGCCTCCATGGACTCGCCCGACCAGGGCGCCTACGGCATTCCGTTTGACTCGGTGGAGTTCAACGCGGCGGATCGATCCCTCACGTTGCCGTGCAAGTTGGTGAACGGCGAGTTCCATGGCTTGCTCTCCGAAGACAACAATCAACTCTCAGGCACCTGGACCCAGATGGGCAACACGCTTCCGCTCACGCTCACGCGCGGCGAACTGGAGAAACCCAAGCGCCCGCAGATGCCCACTGTGCCGTACCCGTACACCGAGCGCGAGGTGACGATCGAGCGCACGCCGGCGCAGGGCGGGACTCAGGCGGCCTTCACTCTCGCTGGCACGCTGACTCTTCCGACGGGCGCCTCCGCCACCGCCGCCCCGCAGGCACCCGCCACCTCCGCCGCCCCGCAAGCGCTCCCCACCGCCCCATTCCCGGCGATCATCTTCATCACCGGTTCCGGCCCGCAGGATCGCGATGAGTCGCTGATGGGCCACAAGCCGTTCCTGGTGATCGCCGATGCGTTGATTCGCGCAGGGTTCGCCACGCTCCGCTTGGACGACCGCGGCGTCGGTTCGTCCACCGGCTCGATGGCGACCGCCACCTCACATGACCTCGTCTACGACACCGCCGCCGCGCTGGAGTGGCTCAAAGCCCAGCCGGAAATCGATCCCACTCGCATTGGACTCCTTGGCCACAGCGAAGGGGGCATGATCGCGCCGATGCTTGCTGCGCAGTTTGCTCAGGCCACGCGGTCAGGGCAAAGGGACGACATCGCCTTCATGGTGCTCCTTGCCGGACCCGGCACGCCGTGCGACCAGCTCCTCGTCGAGCAGACCAAGCTCATCGGACTTGCAGCAGGCGCCACCGATGCCGACCTCGCGCCGCACCTTGACCTCCTGACGCAGTCGGTTGCCTGGGCCAAGGACCCAGCCATTTCGGATGCTGACCTCATCGGCCGCATGCGCGCAGCGGTGATCGCTTCGGGACAGCCGATCCCGCCCGAGGCGGAGCCCGCGCTCGAGCAGCAGTTCAAGTCGATGTCGTCCCCGTGGATGCGCGCGTTCTTGGCCTACGACCCCGCGCCCGCGCTCTTGGCTGTCACCTGCCCAACCCTGGCGCTCTTTGGCGAGCGGGATCTGCAAGTCCCGGCAGCCAGCAACGCACCAGCGATGCGCGCGGCGCTCGCCCACAACCCGCACGCGATCATCGAGACCGTTCCCGGCGCCAACCACCTGTTTCAGCCGTGCGAGACCGGCGGGATTGACGAGTACGCCAAGATCGAATTGACCATCGACCCCGTGGTGCTGGATCGGATCGTGCGTTTCCTGCGCGAGTGTGCGCCTCAGTCGTGAGCGAACGGGACTGCGCCCGCAGCGGCCGCGACGAGCGAACGGGACTGCGCCCGCAGCGACCGCCCCTTACCGAGCGAGCCCGTGCTCCCGGCTCCTCGCTGGAACTGAAGCCGCGCACAACTGCTCTTTTCGGACCCTGCCGTACCACTCCCCCATCCACTGCGGGAGGCTCTCCGCGGGCATCGGAGCTCCGACAAAGTAGCCCTGCGCGCAGGTCGCGCCGGCGTCTCGCAGGTACTTCCAGTCGGCGGCCGTCTCAACCCCTTCAGCCACCGAGGTCACCCCCAGGTCCCGTGCGAGGTTCACGGTGGAGCGGACGAATGCGGCCAGTCGATTGTCGCCGTGAGCGCCGTTCGTGAACGCCTTGTCGATCTTGAGCTCGTCGACTGGCAGGTCTCTCAGGTGCGGGAACACTGAGTGGCCCGTGCCGAAGTCATCCAGCGAGAGTCGGAACCGGTTCATTCGCAGGCGAATGAGCGCGTCGAGGATCCGCGTCTCTTCGCCCATCACCTCACTCTCGGTGACCTCCACGCTGACTGTTTCGGGGGGGACATGGAGCTCCTTGGTGAGTCGGATGAGTTCCTGCGAGAGCGATGGATCAATGAGGTCGCCCATCGTCACGTTGAGGGCCAGGTTGAGTTGGAGGCCATCCCGGCGCCACGCCGCCGCCTGCTTGAGACCCGCTTCCACGACGAGCCGAGTCAGCGACAGCATGAGGCCGCTGGAACTGGCCAGAGAGAGGAATCGATCCGGGGGCGCGATGGTCCCGTTCGGCTGGGGCCATCGAACCAGGGCTTCGACGCCGCACACCCGACCGTCATCGATGAGCACTTGCGGCTGGAAGTGGAGGGTGAGCTCACGACGTTCGATCGCGCGAGCCAGGTCGACCGGAGAGAACGCACGATGTCCAGATTGCGAGTCGCGGGGCGCCCGCATTCTGCGCTCCCCCAAGACTTCTCGGATGTCGTCACGACTCAGCGGCTTGGTCTTCAGCCCCACGATCGACAGGCCGTAGTTGGAGGCCAGCATGCGCGACGCCCTCAGCGTGCCGGGGTCCTCACCGCTGAGGAGGAGCAGGTCGCCCGAAAAGGCGCCTGCACCAAGCGCGCGGAGCACGTCCGCGCCATCGACTTCAGGCATGTTGAGGTCCAGCACCACGAGGTCGGGGCACCGGTCGGACCGCAGGCAGGCCTGTATGGCCTCGGCCCCTCCGGGGAGGGAAACGGCCTCAGTGACCCCGGCATCCCTGAACTGGCGAGTCAGGAGGGCGCACATGAAGGGGTCGTCGTCGACCACCAAGACGCGCAGAGAGTCTCGTGGTGGCGTGTGCTCCTCAGTGATCGTGCACTCATTCCGCATGGCTAGCCCGAACGGAAGGCATTGCGGCGGCGTTGATACATGAAAAGACGCTCGAATTCCGAATTCTGCTCGCCGGAATCAGTGCCGGGAGGAGGTGTCCGGTCGCACGCATCTCCGTACTATCTGATGTGCCATGACGCCTCGCAACTCATTGCCGTGGAATCCCATGGACACAAACACGCGGACTGCCGCCATCATCGGGCTGACTGTCGCCTTGAGTGGCGGCATCTTCTGGATGTCCTGGACTGCCGAGTCCGCCAAGTTGGCGCAGGCGTTTCAATCCGCCGCTCGCCGGGAGATTGGCGCTCTCTCTGCCGGCTTCGGAGTGATTGAGACGCGGCTGGAGGCCATGGACCAGTTCTATCGCGCGAGCCGCGAAGTGGACGCAGCTGAGTTCAAGGAGTTTGTGGGGGGGATGTTCCCCATCGATGGACTGCAGGCCTACGAGTGGCTCCCTGCCATCCCTCGAGCGGAGGTCAGCCGACACGAGGAGGCAGCACGGGCGTGGGCCGGGCCTGGCTACCAGATCACTGACTTCGACGGCGGCCCGATCCGCCGGGACGCGAGCGAGGCAAACGAGGTCGTCACGCCGGTGGAGTTCGTGTTCCCACTCGCCGGAAACGAGCGGGCCCTCGGCGTCGATCTGTCCTCCAGTGCGGAACGACTTGCCACGCTGGAGCGTGCACGAGACAGCGGAGAGATCACTCTCAGCGCACCGCTCACGCTCCTGCAGGAACAAGAGGGCCAACGGGGCCTGCTCCTCGTGCAAGCCCATTACAGGAATGGCGAACCCCAGGCGACCATCGCGGAGCGCCGAGCTTCGCTTCAGGGCTACCTACTCATCGTGATTCGAGCGGGTGCCTTCGTGCACGGCGTCCTCGACCGGAAGGGAGGGGGGGAGCGCCAGCCTGGCCTCGCTTTGTCCATGCGGCACGCACACCGTAGTGGTCCAGGAGCGCTACTGTTTTCCGAACCGGGGGGAGCACCTGAGACTTGGTTCAGTCTGGAGTCACTCCCGGCCGGGACCGAGTACACGGCCGCGCTCATCCCCAGAATCACGGGCCCTGGGTCGAATGTGGCCACGGATCTCGTCGTCACAGCCAACCCCACGCCTGCGTTTGTCGCGCTCATCGAATCGGGAATACTCCCGTTGACGGTGATCGCGCTCATCGTTGTCGATGGACTGTTGATCGTGGTGACCCTGATGTTCGCGCGCCAAGCCAAGGCGCGCGCCGAGAGAGAACGCCTCGTGCTGGCGACTGAGCAGGCGCGCTCGGCGGGTGCGGAGGCCGCGAGTCGAGCCAAGAGCGAGTTCCTCTCCGCGATGAGCCACGAGATCCGTACTCCGATGAACGGGGTGCTGGGCATGGTGGAAGTGCTCATGCAGTCCAGTCTCAAGCCCAATCAGATGGCGATGGCTCGGACGATCCACGATTCGGCCGTGTCGCTGCTCTCCACGATCAACGAGATTCTGGACTTCTCAAAGATCGAAGCGGGCAAGTTTGAGCTGACACCGGAAGCGACGGACTTGGAAGAGGTGGTCGAGCGCGCATGCGCCCTGCTGGACAGCCATGCCGAGAAGAAGGGTGTTGATGTCACGCTGGCCGTGAGCCCTGACCTTCCGTGGAGCGTCATGATCGACTGGTATCGACTGCAGCAGGTCATCGTGAACCTGCTCGGAAACGCGATCAAGTTTTCCTCGGGGATGGGTCGGCCTGGGCGGGTGGAGATTGCGGTGAACCTCGTGCGGCGTGAGGGCGCTGTGGCCGGGGTGGAAACTCCATGGGCAGAGCTCATCGTCAAGGACAATGGAGTCGGCATCGAGGAGGGTCGGATCGAGCGGTTATTCGAACCCTTCCGGCAGGCGGTGGCCCGTGGCTCCCGTCGCCACGAGGGCACGGGGCTGGGATTGGCGATCTGCAAGCAGATCATCGACCTCATGGATGGATCGATTGCCTTCGAGAGCGCCTTGGATACGGGAACGACCTGCCGCGTGATGATCCCGTTGCAGGTGCTCCCCGCCGACGCGGAGTCGGAATTGGCGATCGGTGGCGTGCGGTGCGCCATTGCCGGGGTGCGGACGCCGGAAATGGACCGCATCGTGCAGTCAATCGAGCGCGTCGGTGCCCGCGTCGTCACCGGAGCGGACGTGGATTGCATCTTGGTCGACCTTGGGGCCAACATCTCGATTCCGGACGTGCAGGCTCAACTGCCGGCACTGGACCCGCGATCATCTCGCGGTGGGCCTCCCGTGCTCGTGTTCATGCGGGGTGGTCGCCGAGTGGTGCGCGAGATTCTGCCGGGCGTGTTCCAGATCGACGCATCCCGGCTGAGTCGGACCACGCTCCTGGAAGCCGTGGCGGTCGCCAGTGGGAGGGTCCCGATTCCGGAGGCACACCACGCGCGTGCGGCGCACGGGGCCGAGGCCCCACGACCGTCCACGCGTCGACGGCCCGGGCGGATTCTGGTCGCCGAGGACAACGAGGTGAATCAGGAGGTGATCCGACGCCAGCTCCAGATGCTTGGGTACGAGTTCGACATCGCCGCGACGGGGGTCGAAGCCATGCGGCGTCGCTCAGAGCGACCGTACGCATTGATCCTCACGGACATTCAGATGCCTCAGATGGACGGGTACGAGTTGGCGCAGGCGATCCGCGCCCAAGAGCAATCCGAGGGATCGAGCCGCGTTCCGATCGTCGCGCTGACCGCCAACGCACTTCAGTCCGAGGCCGACCACTGCCGGGCCGCTGGCATGGATGACTACTTGTCCAAGCCAGTCTCCCTCGAGCGACTGGAGGCCAAGCTTGAGACGTGGTTGCCGTCAAGGCACGAGGATGGGCCGGCCGTCGACTTGGAGGCCGTGCGTCGGCAGCTCGGAGACGGAAGCGAGGATTTCCTGTGGCTGCTGGAAGCTTTTGGTGAGTCGATGTCATCGCTCCGAGGAGAGATTGAAGCGGCCGTTGGTGCCGCTCGCTGGCCCGAAGTGGCATTTCAGGCACACAAGCTCAAGTCTTCCGCGCTTGCTACTGGGGCCAATGCCGTCGCCGAATCAGCCAAGGCGCTGGAGGCGCTTGCGATGGCAGGAGATGCTGCGGGAGTCGCGGCCGAGATGGCAGCGTTTAGGGAAGCGGTGGACGCCGCGAAGGCGTTCATTGAGTCCAGTTCGATGGCAGCTCGATAACGATCCACGGCCATGCATCGCGCCCACACATCTGTTCTGGTGGTCGGGGCCGGGCCGACCGGCCTCACGTTGGCCAGCCAGCTGGCACGTCTCGGCGTTGACGTGCGCATCATCGACAACCGCGACAAGCCCCAGGGGCAGGACGGAGCGTTGTTACTGTGGAGCCAGACGCTGGCCCTCCTGAAGGATGTCGGTGACATTGAACCGTTCCTCCACATGGGAGTGGAAACCCGAAACCTGCAAGCGGTGTGCATCTGGGACGGCCAGGATCGCCTTGGCAGCCTTGATTGCTCGGCGCACGGGGCAAGCTCACGCTTCGCGCTCACCGTCAAGCAGTCCGCGGTGGAGCGTCAGATTGCCGCGCAATTGGCTGGTCGCGGAGTCGAGGTGGAGCGGAGCACTTCGCTGAGCAAGTGTGCTCAGAC
>SXOD01000023.1 GCA_005776885.1 Planctomycetia bacterium
CGCTCCGTCCACCAGGCCGCTGCCGTCGAAGTCCACGCCCTGGCCCGACGAGCCACCGCCTGCGCCCGTGCCGTCCGTCCCCCACGCGCCAAGCACCGCAGCAAGCTCAGCGCCACCGACGAAGCCGTCGCCGTCGAGGTCCGCGCAGGCATCGTCGGCGATGATGGCGATCTGGCAATTGCGTCCGAGGTGCAGGAACTTCCACGCGGAGGGAATGATCGCGCCGGTCATCACATTGACCAACGAGCCGTCGTGCCCGCGGACGCACGGCCGGTTCGCGTTCACCATGAGGTCCCACCAATTCCCCAGCTGCGCGGCATCCGGCATCTCGCGGACGATCTCTCCGTCGTCCGGCCACCAGAGGCGCACGGTGCCATCATGTTCGCGAACCACGGTCGCGCTGTATGGGCTCAGGTATGGATCCCTGAACTCCCTCACCTCCACGACACTCGCCAGTGCGGCGACGTACTCCACCTGCCCGGGCTGCGTGTTTCCCCACACCCGCACGCTTCCATCTTCGAGCACCGCATAAGCGCGTTCGCCGACGCACTCCAACCGCGACACGGCGGCTCCCATCCCCGGCGGGGAGAGCTGCCAAAAGTCGTTGCGCCCCCAGAGCTGGATGCTCCCATCGGCAAGCACCGCCCCGCTCAGCCGGTCACCGGCGCTGATGGCGACGACGTCGGACAGTCCGGCCGGCACATCGCACTCGCCGGCCACATTGTCGCCCCAGCATGCCACCGTGCCCCCGGCAAGCAGTGCCATGTCGTGGGAATCGCTCCCGCTGATCGCGAGAACCTCCTGCGCGAACTCCGGCACCTCGCATCCGTCCTGGAAGCAGCGTCCCCACGACGCCACGGTGCCATCCTGGTTCAGGACCACGACGCCCCGGTCGGGGGTCACGTATCCATCGACGGGGACACCGACACCGTGTGGCAGGGCGCGCGCTCCAGTCAGGTTGTCCTGTGATGGCGGCCACCGCGGCGAATCGAGCTGCCCTCCGGCAGTCAGCCCGACGACGAACCCCAGACCGACGTGCACATCCGTGAGCACCGGGGACAGCGGCGGCGGCGGCGAAGTAAGGTGGCTGCCGGCCACATTGGGGATGACCCAGCCGCTCTCGAGTACGGCCACCGCAATGCTGAGGTTGGCGTCTATTTCCACCACGCCGCTCACGGGCATCACGAAGTCGGTGAACTGCTGCGCCCCCCACGAGTAGGTGACCACATCGCCGGTCGCCCGCAGTCCGAGGATAAACGGATCGCCGGCCGCGATCTTGGTGATGTCGTCGGGCCAGTCCGGATCGCCGACGGGCGGGAGGCCAGGCTCGAAGACCCCACCCTGCCTCCCCCAGCATCGCACGACACCGTCCGACTGCAGTGCGGCGACATACGCCCTCCCGGCATCGACTTGGATGACCGCGCCAAGATCGGCTGGACCATGCGCAAGCCCAAGCGGCGTGTAGCCCCACACCCACAGCGCCCCTTGGATGTCGATTGCCGCTGACGTGGCATCCCCCGCCGCGATGGAGTGGGCAGCGCCCAGCCCCGAGGGCACCTCGCACTGGCCGTGCGAATCCAGCCCGACGCATGTCACCCGCGCAGACCTATCCCAAGCCACCAAGTGTGCCCCCCCAACTGCCACACGGTCGATGTCCCGCAGTTTGCGGGCCAGTTCCGCTAGACGCTGGAAGGGCGACTCAGGGGCATTCGAGTCGGTGTGAGCCGAACCAAACACAACGACGCGCCCGTCCTGACGCGCCACCGCCGTCAGTTCGCCATGGACACTCAGCGAAACCAATGGCGCGATGTCACTCCCAATCGGCTGCGGCGTGAATCCCTTTACAAGCCCGGTCCTCGTGTACCCGGCAACCAACTGTGCCATTGCCGATTGCGAGACAGCCGCGACGATGGACAAGCTTCCGACGCACGCGAGCCATCCGCCTCGACGACCGAGGGTCCGGGATTCGGTGCGACGGAAGACCGACCGCCAAGCTGCACCGATCATGCGAGTCGTGATGCTAGTTCCCATCGCTGTTCTCCTCGAGTTGGTGCATGATGGCTGACATCGCCGCGCACTTGCATTCGATTTGGGCAGGTGACCCATCCTTCGCCCACTCCACGAAGTCCTCCGGGCACAGGTGCCCGACATACTGCACTGCGCAATTCAGTCGCTGGACAGCTGCCGTCGGGGTTTCGTCCCGCACGGGCAATCGGCCGGCACAGGCTTCGCCCGGCAACGTGAAGCAGAGTGCGTCGGCACCAGCTGGGTCCAGCGGCATCATCAGCCGCGGCGTGCCGAGCCCCCAATGTGCCACGACCCATGCGAGGTCCACCGCGTCGATGATGAGCGCTCCAGTCTCGTCTCCCGCGATGTCGTATGTCCCCCATCCATCGGGAGTCGTCCCCCAAGCGCCGACAATCGCGGCGAGTTCCTCCGCTTCGACCGAACGATCCAGTCCCTCGTGCCCCACCGCCATGAGCAACGCCGCATACCACGCCCTCATGTTTCCTTGGGCCGTCGGCTCCTCGCGGCTCACCAGGCACAGGATCTCGCCCGAGGGGAGGATGTCGTAGACACGCTCGATCTGCACGTCGACGGCGGGCGCGATTGCGAGCAGCCCCTTTGCCCATGTCGCCGCGAAGTTCGTCGACGACCCGCCCAGCCCTTCCCTCGCCCACACCGTGCCGCCCGATCCATCGCCTGAGGCCCACCCGAGCACGACCTCGCCCTCGCAGCTGCAGTCGATGGACCTCCACCGCTGCGCCACGCTCCCGGCCCCATTGTGGTGGCCCGGCCCCAACGTCGGGTGCGGGAGCTCCTCCCTTGGAGGGAATGGCAGACCTGCCGACCAGATCGCAGCCGCCTCCCCGCACTGGCCGCCTCCGGAGATCGGCGCGCTGAGCCATCCAGCCAGCACCGCACCGCCATCATCCTCGATCCCCGAAGGGCTCATCGAGCGCACGCCGGTCACCTCACGGCACGCCGGGCCGCTGTGCCGACACTCCCACGTCATCGGGTGCTCACCCTCCCAGCCCATCAGCGCCCCCACACGCATCTCGATGTCGCACCGGTTGGCGACGGCTGCCGGGCCGCATGCATCCTCGTCGTGCACGGGCCAGTCAAAGGAGCCCGCTGCCCCCAGCGTCGGCCCCGCCAGGTCGCACGCCCATTCCTCGAAGGCAAAGAAGAGGTCAGACGGAAACTCGAGGCACACCAGCGGCTCACCCGCCGGGATCACGCCAAGCGTCCACCCCCCCGTCCCGCGGTCGAAGTGCAGCGCATCCATCCGCCGGAGCGGAGCAGGCGCATCCATCTCTACCGAGGTGCAACCAAGGACTCGCCCCGCACCCACGATCCGCGGCGCGGCCCCACCAGACGCAGCCGGGTCCACCGCCGTCGCCATCGTCCACGACCATCCTGGCAGCGGCAGCGTGCCACCTCCATCGAGGTATTCGAAGAATGGCACGAGGCACCCGCCGCACCCGATGCTGGGCATCTCCCACTTCGCCGCACGCAGGAGCGTGGCCGCCCCGGTCGTTGGCATCGCCGCCCCAGCTCCCCCCACCACGATCCCATTGTCCGAAATGTCCAGCGCGTAGCCCGCGATCGGCTCGCCTTCCATCAAGTCGTGCAGTCCGCTCCCAAGACCGTACGCCGGAGCCGGCAGCCACACGAATGGGTGCGGCATCCACGACACCGCCGACGGGTCAGGATCGGGGTCGACATCTACAAACATCGTCCCCACCACCTCGCCGTGGGAGTTCATGGAGAGCACGCCATGCCGAGAGTCCGTCCCGTCGCCGTACCACAGACCATCGAAGGATGGCGCATTCTCCACCGCCGGAGTCAGCTGCGCGATCGGCCGGATGTAGTACCGAGCCTCGAAGCCGGACTCGCCTGCGCAGCACGCCTCGCTCCCATCTCCCTGCGCCAACGCCAAGGATGTCGCGAGCAGCGTGGCCAGGAGTGACACCGCCAGCGAAACCGAGAGTGAAGCCAGCAGCACGGCCGGCATCTCGTGCTTCACCGTGGTCCTGGATCCTGATGCGCTCGTGTCTTCGCGACTTCGTGTCATCGTCGCACTCCGCCTCCCCTGCCCGGGTCCCTGCCCGGGTCCATGCCCGGGCTCATGCTTCCAATCCGATCCATACAGGGTACGGACGGATCCAGGCCTGTCAATGGATTCGTGCGCCGATTGGGAGAGGTTCCGCGAGAGGCCGCGATTGAAGGCCCAAGAGCCAGCCAGTGCCATCGGAAGGGCCCGTGATTGATCAATCTCTTGCACGGGGAACGGGAAGCATGCGGACACATCGGACATCGATGCAGGCATGGGATTGCCATCGCGACCGGGGTCGGGGTCTGTCCCGGAGCCTGTGCCGGAGCTGGATTCTCGAATGTGCCTCATGGGTGATCAGCCTTTCTCGGGGAGTTTTCACTCACGCGGTGCCGGGGCCGCGGACCATGCCGGGGCCGGCGCCATGCCGCGTGAACACCCTTACACCGTTTGAGACGGCAAAACCTGACTCGATTCCGTGCGGAATCCTGAAAATCGTCCCAAGAATCTTTCTGGGAGGCGGCTCGGAGTGCCCCTGCCGCGTCAGATCGCATGGCGGAAGTCCACAGACCAACGCCGCCACAAGCGATGCATCGCCTCGAGACGCCGCGGCTCGCGCCCCCGCCACCACTCTCGCCGCCGCCTCGCGCGCCTCGCCACGGTCCGCACGACGGCCGACCGCGCTCCGGCGCACCCCTACGGCCCGCACTCGCCGTACTGGCTGAGCACGATCAGCAGGTCCGCGCCGTCCACCAGGCCGCTGCCGTCGAAGTCTGCGCCTTGGCCCGACGAGCCACTATGAGGCGCTGAGTCGTCACGCAGCGCACCGACGAGACGCTCCGGCGAACCGAGTTACAGAAGGATCGTCTATGCAACGCGGGATCACGGCAGGGCCACCGCATCACGCACGCACGAGCGCACCACGCTATGGGGCCGAATGACAGCCGACTCGCTGCCCCAGCCCATCCATGTCGCGGTCACTCCGCTTCGCATTCGAGCGCCGCGATTGGGAAGATCCCCTGACGGTCGTCCTGGCCATGGAACCATCGGCAGGTCGCATCCAGTTCGCTCGTACTCACCACCGTCATCGCGGGGCCACCCGATCGAAGTCGAACAACCGCGCCAACCTGAATCACGCCGCGTTCCGCACCGTGACTCCCCAACGCTGCGCGTGAGTCCGCATCGCCGGAAAGCCTTCGGCCCCCAAGAACGAACGACGCTATGGCTCCGCCACCCGCACCCAGGAATGCCCCCACACCTGCTGCCAGCCAGCTCTCGGCGAACCACCAGCCACCCCACGCTCCGCACGAAGCACCAAACGCGATCAGCACGAGGTGATGTCGGTCCAGGGGCGTGGACGCGATTCGAACCCTTCCTCCCACAGCAGAACCTTCTGGACTCATGGGATGCATCCCTCGGCCGACGCCTCTTGCCAACACTCCCATGCCTGCACACATGTCGCGGCGACGACCCCAGGCGCCGCAATGATGCAGCCGATGCATGCAGGAGACATCGCCTGCGGCCCCCCACATGCCGCAACGCAAGCAGGGATGCTCCCAAGGGCAGACCCCGCACAGGCAAAGCTGTACGCCTCGCAAAGCAACACTTTCGCGACGCATCGCCAGTATCCAATTTGATTCAACCCACTGAGGAGCTGCAGGTTCACATCGCGCGTGCAGAGCAACAGTGCCTCGCACGCCCTGCTCTCAGCAAAGGACTCGGTCCCCCAGTGGGACCATCCACCGCTGTCGTCCGGCGACACTTCAGCTGCGAGCAGTCCGCTCTCTACGACCTGCACGACCCCGTCCTCCAGCAGCCTGACGGTGAGGAATTCACCACTGCAGCACACATCCATGTCCACCCCACCGGCCTCGGTCTTTGACGTGACGATTGCCGAGAACTCCGTTCCGAGCACCCAGGTTTCGATCACTCCCCTACCACGATCGGTCCAGATGTATCCGGTGATGCCTCTCGCGCTCGCCTCATCATCAGCGACGACGAACCGCGAGGTCGTATCCGCAACGCCGGGAGAGGCACACACGCCGATGGCGACGGCCGGGAACCATACGATCAGCATTCGCGACAGGCGTTGCAACAACCCGAACTGGTCGGCCTGCAATGCAGCACCGACATCTCCACGCTGATTGCTCCACCTTCGGCGCGAGATGGATCTCTCCAGCGAGATCCCCGAATGGATAAATCGACACTGAGTGCACAATCGCTTATCGCTAAAGTTTCCCATTAACAGCAATATAGCTGTGCACCACATACCTGTCCAACCGATATCACGGGATCCCATGTGAAGTCGCGTCCGGTCCCACTGCGACGCCACCGCATCACGATGGATTCGTGTGGCGATTTGTGGAGGTTCCGCGCAAGGCCGCGATTGTTGGCCCAAGAGCAAGCCAGTGCCATCGGAAGGGCCCGTGCTCGAGCCTGTGCCGGGCAATGCCGCGTGGACCATGTAAAGACGGACGAGACGCGCTTTCCTGAGGCTTCTGGCGAAAAATAGCCAGGCAATCTTTCCAGGACGCCGCGCAGGGTGCCCTTGGTGCGTCACAACGCGGAGTTCCACCGAGCAACGCTCCAGCGTCGCAAAGCATCGCCATCTTCACCAAGCAACTCCAAGCGACTGCAAGCAACGCACCGCCCCAGGTCGCGACCGCTCAGATCGCCAGCACTCCCGCTTCCCCACGGCCCGCACGACGGCCCGCCCAAACCTACGCCCTACGCCCCGCACTCGCCGTACTGGCTGAGCACGATCAGCAGGTCCGCGCCGTCCACCAGGCCGCTGCCGTCGAAGTCGGCGCCGAGGGGACCGCCATCCGTCCCCCACGCGCCAAGCACTGCAGCCAGCTCTGCGCCGCCCACCATGCCGTCGCCGTCGAGGTCGATGACGCACCAATCGCCGCCGAGCACGAAGACAGCGCCGGCGTATCCAGCCGTCTCAAGACTCATGGCTTGGCCGTTTCCGGCAGCGACGGTCGCTCGCAGCTCCGCGAGTTGGAGAGGCGATCCTTCCTGCGCACCCCACCCATGGATTCCCCCAAGGGGGTCGACTCCAACCGAAATCCATCCCACGAACCCGACAGCGGCCAGCGCAGGAACGCCCTCGATTCCGTATGCGGTGTCGGACGGCCATTGCACGGGGGTGCCATCATCGGTCAGTGCGAGGCTCCTCCCATCTCCAGCGGATATCGCGACGACCCCAGTGAGCCCCATGGGGACATCAATCTGTCCGCTGGCGTTGCTTCCCCATCCGAACACAGTTCCATCCTGGCGTCTCGCTAGTCCATGCCACCTACTCACGGCGATCTCTTCGACCCCCCAAAGCGTTGTGCATCCAGACGCCAATCCGTAGTCATCCGAACCCCACGCCGTTACGGTGCCGTCAGTGAGGAGCGCGAATGCTGTGTTTTCAGATGCGGCCACTTGTACGACGCTTGCGAGATCACTTGGTACATCACTCTGCCCTTGGTTGTTGAGTCCCCAGCACCGCACCGTGCCGTTGCCTCGCAGGGCCATGCTCCAACCTTGGCCCGCCGCGACACCCACAACGACGCCAAGATCTGGGGGCGGCGTCGCCTCCCCTGAATCATTCTCTCCCCAACCGTGGACGAGACCTGCCTCGTCTAACCAGAGTCCGTGGTAGTACCCATTCGCTACCTGGACTGCGGAATCGATCCCGACCGGCATCATCGTTCGACGGGCGCCAATCCACCAACGCCACACAACCCCATCAGCATCGACCCCAAACGCTGAACCTGAACTCAGCCCGATATCTGCAAGCGCCGGAATCCAGGGCGGGACAATCCACCTCCCACTCTCATGTTCACCCCAGATGACCACACTACCGTCGTTTCGGAGCGCCATTGATCCGACGTCGTCGCAGGTCACCTTCACCACGCCCACCAGTCCGACCGGGACATCGACCTGCCCAACCGAGTTGTCACCCCCCGCGACCACGGTGGCATCGGCGGTCAGCGCAACGACATGCCGCCCGTGGCACGCAAGTGCGACAATTCCGGACGGGTGAGACAGGGCCGCTTCAATGTCGGTTCGCATCCCGGCATGATCGAAGACACGCGCCACGCCATCTCCTTGGAGGACGGCGGTCAACCTGTCTCCAGCCACGACGCTCGACGCAGGTCCAAGGTCCGTCGGCACGAACCAGTTCGCGCCGCCGGGGCGCAGCATGAGCGAACCATCACTCCGGATCGCCGCAAGGTGCGTGAAGCCAACGGCCACTGATCGGACGAGCCTTCCCTCGGCATCGGTCCACCCCGCCCGAGCATTTGAGCGAAGGTGCTCACCCGCGTCGATGGCGAGAACTTGGTTGTACCGACAGTCAACATCCTTCAGACACCCCCACTCAAGAACCTCTCCATCCATGGAGCCGGAGATCATCATAAACCTCCCGCTGGCATCGAGCCCTCCGAGCCCTCCAGACCCGAAGTACGAAAGCCGCAACCGAGTCAGCTAGGTCGCACCGCCCGCTGCAATGACAGAACCGTAAGAGTACACATTGTCTCCGGTCGCTGGTGTGGCGAGGGCCGCGGCGAGTGCCGATGCAATCAGCACGAGCGTGCCCACACGAGTTCGATCACTCATGGCTCATCTCCTCTCGCACCTGCTCCATCACGGCACGGATGCAGGCGCACATGCACTCCAGGGATTCGGGCGAAGTGCTCTTCGCCCACTCGACGAACGAATCCACCGACGGATACCCGATCCGCGCCAGCGCGCAGCACAGGCACTCGGTCTCGATGCGCGGCCCCTCCCGCAGCAAGCCCGTAGGCCGCCTGCGGGAGCCAGACCGCCCCGCGCGGCACGCCGCCCACATTGCGCGTGAAGGCGATCTCGCCCGACGCGTTCCACGACGCCTTGCCGACGAAACTCGCGCCACCATTCGCGTACCAGAAGCGATCGTCCCAGAGCCCGGCGCCGATGATGCTGTCCCCGACCTTCGCGATGAGCCGCACGTGGTACTGCGGCAGGCACCCCGCTCCGTCGCAAGGCACGCCACACTCTTGCATGGCACCCTCATCCCCGTCTCCCTGCGCACCCGCCAGGGATGTTGCGAGCAGCGTGGCCAGGAGTGAAACCGAGAGCGAGGCCGATAGTGAGGCCAGCGGCGCGGGCGGCATCGAGACTGAGGCGGAGAGCGATCGCAAGCGCGACGCCGGCGCATCCGCCGCCGTCTCGCGCCTCATCGTGGTCGTGGATCGTGATGCGCTCGTGTCTTCGTGACTTCGTGTCATCGTCGCACTCCGCCTCCCCTGCCCGGGCTCATGCTGCCAATCCGACCCATACAGGGTACGGCCGCTTCCGGGCCTGTCAATGGATTCGTGCGGCAATCGGGAGAGGTTCCGCGCAAGGCCGCGATCCAACGAAGCCAGTGCCGCCGGAAGGGCCCGTGTGCGATCCATCCCATGCGCCGCGATCGGGAAGCGCGCTTCGAGATCTTCCATCAATACCGCCGCTGAATCGGAACCGGAGTCGGTGCCCGGGCCTGTGCCCGGGCCTGTGCCGGAGCTGGATTCTCGATCGTGCCTCATTGCTGTTCAGCCTTTCTCGGGGAGTCTTCATCCACGCGGTGCCGGGTCCGTGGACCATGCCGGGGCCGGCGCCATGCCGCGTGATCACCCTTACACCGTTTGAGACGGCAAAACCTGACACGATTCCGTGCGGAATCCTGAACATCGTCCCAAGAATCTTCCTGGGTGGCGGCTCGGAGTGCCCCTGCTGCGTCAGATCGCGAAAGTACACCGAGCAACGCACCAGCGTCGCCACGCATCGCCATCGTCACCAAGCGGAGGCAAGCAACGGGAAGCAACTCCAAGCGACGCACCGACTCACATCGCCACCACCCACGCTTCCCTACGGCCCGCACTCGCCGTACTGGCTGAGCACGATGAGCAAGTCCGCGCCGTCCACCACGCCGCTGCCGTCGAAGTCCGCGCCTTGGCCCGACGAGCCACCGCCCGCGCCCGTGCCATCCGTCCCCCACGCGCCAAGCACTGCAGCAAGCTCTGCGCCGCCCACCACTCCGTCGCCGTCGAGGTCGGCGCAGTCTTCGTCACGGATGATGAGTGCGAGCCCGGTGCGGCAACTCGTCCCAAACGATTGCACCCCTTGGTGCACGAGAGACTCGCCCGAGTCGGTCCGCCGGTGCACATCGCCGTCGACATCAAGCGAAAACACCGACGACGGATAGGAAAAGAAAGTCGGATCCTCAGTGCTAACGACTTGGATGTCCACGAGCCCTGTATCGGGTGCGTAATCATGCGAACCGAGCGCTCCCCAAGTCTTGATCGATCCGTCCTCGAGCAATGCCGCGCTGGCATCGCCCCCGCACGCTACGCGTCGTACTGGTCCGAGCCCATCCACGACCTCACACTGCGCGGCACTTCCGAACCCCCAGCACAAGATGCGGCCATCGGCGAGGAGTGCCGCAGCGTGCTTGAGCCCGGCTGACACCGCAGTCGCCGGCACTGGGTCGCCGGGAGGGCTGGCCTGGCCCTCGTCATTCCTGCCCCATGCGTGAATGCTCCCGTCCTCGCCCAGCGCTACGCAGAACCCATCGCCTGCGGCCACCGCACTGATCGGTGGGAGGTCGTCTGGGACTTCCGTCGCACCCCATGCTCCATCCCCCCACGCCACGACTGATCCGTCATCGAGGACGCCCACACCGTGCGCCTCGCCGGCGGCGGCAGTGATGGCAGGGCGCGGAAGATCCGGCACCTGCAACTGCACGGCGCCCGCCGATCCCCAGGCCACGATCGTGCCGTCATCATTGACCGCGAGGCACCACTCGCGCCCGTGTGACACGACCTTTGGCGACTTGACCCCTGCCGGGTACTGAGGTGCGGAGCCGGGGCCGTCTCCCGCGCTAGCGAGCACTCCATCACTCGTTACGCCGACGAATCGGAACACGCCCGCTGCGGCGTCCACGAAGTTCGGGCCCCACGGAGGCGGCAGTGGTGGCGAGGACACGATTCCCGTGGTACCCACCCAGCCGCTTGAGAATCGTGCGCACGCCCCGTCCAAGTCGGCGTCGACATCGAGTATTGGGACACCCGGGAACGCGGGAAGTACCGGAGCCCCGCTCCCGCCGCTCGCGAACCACTCGTACACCACTCCTGACTCACGGAGGACAAAGCACCGATCCAGCCCTGCAGCCGCCTTCCAGCCGTCCGTGATCGGAATCGGCGGCTGCGCAACAGGCGTCGCGCTACTCCAACTCTTCCGGCCCCAAGCGACCACTCCGCCATCGTCGGTAACGGCGACCGCGTATGAGCCTCCGCAGGCGAGCGATCGCACGGCACCAAGCCCGTCTGGGCCGTGCGGCGTCAACTCGACTGGGAGATTCCCCCACAACCGCACACCTCCATCGGTTCGGATGGCGAACGATGAAGTACCAAAGGCACCAACAGTCATCGCCGCACCCAAGTCCGCCGGAAGCGTCACCTGCCCATACTGGTCGGATCCGAAGCACGACACGGCCCCGCTGGCGCTGCGCACGACGACATGGCCGGCACCGATTCCAACCTCCACCGCATCACGCACGAGCTGCAACCCGGGATACCGCGTGAACACGTCGAATTGCCCGAGGACATTCGTGTTGGCTCCAAAGACCTGCACCGAGCCGTCCGCGAGCACCACTGCCGTTGCGTTTTGGTACCCATCGATATCTACAAACATTTGGGTGCTGTCATGAATCGGCGTGCATCCGACATCGCTTCCCCATCCCACGGCGATGGATTGCGATGACGCGGCCGCAACGGAAGCCAAGGCAGTGATCGACATGATCGCAAAGCGTGCCAAGTCGCAACGCGGGCTCAATCCGAAGAGAGTTCCAGCCTCATTGACCATCACGGGTCTCCTTCCTCGCGGCCATGACGCCACGAATCGCTTCACACTTGCAGTAGAACTGCTCCGCAGGCGCCGACGTGGACCAGGCGGCGAAGTCCGCAGCAGCGCCACAGCATCGGCTTTCGCACGCACGGGCTCACCAGGCTTGTCCCACCGGAGGCTTCGTATTCCCAGTAGAGCCCCGAGACGACCGAATCGACGTCGGATGACCCCGTCGAGCTCCGGACTGAAGTCGCCTCATGTTGGGGATCGCCGGTGAGCTCCGTGCGAAGAGTCCACGACTCCGCCACCGTCCCCGCGAGGTGCAATCCTGCAACGAATGGCAGCCCGCAGTTCTCCACTCCAAGCCCGGGAATACAACTTCCCTCCGTGTCGTGCGGGGTGGAGACATGCCCAATCGGGTGGAAACCGGGACCCGCGATGTCGACGGACCATTCATCGACGGAGAAGTACACGTTTTCCTCCGGAAGTGCGTCCAGTTCGCCCACGGCGAGGTTGTGCATATCCCAGTGGCCGTCGGACACTCGAACGAACTCCACCGACTCCGTTCGACTGCTCTCGAGGGATTCATTGGGGCAGCGAGGTGCCCAAGCCCCCACAATGCGCGGCCAGGCGTCACTCTCATGCGTGCCTTCGACAGCGGTCGCCACGGACCAACCCGATGTATCTCCCGCGACTTCACCAGTTCCATCAATGCGGGTGGGTGGGGCGATGGTTCCCGACGCGAGCGAATCCCGCAAGTCCCAGAGGGATGCCCGGGGGCCAAAGCCCGTGTCCGGTGGCTGAAACGCCTCTCCGGCTCCACCAACAATGATCCCAGTGTCCGAAATGTCCAGCGCGTAGCCCGCGATCGGCTCGCCCTCCATCAGGTCGTGCAGCCCGCTCCCAAGACCGTACGCCGGAGCCGGCAGCCACACGAATGGGTGCGGCATCCAGGCAAGCATCCCGTCGGCCAGCTCCACCTGCGCATGCATCGTCCCCACCACCTCGCCGTGGGAGTTCATGCTCAGCACGCCAAGCCGCGAGTCCGTCCCGTCGCCGTACCACAAGTCCTCGACCGTACCTGTCCCCTGGCTGGTCGAAGTCAATCGAACGATCGACCGGATGGAGTACCGAGCCTCGAAGCCGGACTCGCCAGCACAGCACGCCGCATCTGGATCTCCCTGCGCTCCAGCGAGGGATGTCGCGAGCAGCGTGGCCAGGAATGCAACCGAGAGCGTGGCCGAGAGCCACGCCAGCCGCGCATCCGCAGCCATCTCGTGCTTCATCGTGGTCCTGGATCCTGATGCGCTCGTGTCTTCGTGACTTCGTGTCATCGTCGCACTCCGCCTCCCCTGCCCGGGGCCCTGACGGCCCGAACCACCCGTCCCATGCAGGGTACCGCTGCATCCGGGCATGTCAATGGATTCGTGCGTCGATTGGGAGAGGTTCCGCGAGAGGCCGCGATTGAAGGCCCAAGAGCCAGCCAGTGCCATCGGAAGGGCCCGTGTGCGATCAATCTCTTGCACGGGGAACGGGAAGCATGCGAACACATCGGACATCGATGCAGGCATGGGATGGCCATCGCGACCGGGGTCGGTGCCGGGGTCTGTGCCGGGGTCTGTCCCGGAGCCTGTGCCGGGACTGGATTTGCGATTGTGCCTCATTGGTTATCAGCCTTTCGCAGAGTGTCTTCCTCACGCGGTGCCGGGGCCCTGGACCATGCCGGGGCCGGCGCCATGCCGCGTGAACACCCTTACACCGTTTGAGACGGCAAAACCTGACTCGATTCCGTGCGGAATCCTGAAAATCGTCCCTGGGTGAGAGAAAAACGGGATGGAATCTCCTCAAGCGGTGCCCGAAGACAGCATCTCGCTGCCGAGTCGCCGACGCAGTCGCTCCCAACGCTTCTGGACGGCTGAGGTGGTGAGGCACGTGGATTGGGCCACTTGTCCCCAGCTCGCGCCGTCCTGTCGCAGCGCAATGAGCCTTGAGTCCACCGGGTCAAGCTTGGAGAGCGCTCTGCCGAGTCGCGCGACACATTCCTTGTCCGGCTCGACCGAGCCGCCCAAACCTGGCCCGGGAAACTCCCGACTGTCGGTCACCGCGCCACGGATGTGCCCCCGGCCTTTGTAGGTGCGTCCGAGGCGCTGACATGCGGCCCGGAGTGCGTCAATCACAACATCTCGCGCGATCCGGAACGCCATGCGACGGATCTCCTCCTCCGCCAACCCGGCATGCCGCGGCAGGGTCCGGAGCAGGTCGTGCATCGTCGTTGCGACAAGGTCGCTCGTGTGCAACTCGCATGTGCGTCGCCCTTTTCGTCTCGCGCGCACGAACGGAGTAAGGTCGACGAGCAAGTCGGCAGGGTCGAAGTCAGGGGACGAGGCTGGTGGATGGTGCGACGTCAGCATGAGGTCGGTGCGGCGTGGTCACGCCCTGCTGAGCAAGGTACAGCATCGCCGCCAGAATCCCAGCACCAACGATTACGATCCACACGCTGCGCTGGGTGTGCGATCGCCGGACTTGCTCCATCAGGAGTTGCGCGAATCTCGACGCATCCATGGAGCCATTGAGGGCGGCAATCGATGCCTTCGCCAGCGCCTGGCGGGACGAGGGCAGGGGCCGGGGAATCGTTGAGCCGGATGGGGGCAGGTACCCCAGAGAGATCCAGAGCCCCAGCGCCGCCAGGGATCGGACATCGTGCTCCGGCGATGCGCAGCCCACATGCCCGAAATCGATCAGGCGAAAGCTCCCGGTGGCATCCACCATCACATTCATGGGCGTGATGTCACCGTGCCCGGACCCCTCGCCATGCAGGTCAGCGAGCCCCAGCGCTAGGCGGGCGATTTCCGCAGATGCGTGGGCGGGGTCCAGCCCGAGCTCGGCGGCGGCCATCGCGGAGAGAGGAAGGCCTTCAATCCGCTGCATCACGATGTAGCCGCTGCCGGGGCCGGCATCTCCCCACGCCACGATACGGACGCCAACTTGCGCGCCAAACCTCGAGGCCCTCTGCGCTTCCGCGTGCGCCCCTTCGCTCGCGCCGCGGGGCGCGCGAACCAACTTCACGACCAGCGGTGAGTGACTTAGTTGTTCCTCCACCAGATCGGAAGTCGCAGGGAGCACGTCGCCATCTGGTTGCACCCTGTCCAAGCAACAATAAATCGCGCCGCCTGAACCATGGCTCAGCCTCTCTCCAATCATGAATCTCGGTGCCCCGTCGGAGAGAGGGTCACCAACCAGTCGCGGGATGGGCTCATGGCCTGCTGCGGCATCGAACAGGTCCAGGGCGACCTCCGCACGCAAGAGGGGGCGCCTCCAGGCGCGGTATCGGTTCGCGAGCAAGGCACGGACAGCCGCCCGCTCCGCACCGCACGACGCAAGAACCTGATGGGCCACTTCCTGCGCAGACAAGGGGTGGCGGGCGGGATCGACGACGGCGCAATACCGGCGGATCGTCGGGATGCGCAGGTAGCCCTTGAGTCCCTGCTCAACATCTTCGCACACTTGGTCGGCCAGAGCGGCGTCGCACATGAGACGCGTTTGAGCCATTCCGTCGGCATCCGCAGTATGCGGATGCCAAGGCCGGGTCGGACTCTCGGTGCCAACGCGCTCAACAGGCATCTTTGACCCATCGCCGCAGGTGCCTCGCGGCGTCGAGGTACGCGGCGTACCAAAGGATGGCCGACACATTGAGCGAGACGACCACGAAAGCCCAAGACATGTGCCAGAGCAGACTGCCGCCTGTCGTCGGGTACGGCCTGTCGAGGTCCGTTAACGGGAGGGATGCGATCATGCCGGGAACCAACAGCCAGATGGCGAACGCCGCAAGTCCGCTGCGGTGGACATGAACGATTCGCCACGCACGGTGCTGCTGCGCTGGTTCCGCACGGCTGGTCACTCGCATCCGCTCATTGACCCGGACGCGGTAGCGCAGCGCGACCGCAGCCGAGATCGTGGCGACGGAGATCGCGCCGTAGACCACGAGGAGCAACCCAGACTCCTTGAAGACCCCCACCCTCCAACGGAGGAGCATGGCCAGCAGGGCCAACGCCGCCCCGGGAATCCAGGCCTCTCCCAACTCGATGACTCGCCAGACGGGGCCACTGGAACGAAGTGGAACGGCCGGCAGGTGCCGGATGATTGAATCCATCTGAAGTGCGATGTAGAGACCTCCACCTAGAAGTATCCAGAGCACAACGGTCCGCAGCGCGACTAGGAAGTGCGGCATGAAGCCGTTGAAGTGCTGAAGGAGCAGCCCGAAGGCCACCAAGTATGCGATGTAACTCAGTGCCACGCCCGCCCCCCACCAGCGAAATCGGTCGGCGCGCCTGGAGAGTTCGAGGAATGCAATCCGTTCCACCCGCCCTCGTGCCCGAGATTCCACCAGGCAGGAACGGCAGGGCGCGGCTGTGGGAAGTCCTTCGCGCACCGCGCCGCAATAGGAGCAGCGACTTGTCGGGGCGCGCTCTGGGGCGCGGGGAGGATTATCCATCGACGCGGCTGGACCCATCAGTTGGCTCCAGACTCAATTCCGAGGCAGTTCATCCAGGCGGCAAGGTACCGGGCCGCAGCCACGGCCTCGCACGCGCTCGGAAGACTGGACCCATCGCAGCGACAGACTGATGAGCAGTGATCCAAGGAGGCCTGTGCCAGGCAGCAGCCTTGGGTTGGGTTGGCGGGATCGCAACCGGGCGGTATCGGATGCTGCTGAACACAGATCGCGACGCAGTCCGCCGACGGCTCGGCGGACCCCGGAATGAGTGTGTCCGTGAGGCACGCGTCACCCATTGCTCTGGCGAACAGCTGCCACGCGGGGTCCACTTCCAGGTCCTGCATGCCCGACGAGAATGCGGGCAAGTCGGATGCGGCAGACGCAGGGATGACGAAACCAACCTGAACCCCTTCTCGGATGACGGCGAGGGACTGATTTTCCGAAAGCACGACGGTGAGTTCCGACCCCGACTTGGCATGACGGACGACCGCGGAGATGTCGCCCCATTGCTCGGTGACGCTGATTGATCCGGCGACCGACGGTGTGCCAACCACCTGGCAGAACCAACAAGCGTCCTCTGCGGCCGATCCCTCGGCAGCCGTCACCTCGTAGCTCTTGGTTCCTGACGCGGCCTGAACAGCTCCAGCGGGCACGGTGGCTGACGTGTCTGCCCAAGCCATGGCGGTGGCCAGCACCGCGGCGGCGGGGACCGCCATGCCTATCGTGGACGGGTGCGGGAGGGTTCGGCCGGAGCGGTTCCAAGTCAGTCGCATATCGTTCCTCACGAGTGTGGTGCCCTGGCAAGTAGCAGGATTCCACCCTTACACCGTTTGAGACGGCAAAACCTGACTCGATTCCGTGCGGAATCCTGAAAATCGTCCCAAGAATCTTCCTGGGAGGCGGCACGGAGTGCCCCTGGCGCGTCAGATCGCGGAAGTACACCGAGCAACGCACCTGCGCCGAAAAGCATCGCCATCGCCACCAAGCAACTCCAAGCGCCTGCAAGCAACGCACCGCCCCGCCCCAGCTCGCGACCGCTCAGATCGCCAGCACGAACGCCGCCACTCCCCTTCCACCAATCCCGCTTCCCTACGGCCAGCCCTACGGCCCGACGAGCCACCATGAGGCGCTCAGTCGTCACGCGGCGCACCAACGAGACGCTCCGGGGAACCCAGTTGCAGAAGGATCGTCTATGCAACGCGGGATCACGGCAGGGCCACCGCATCACGCACGCACGAGCGCACCACGCTATGGGGCCGAATGACAGCCGACTCGCTGCCCCAGCCCATCCATGTCGCGGTCACTCCGCTTCGCACTCGAGCGCCGCGATTGGGAAGATTTCCTGACGGTCGTCCTGGCCATGGAACCATCGGCAGGTCGCATCCAGTTCGCCAGAACTCACCACCGTCTTCGCGGGGCCACCCGATCGGAGTCGAACAACCGCGCCAACCCGAATCACGCCGCGTTCCGCACCGTGACTCCCCAGCGCGGCGCGTGGGACCGCATCGCCCCAAGGCCTTCGGCCCCCAACAACGAACGAGGCCATGGCTCCGCCACCCGCACCCAGGAATGCCCCCACACCAGTTGCCAGCCAGCTCTCGGCGAACCACCAGCCACTCCACGCGCCGCACGAAGCACCAAACGCGATCAGCACGAGGTGATGTCGGTCCAGGGGCGTGGACGCGATTCGAACGCTTCCGCCCACAGCAGAACCTTCTGGACTCATGGGATGCACGCAGGGTCACGCTAGAGTTCATCCCCAATGCTTCGATTGACCGAGATCGCCCTCCCACTTGACCACACTCCTGATGCGCTCCGTGACGCCGCGCTCGCACGGCTGGGCGTCCCGCCCGCTGACCTGCAGTCGATCGAGGTGTTCCGCCGCGGTGTCGACGCCCGCAAGCGGGGTGCGATCACCTTTGTGTACACGCTTGACTGCACCGTGACCGATGAAGCGCGGGTTCTGGATCGGCTCAAGCGGGATCGGCGCGTGAACGTCGCACCTGACATGCGATACACGCCAGTCGCTCGCGCGCCCGCCGACCTTCCCACTGCTGCCCGACCGATTGTCATTGGCATGGGACCCGCGGGATTGTTTGCGGCGCTCATTCTGGCGGAAGGTGGCTTCAAGCCGATCGTCCTTGAGCGCGGCAAGTGCGTGCGCGAGCGGACGAAGGACACCTTTGGCATGTGGCGGCAGGGAGTCCTGAATCCCGAGTCCAATGTGCAGTTTGGGGAAGGCGGCGCGGGCACCTTTTCCGACGGCAAGCTCCACAGCCAGGTCAAGGATCCGAAGCACTACGGTCGCAAGGTGCTACGGGAGTTTGTCGATGCCGGCGCGCCCGTCGAGATCCTGGTCGTCAGC
>SXOD01000024.1 GCA_005776885.1 Planctomycetia bacterium
GGCTGGAAGTAGTCGGAGTAGCTGACGAAGTACCCGACCCCGTTGTGCGGGAACAGTTCCCGGAGCTCTTCGAAGAGTTGTGCGGCCAGGGTCTTGTTGTGGCTGATGACCAGCGTCGGCCGGCCGATCTGCTGGATCACGTTGGCCATCGTGAAGGTCTTGCCGGTTCCGGTGGCGCCCAGGAGCGTCTGCCACTTGCGCCCAGCGTTGATTCCATCGACCAGCTGCGAGATGGCTGCCGGCTGGTCGCCTCTGGGCTCAAACGGGCTTTCAAGCCTGAACGGGCTGGTCATGAGCCTCGGGCGTCCTGCAGGAGTTCCCGCGTTGGTCGTCGGGCCAGCCGGGTGCCGGTGACCACGGCCGTGACGATGGCCATCGTCAGGAGCGTGGCGAATGAGATGAAGATGCCCCTCCACGGCCACGCCGGCTCCAGCGTGAGACCGGCAAGGTCCTCGAAGAGCTGACGCTCGGCCCAGGCCAGCATGAGCCCGAGCGAGACGCCGGCCACCAGCGAGGTCGCCACCATCGCCAGCGCCTCGCCGACGGCGAGCCTGGCCACCAGCGACTGTCGTCCACCGACGGCGCGGAGCACTCCCCACTCCATCGCGCGGGCATTGAGGCCGGCCGCGACGACGCTCGCGGTTCCCAGCGTGGCCAGCACGATGGCCGCGATGCCGATCCCAACGAACATCGACATGATGGTTTCCCCGATCTCCATCACGAAGCCTCGGAGCCGCCGCCCGCTCACGAAAATCGTGCCGGGAGCCTTGGCCTGGATCTCGCGCTCGATCGCGGCTTCGTCCGCGTCGGATGCCGAGCCAGGAAGGTTGACCTGCATGATGTACGCCTCGCGGCTCCCGAACTGCCGGGCGACTTCGTCAAAGTCCAGGAAGATGCAGCTCACGGCGTGCTCGGCGTAGACGCTGCGGATCCCAAAGAACTGCGTCGCCACGTCCAGGCCGGCGGCACTGACCACGCCGACGATCTCGTACGACTTGGACCTCCCATCGGGCCCCACTTCGACCGTGTCGCCCAGGTCGAGGCCCCGCGACGTGAGGAACTCCCGCGCGACCAGCACGCCGCGCCCCGAGCGCAGCGGTTCCAGTGCCGACTCCGGGTCACCGCGCTCCCATTCGATCCGGTTGAGCTGGAAAAACGCCTCCGGCGGGAAGCCGATGGCGACGACGTTGGGTGGCGAGACGTCCGCCAGCCCCAAGACGTGGGAACCAGTGGTTCCATCGGCGCGTCGGTAGCCCTGCACGCGCAGCGGCAAGTAGCCGACGGGGACGGCTTCCCGCAACTGGGGGATCGATCGCAGGCGCGCCTGCTCCGCCGTGGAGAGCCCGGTCGTCTTGCAGAGGAACGCGTCCGCGAATCGCACGCGCTCGGAGAGGTTGCCCAGCATCGCCGGGCCGTTGGTCTGCGTGATTGTCAGGACGGCCACGCCCACCATCATGGCGCCGGCCGTCATCCCGAGGCGGTAGGGGCTGGCGCGGAGCGATCCCCGGAGCAGGTGTCGCGGCAGGGCAAGCAGCGGCTCGGCCGGCCACGCGAGCGGGGCAGCAAGGCACCACAGGATCGGAACCGAGAGGAGGAACCAGCCAATGAAGATGAGCGGCAGTCCCGCGAACACCCAGAGCCAGAATCGCCACTCCGATTCCCCGAAGGCGATGATCGCACTGAGCGCCAGCGCCACCAAGAGCGCGCCGGAGGCGGCAAACGCCACGATCCCGGGGATCGTGGGCGGGCGGGAGCGCACTCGCAGGGCGTCAAGCGGCGGGAGGACCGCGGCACGCACCGCCGGATAGCCCGCGCCCAGGAGGCCGGACCCCAGTCCACCGGCCACGGCGATGACCGGACTCCACCACGGCACGACCAGCCCGAGCGGAAGCCACTGGCTGAAATGATTCGCCGCAAGCCAAGCGATTCCCAGCCCCAGCGGCACGCCGAGGGTCGCCCCCCAAAGTCCGAGCAATCCCCCGACGATCAGCTGGCCAAGCAGGGCCTGGCGCCGGCTGGCACCGATGGCCCGGAGGATCGCGACTTCGCGGACCTGCTCAGCCAGCGCACTCGTGAGTCCAGTGGACACGATGAACGCGCAGCAGAGGAATCCCATCACCGCCACGATGGCCAGCGCGATCGTGAGTGCACGGCGCGGCCGATCCATCCCGGACAGCATCGCCTCAGCTGGCTCCATCCGGAGGGGCAACTCCACTTCCGAACGATGCGACTCGATCCACGACTCCGGATTCACGCCGTCGCGCACCGTGATGAGCACCTGCGTGATCCCGTCGTCCGTGCCCGACGCCTCGTGCAGTGCCTTTCGCGACAATCGCACGATCGGCCGTTGGAGGGCGCCGATCACCGGGCGTTCGTAGATGCCCACGACGACGAACGTGAGCGTGTCGCCAAATCGGAGGACTTCGACGCGGTCCCCCGGGCCTGCCCGAAGCTCCTCCGACGCCATCGGGTCCAAGAGCAGTTCATCGTCGCCTGCCGGAAGCCGGCCAGCCCGCAGGTCCAGGCGCTTCGCGTCAGAGGCTCCGTCAAGGTCCCGGCCGCGTGCCTGCACCGTCACCCGCGGGAGTTCAGCCTCTCCCTCACGGAGGGGGCGGACCGGAGTGAGCAGCAGGGCCCCCTGGACCAATCCCGCCGAGACGGAGACGTCGTCCCACCGCTTCGCCCGTTCGATCCAGTCCTCGTCAAAGTTCTCCCCGGCGGCGTGCACGATGCGGACCTGCGCATCGCCGACGAGCCGCTCCATCCGTCGAGTCACGTTGTCGCGCAGCGTGGCCATGCCCGTGGAGAGCGACGTCACCAAGGCGCACGCCATCGCCACTGCGGTGGCGAGGAGCACCATGCGGCGACGCCTACTCGCCAGTGCCTGCCGCGCGAAGAGCCAGCTTGCCTGGATCGAGGCCATGGGAAGGGAAGGAGTCAGCCACGAGCCCATCTCGCAGCACGGTTGTCGTCTCGCAATGGGTGGCGGCTTCGGGTTCGTGCGTCACCATGAGCACCAGGAGCCCCCGATCCCGAGCCGTCGAGTCAAGCAGCGTCCAAAGCCGCCGGGCGCTGCGTGTGTCCAGGTTGCCCGTCGGCTCGTCGGCAAAGACGATCGATGGCTGCAGGAGGAGCGCGCGCGCAATCGCCACTCGTTGTTGCTCGCCGCCGGAGAGTGCGTCGGGTCGATGGTCCGAGCGGTTGCCCACGCCCAACTCTTCGAGGAGCGCCATGCCGCGAGGCCGGAGCTGGTCCCGATGCTGGCCGTCGAGCACGCCGGGCAGCAGGACATTGTCGATCGCCGTGAGCGTGGGGAGCAGGTTGAACTGCTGGAAGACCACCCCGATCGATCGCCGCCTGAAGAGCGTGAGGCCGCCGTCATCCAATCGATCCACGCGATGTCCGGCGACTTCGATCGTTCCCGCATCGGCACGGTCCAGCCCGGCGAGCAGGTGGAGCAACGTGCTCTTGCCGCTCCCTGACGGTCCCATCACCGCGTGAAATCCTGTCGCGGGGAAGTGCAGATCGATCCCCCGCAGGGCTTCGACGCGCCTGGACCCCGTCGTGAATGACTTGGTCACGCCACGAATGCGGATGCCGCCAGCCCCGGCTGGGGGCGGCGATGCCGAGGCGGCCGGGAACTGGTGGGGCTTAGTCGACAGGATGGCGGCCATCGTAGGTCGCCTGATCCATCAGGCCATCAAGTGGCGCCAGGTCGGCGGCGCGGATGCGGACCAGCCATCCGGAACCCAGCGGGTCGGAGTTCACCAGCGACGGATCGGCGATCACCTTGTCGTTGACGGCCACGACGGTCCCGCCGATGGCGGAATACACGTCGCTCGTTGTCTTGACCGACTCCACCTCGCCGACCGACTCGCCCGCGCCGACCGCCGTGCCAACGGGCTTCACCTCGACAAAGGTCACGTCGGTGAGTTCGTTCGCGGCGTACTGCGTGATGCCGATGACGACCTCGCCTCCCTCGACACGGAACCATTCGTGGGAGTCGGTGAATCGGCAGGTTGGTGAGGTGCTCATGCGTCTGTCTCGTTTGGGGCGGGCATCGTAGCGAGGCCAAGGCGAGGTCCGCTGCTATCCTCGTCGCCCATGGCATCGGCGGCGCCAATCCTTCCGACAACGTGCGCCGCCTCGCTGGTTGGCCACGTGCCGGCAAAGGGGCGGGCACCGCTGGAACTGGCCGATGTCCCGGCCTTTGCCGCCGAGTTTCTCGGGTTCCGGGGACTCAATGCCCCGGTGGGTTCCCTTCGCGGGATGAGTGAAGCCCAGTTGCAGCACCTGGCCCACCGCGCCGACCAGGCCGCTTGCCCGTTCCTGGCGTTGGTGGATGACGGGATTCTCCCCTTCGACGGGCCGTCGATCGACGCCAGCACCGCACGCCTCGATCGCTTGCTGCGGGCGGCGCGCGCGATCGGGGCGGCGCACGTCGGCGTCCGCGTTCCGTGCGAAGGGGGCGAGCCCGAGCTGGCCCGGGTGGCACGTTCGGTCCGCGAGGCACTTGGCGAAGTCTCACGTCACGAGGTCACGGTGCTCCTGCGGCCCTGTGCGCCGGGGATGCGGGACCTGGATCGATTCACCGCCCTCATCCAGCGGATCGGTGGATTCCGGATCGGGGCAATGTCCTCCACCGCGATGCTCGGGGGCGACCAGTGGCTGGCAGCCATCCGGCGCCTGGCCCCATACTCCGGCTGCGTCCAACTGGTGCCACCGGTCAAGCGATCCAAGCCGGATGGTGCCTACATCAAGACCTTCGTCCACGCGCTGGTCGGCGTCGGATACCAAAACTCGGTGTGTGTGACCGTCGAAGCCGGCAAGGACACGGCCAAGGTGCTGGACGCGGCAACAACGATTTTCCGCGAGTCCCTCGAGGCGGACCTCCCCGGCGATTTGGTCGAGACCCTGCCTGGCGGGGCCGCCACCGACGAGGAGGGCGAATGAGCAGCCGCTGCATCATCGCCATCGACGGCCCCGCGGGGAGCGGCAAGAGCACCGTCGCTCGCGAGCTGGCCACCCGGTTGGGCTATGCCTTCCTGGACACGGGCGCGATGTACCGGGCCGCCGCCGTGGCGGTCATCGACGCGGGGATCGACCCGAATGACGCCTCGGCGTGCGCTCGCGAAGTGCAGCGGCACTCCATCAGCCTGGACCCCGGTTCGTTCCCGCCCCGCGTCCTGCTGGACGGCCGCGACGTCGGCGCCAGGATCCGGGAGCCCGACATCAGTGCGGCCAGCAGTCCCGTGAGTGCTTCCCCGCCGGTGCGGGAAGCGCTGGTTGCCGCACAGCGCACCTTCGCGCAGGAGTACCCATTCCTGGTCACCGAGGGCCGGGACCAGGGGTCCGTGGTCTTCCCCGATGCGGAGGTGAAGATTTTCCTGGACGCGCGTGCCGAGGTCCGGGCGGCGCGGCGGACGGCCGAGTTGCATTCCAGGGGACTTCCTGCCGAGGAGGGGGAAGTGCTCCGAAGCATCGTGGAGCGCGATGCGCGGGACAGCACTCGCGCCAACAGCCCCCTCTGCGAGGCGCGCGGCGCCGTGCGCGTGGACAGCTCCGTGATCACGGTGGAGCAGGTCGTGGCGCGAATCATGGCGCTGGTTCCCGCCGGCACCGCGGCGAACCGATGACCGCCTACGGCGACCTGGTCTCGCGAGCACCGGGCCGGAAGTGGGCCGAGTTGGCTTGGTACGAGACGGCGCGGCGCGCGTGCGCGCTGGTGGGTGCCACAGGGTTTCGACTGAGCGTCCGTGGCCGGGAGCACATCCCGCTGTCCGGTCCGGTCATCTTCGCCAGCAACCACCAGTCGTTCCTCGACCCAGCCTTCTGCGGGGTCGCCACCGGATGGAGGCCAAGCCGCCCGATGGCCAGGGAATCCCTCTTCCGGATCGTCCCGCTGGGCACGCTCCTGCGAACGCTCGGGACGGTGCCCGTCAACATGGAGGGTGGCGCCGTGGCGGCGCTGCGGAGCGCGATGGCCGAGCTTGATGCAGGCCGGGCCGTGACACTCTTCCCGGAGGGCACGCGAAGCCGAGACGGCGAGCTCGGCGAGTTCCGGCCGGGTCTCGCGCTGCTTGTCCGCCGTTGCCGCGCGCCCGTCGTGCCGCTGGCGATCGATGGATCGTTCGACGCATGGCCACGGCATCGCCGGCTGCCCCGCCTGGGCGTTCCGGTCGTCGTCGAGATTGGCGCCCCGATCACTGCCGGGGTCGATGAATCCGGCGCCATCCAGGCGGCGAACATCGTCGAGGAGGTGCACTCGGCGGTGCGGGACCTTCTCGCCCAGGCGCGGGCGCGGCGTGCGATCATGTGCGCCTGACACGCATGGACGACAGGCCACGAGATCCACGACTCAGCCCCCGCGACGCCGCCGTTCGAGTGGCGGCCATCCTCGCAGACGGTGGGCACGTCGCCTACTTCGCAGGTGGATGCGTTCGTGACCGGCTCATCGGCCACGAACCGCAGGACTACGACGTGGCCACGGACGCGCGCCCTGATCGAGTCGCCGGGCTCTTCCCCGGCGCTCGGTACGTGGGCGATGCCTTTGGCGTGGTCCTCGTGCGCATGGGGGGACGGACGATGGAAGTGGCCACGTTCCGCGCCGATGGCCCCTATCACGACGGTCGACGTCCGCACGGTGTGACGTTTTCCACCCCCCAAGCCGACGCACAGCGGCGCGATTTCACGGTCAACGGGATGTTTGAGGATCCGCGAAGCGGCGAAGTCATCGACTTCGTCGGCGGCAGGGCCGACTTGCGGGACCGGATCATTCGCGCGATCGGGAGCGCCGAGGAGCGGATTGCCGAGGATCGACTCCGCACGATCCGGGCCGTGCGGTTTGCTTCCCGGCTGGACTTCTCGATCGACCCGGCGACGATGGCCGCGATTGCAAGCGCCGCGGACGACCTGCGCGCCGTCAGCCGTGAACGGGTTGGCACCGAGCTCCGGAAAATGCTCTCACACTCCTCACGCGCTCGCGCGTGCTCGCTCCTGGAAGAGTCGGGGCTGGACGCCTCCACGCTTCTGGAACCCCATGCGGCATCCGGCACGTCCGTCATCGCGCGACTGTGCCCTGAGGCCGGATGGACGACGGCGCTGGCGGCGTGGCGATCGGGAAGGCGCGCATCAGGGACTGGGAACGGCGACCTCCGCGCGGCCCTCATGCTCAGCAGCGACGAGATCGAGGCATGCCTCGCGGCGGAACGCTGCCGGGTCGGCCTTGAGGAGTGGCTGTCGATGCCGCTCGCAGCACGAATCCGGGCGGCCGCGCTCCCCGGCTTCGCCGAGGCCCTCCAGCTGGCGGAGGCGGAAGGGGCCACGGAGTCCCGCCAGTGGGTCGACGAACACACCGCCCTGGCGGCTCGTCCCGGCGGATTGGCCCCCGCTCCGCTGGTCACCGGATCGGACCTCATCCAGCGTGGTCGGCGTCCCAGCCCCGAGTTCAAGCCAATCTTGGACGCGGCGTACGACCGGCAGCTGGAGGGCCCGATCACCGATCGTGACGAGGCGCTGCAGGCACTGGAACGGCACCTCAGGGCCTGAGGAGCGCGCCGAGTGACCCAGAGACTGGCTCCAGAAAGGGCTCGATCTACCTTCCGCGGGGCCGCATCGGGTTAGAATCGTTCACCAGACCTCTCGCTCGGGAGCTTCCACCATGCAGACCATCACCCTGACCACGTTCCTCGCCGCCGGCACCGCGCTGGCCGTCGCGGGCTCTGCCGCCACGGCCGCTGACTCGGGGGCGCTCCCCCGGGTCTACATCGTCCCGCTGGACGGTCAGCTGGGGACGGACATCCACCCGATGGCACTGGACGAGGTCATCGCTGATGCCAAGGCGGCCAAGCCGGACCTCATCATCTTCCGGCTCAACTCGACCGACAAGGACAACAACGACTACCTGCAGAATGACGACCGTAGCGAGATGTCGATGTTTGACGACGACCAGGCGCGCCGGATGATCAAGTCGCTGAAGGAGGGGCTTCGCGAGTTTCCGCAAGTCTGCTGGGTCCAGGACTGCGTCGGGTTTGGATTCATCCTGGCATTCGCCTGGCCGGACATGTACGTGAGCAATGGCGGCCGCCTCTGGGGGCCGACCTACGAACAGATCGCCAGGAGGCAGCAGCACCCGGACCAAGAGGTCCAGCGGAAGTTTCGCGAGGCGATGAACGCGATCACCGGCGGCTTCATCCAGGCCGGTGGGTACGACGGCTACATGGCCGAGTGCCTCCTGCGCCCAGAAAAAGTGTGCAGCGTCGACTTCACCGGCCGTGACGGCCTGGTGTGGCGCGACGACACGAAGGGCATGTACGTCCTGGACAGCAACGACAAGGACCTCCTTCGCTTCTCGGCCGACACGGCCGAGGAGATCGGGCTCGCCGACGGCATGGTTTCCTCGGACCCGGACGAAGGGCTGAAGGACCTGCTCTTCCTCCGCGGCGTGCGCGAATTCGAGACGATCGACTCCGGCACGGCGATCGTCACCGGGTACATCGAGGACTGGCGCAAGGAATTTGAGAAGGCGCAGGAGTTCCTCAAGGATGCGCAGCAGCCGGAGTCGGGTGACGCACTCAAGGAGATCACTCGCCAGCGCGGACTTTATGACAAGGTCTTGAAGATCATCGAGCGGTACGAGGCCGTCCAGCGGCGCCTCGGAATCAACCCGGTGGAACTGAAGTCACGCATCGGCCAGCTGGACGAGCAGCGCAAGCAGCTCCAGAAGCAGAAGAAGGATGGCAGCGGCTCCGGTGGATCCGGCGGCTCCCGCGGAGGCCGTGGTTTCGGCAAGGGGCTCGGCGGCGGTTGAGGTTTCGTCCGATTCAGATGAAGGATTCCATGATGCGATTTCACTCCCTGGTTGTCGGCAGCTTCATGGCCGCCGCGTTGGCCGTCTCCCCGATCCATGCGGCCGCCCGTGCGGCCGATCAAGTGACCGTCAAGTTGGCCACCGGGGCCAGCCATTCCCTCTCGGTGGGGGAGCAGCTCAAGGTCACCTACCGCGACGGCGGCACCATAGCCACGGTCGAGGGCTCGATCACCAGCGTGACATCCACGTCGGTCGTGCTGAACACCGCGGAGGGGCGCAAGTCCCTGACGGTCAAGTCGATCCTCCGCATCGAAGCGGTGGCCTCGGCCCCGACTGATCCCATCGCGGCAGGCTCCGGTGCCTCGGCAGCGTCGCCAACTGATGGGGCGAACCCGGGAGCGCCGTCGGGCGCCGCCTCGACGGACGCGGGAAGCGCGACCGCGGGCAAGCACGTGTTCGTCCTTCCCATGGATGGCACGGTCGGCATCGGCCTTCGCCACGACGAGATCGACCTGGTGGCGGCAGAGGCCGACAAGTACGGGCCCGGCCAGATCATCGTCCTCAAGATCAACTCCAACGGTGGCCTCGTGATCGAGGGCGACGACATCCATGTCTCGCTCCTTGACCTCAAGAAGCGCCACCGGGTCGTCTCGTGGATCGAGAAGGCCATCTCAGGCGCCGCCTTCACGGCGCTGCACACCGAAGAGCTCTACTTCATGAGCCATGCGTCGCTTGGATCCATCACGATGTTCGCCGGAGACAAGTCGGCCACTGGACGAGAGCTGGAGGCGTGGCTGGACATGGTGGCCAAGGTCGGCGAGATCGGCGGCCGCAACGGGCACATCATCCGGTGCATGGTCTATTCGCCGCTCTTGCTCTCGTACGACAAGGACCCGGTGACCGGCAAGGTCACGTGGTACGAGACCCTTGAAGGGGAGTTCGACCTCTCCAACGACAAGGAGAACCTGGACTTCACGGCGCAGAACGGCACGCACTCCGGCTTCATCGACGGCGTGGCGGACACGGAGGAAGACCTCATCAAGCTCTTGGTCTCCGGCGGTCCCTACACGCTCCACCAGGAGGGCTACGAGATCTACGGCGATTGGCAGAAGGTGCTCAAGCAAGCCGAGGAGGAGATCCCGCTGCTTCGTGCCGAACTCAACTACAAGGGGACGGGATCCGGCGACGGCGTGAAGGTGGTCCAGACGCAACTTGGCATCGTGAACAAGTTGATCCGTTGGTGCAAGCGGCTTGGGGAACGGGTCGCCGGCGTGGAGTACCAGATGTCCGAAGAGCAGCTGGAAGAGATTCGCGAGCAACTCCAACGCCAACTCAAGGATGCGCGCAGCCGGGGGAACAACTGACGTGAGCGTTGAGGCAACGGCCCCCAGCTGGGCGAAGTCGTGGGGCGTCTTCCTCGTTGTCTACGCCTGCCTTGGGCTCTGCCTTGGCATCGGCGGTGGGGTCACGGCGGCGCTCAGTGCCGAGTTGGCGAAGATGGGGGGGATGAAGGACCTCCCGCCCTTGCCTCCTTCACTGATGGCCTTGACCTGGACCATGGTGGTCGCCAGCGTGGTCTTGGCGATCATGTTGATTCAGGGGGCCCTCGCGCTCATGAAGGCGCGTCGATCGTCCGCCAAGTTGCTGGTTCGGTGGGCCACCGTGCGGATCGTCATCGCGGGCGTCGGGCTGATCGCGACGCAGGCGCTGGCCACCACGCAGTCTCGATACAACGAGGCTGTCCACGAGGCCGTCCGCGCCATGACGCTGGATCGGACGAAGGAGGACGTTGGCCCCTACGCCGAGTCGGGAGGCGCATCGATCCAGAAGTGGGCCGCCCCGGGCGTCACCCTCTTGGTGTGCATCGTTCCCGTGATCGTGGCCGTGACACTCTCCAAGCGCCGCGCCGAGATCGAAGGCTGGCCCGACTGAGTCGCCGCGTCGGCGCCCGCACCCATGGAACGATTGGCCCGGTGGCTCCTCAGCCGACCTCGCGGCGCTGGAAGAGCGCCACCGCGATCGCCACGAATGCCACGATGAAGAGCATCGCGTAGGCCGTCGCGGTCAAGAAGTAGGCCGTGGGGATGCCAACCCCCTGGTTCACCGCGTCGGTCACGAAGAACATCTGGAAGTTGGGGCAGGCGCTCCATCCGACCCGCGCGATGGCGTAGGCCAGCGGGCCCACGGCTTCGCTCGATGCACTCACGAGCGGTGCGGAGGCATCGCCAGCCATCGACGCTGCGACCTCTGTCGCTCCCGCGACCACGGCCCCTTGGCCATGGGACGCCTCGTAGGAGAGCACGGTGCGACCGAAAAGCCAGTCGGAGAGCAGGCCGGTGACCAACGCACCGAGGGTCACCACGAGCGTGGGCACCTGGCCCAGTCGCGTGCTCGCGGCGACGGCGATCGCACAAAGCACCAAGATGCCCTCGGTCAAGAGCAACATTGCTTTCCAGTGTTCTGGCTCGAAGGCGCGACTCATCTCCTGCGAACCCAGCTTCGCGTCGAAGAGCATGGTGACCAGGTATGCCACGCCAAGGCAGGGGACGCCAAGGAGGAGAAAGGAGGCGCCGAAGCTGGAACCGTGGATGTAGTTGAGCCAGGTCGCGCCGACGACGGCGGCCAGCATGCCGAGCGATCCAAAGAGGAGCACGCCCAGGTGGATCGGCATCGCTGCAGTCTCCAGGACGCCGTGCTGCTCCACGATCGCAAACACCAGCCCGAGGAAGGCGAGGGCCACCGCGACGGCGCACGCGATCCCCACGTACCGGCCGATCACGAAGATCGCCCGCGGAACCGGCTTGGACACGATGGTCAGGAGCGTTCGGCTCTCGATTTCCCGGCTGATGGCGGCGGTGGCGAGGAAGGCGGCCAGGACGGCCCCGGCGAGGAAGATGGTCGACTGCCCGATGTCGACGAACATGTGGTTGTCGTCTGAGAGCGTGTAGGCCGAAAGGGGATTGCTCAGGATGACGAGCAGCGTCGCCACCACCACCACGGCCAGCGCGACGGGCTGGCGCAGGCATTCCACCAGCGTGGTCCGGGCGATGGCCAGGAATTGCTCGATGGGTGCGAACATCGGGGCCGAGTCTATCGCGGTTTGGGGGCTGATCGGCCAAACACGCCTGCATCGACCGACGTAGGATCCCGGCTCGTCGCCGCCTCCACATTTCTTGGCGACCTCCCGCGAACCTCTGATGCGAACGGATCACCTCGCCTATCAGCAGGCCACTCGAGTGGCCCTCCTTGGACTCCTCCTGCAGACCGGGCTCGGGCTGGCGCTGTTGGTCTATGGTCGTTCGGCGGGTGATTCAGCACTGCAGGTGGCGTCGCAATGGGTGCTGGCCGGGATTCTCCCGTGGCTCGCGCTCATGGTCGCGTTTCAGCAGCACACCGCGGAGCGGCTGGAGTCACTCGAACTGGAAGCGGGACACGCCAATGACGGATCGGCGTTCACCCGCGACGAATCCGCGGCCCACGTCGCGGCACGACGGCTTCGCCTGGTCCAGACGTGGCTGGTGCCGGCCGCGAGTGCGGCCTATGCGGGCATCCTGGTCTGGTTGGCGTGGTCCGTCCACACGTGGTTCGTGGCGCTCGGGGTGGACGATCCAAACATGGTGGTGGCGCCCTTTGGGGTGAACCCAAGTTCCGGGTGGGAACTGGCGCTCTGCGCCGGCGGGTCGCTGCTCGTCTTCATTTTCTCGCGATTCGTCGCCGGCATGGCGCGGCAAGCCGCCTGGGCCAACCTCCGCGGCGGGGCTGGGATCATGGTGGGGAATGCGCTGGTCCTGTTGGCCGTGGCGGCCGGCACGGTCTTCCAGCTCTTTTCCAAGCCCGAGGTCCTGGAAACGGTGGCGCGCGGCATCAGCTACTTCATGTGGCTGATCGCTGCGGAGACGATCCTCAACCTCCTCCTGAACATCTACCGGCCGCGACGCTCCACGGAGACGCCGCGACCGGCCTTTGACTCCAAGCTGCTCGGGCTGCTGGCCACCCCGGACTCACTCGTGCGAAGCATGAATGAGGCCGTCAACTACCAGTTTGGCTTTGACCTCACCAGCTCCTGGGGCTACCAGCTCCTGCTTCGCTCCACCGCCGCACTTGGCGCACTGGGCGTTGTCGTGATGCTGGCGATGAGCTGTGTCGTTGTGGTCGCGCCTGGCGAGCAGGCCCTTCGATTGCGTGGCGACCACGTCGTGGGCGATGTTGTCTCCGGCGCCGTGCTGTTCAAGTTGCCTTGGCCCCTGGAATCGGTCGAGGTCTATCCGGTCGGGCGCGTCCACACGATCATGCTGGGGCCGCCGTCGAAGGAGCGCAGCGACGTGGTGCTGTGGTCCGATGACGAGAAAGCGACGACCGGCCTGGATCGCGCTCCCTACCTCGTGCTGGCCAGCCGTGCCTCGTCCGCGCCGGCCGCCCGCCAACCCAGCGGGAGTGCCGATGCCGAAACGGCGGCGGGAGCTGAGGGATTCGCGCTGGTGGACGCCACGATCCAGGTGAACTGGCGCATCCGCCACGACGGTCTCCTGAAGTTCCTCGGCTTCTGCAACGACACGAAGAGCCGGCGCTCTCGACTGGACATGCGCGAGCGCGCGCTGCAGCAGCTCGCGCTTCGCGAGACCACGCAGTTCCTGTCCACGCAATCGCTGGACGCCGTGCTGTCGCCGCAGGGCGACTCGCTGATCCGGGCGCTGCAGTCGCGGATCCAGGCGGCGTTCGAGCAGGCCGACGCCGGTGTCGAGGTGGTATCGATCCTCGTCCCCAGGCTGCTGCCCCCCAACGGTGCGCGTGCCGCGTTCGAGGAGCTCTCCATCGACTACCAAAATGTCCGCAAGATGACGGAGGAGGCGCGCCGGATGGCCTCCGTCACGATGGCGGCCGTCGTCGGCGGTGAGGACCTGGCCGCGCAGGCGGTCGAGGCGATCCATGCGCTTCGACAGCTTGAGTCGGCCCATGGCCCGGGGAGCCGCGAAGCCGCCACCCAACGCGCGGTGCTGGAGTCGATCCTCATCAACCAGCCCGCCCAGGCCGCATCGCTGATTTCCCGGGCGAGGGCCCGACGCTGGGAGGTCCTGATGGAGGCTCGGTCAAATGCCTCGGACGTGCTCGGGCAGGCCCCATCGTTCGAGGCCGCCCCGGAGCTCTACCGACAGCGCCGCATGATGGAGGTTCTCGCGGCGCAGCTGGCCAATGTTCGGGTCAAGTACCTCCTCGGCACCGATTCCGCCGGGACCACGCTGGACATCGAGATGCAAGAAGCGGAGTCTGGCCTGAACCTTGGGGACTACCTCAAGCCAGGCGGAGACGACGAAGGAGCGGGCGGCTGACCGCCCAGGAGCACAGGCATGAGCATGCGAAGACGCATCCCAGTCATCATCGGCCTCGCCCTCGTCGGGGTGCTGGTCTTGTTCAACACGACGTACACGGTCAACGAGCACGAGATCGCCATCGTGTCAAGGCTGGGTCGACCAGCCGAGGTCGTCGGCGAGTCCGGCTTGCACGTCAAGGCCCCGTTCTTCATCGATCGAGTCACGGCGCTGGACACACGACTCCAACTCATCGAGAGTCCGTTGGAGACCGTCCTGACCAAGGATGGCCAGCAGGTGGTGGCCCAGGCGTTCCTGCTCTGGCGGATCAATCCGGCACCCGAACAGGCCCTGGACTTCCATTCCAGTTACGGTGACTTGGCTGCCGCCGAGGGTGAACTGGAGACGCGGCTGCAGGGGGCCCTCAGGCTCCTGGGCGGCTTCGAGTTCAATCAGTTGATCGGCACCTCCAGCAAGATCGGGGACGCCGAGAAGGCGATCCTCGCCGACCTGCAGGCGACAAGCACGACGGGCGTGGAGGCGGTGAAGGTCGGGATTTCCCAACTGGTTCTCCCGCCCAAGACGACCGTCGCCGTCCTTCGTCGCATGAGCGCCGTGCAAGAGACGCTGGGGAGCCTGGAAGAGTCCAAGGGGGCCTCGTCGGCTGATGCGATCAAGAGCATGGCGGCGACGCAGGCCGACACGATCCGGGCCTTCACGGCGCAATGGGCGGCGGAGATCGAAGCCAAGGGGGCCGAGGAGGCCGCGACGTACTACGAGCAGATGCGTGACGAGGCCGAGCTCGCGATCTTCCTCGCCTGGCTGGACACGCTCAAGGCGTCACTCTCGGGGAGCACGACCTTCGTGGGTGACATGAGCCGGCCCCCATTCCACCTTCTTGACCCGAACGCGAATCTCTCGGCGAATGGAATTCCCGTGCCGGCTGAGGCGGCGAAGCCGTGACGGCCGAAGGACCCGAGCACGAGCAGTCACGGGCGGACGTGTCTCCACGGCGGGCGGCCTCGGCACGGCTGGACATCGACGGACACATGGCCGATGCCGCAGCCATGCGCGCGGCGATGGATCCGGCCAACCAGAGCCTGGGCGAGGCGCTGCTCCTCTCGTACCGCATCCTGCAGCTGGCGATCCTCGGGCTGGTCATCGCGTTCCTCTTCAGCGGGTTCCAGACCGTGCAGGAGGGGCACACGGGCGTCCGGACGATCTTTGGCCGGGTGGCCGGGGCCGAGGGGGAGGAAATGGTGAGTCCTGGGCTCCATCCCTTCTGGCCCTACCCGATCGGCGAGATGATCGTCTTCCCGCAGCGGCAGTCGGTGGATCTCCGTTCGGCCTTCTGGCCCCAGCGCCGGAGCGCCGACGTCACGCTGGAACAGATGACCGAAGGGGCCGACATCACGCAACCCCTGCGGCCGAGCAACGAGTTCGGCTCGCTCATCACCGCGGACGGCGACCTGGCGCACTTGCAGCTGACCGCTGAGTACGCGGTGGTGGATCCCGTGAAGTTCCTGGAGCGATTCGGGCCCGACGCCTCGGAGCCGATCGTCCGGGCCGCACTCCGGCAGGCCACGGTGCGAGTGGCAGCCGACACGACCTTGGCTGACCTGGTGGAGCGGCGGGAACCTCCCAGCGCCGAAATCCAGGCGTCGGCCCAGGCCTTCCTGGATGATTTGCAATCCGGACTCCAGCTCGTGTCGGTCACGGTGCCGGAGCGCGTCGCCCCGCTGGCGATCCGGAACATCTTCCGGCGCGTGCAGACGGCGCGCGAAGATGCGCGGACCGCAACAGAACGCGCCCGCCAGGACGCCGTGGCCACGCTGCTGGATGCCGCGGGCCCCGGATATGGCGACCTCCTGGATGTCATCGGCCAGTACGAGACGGCCCTCACCTCGATGGATGCCGAGCAAGCGAACGCCGTGCTGGCGCGCATGGCGGCACGGCTGGAGGAATCCGACATCGGCGGCGATGCAGCCAAGGCGATCCAGCGTGCCCGCGCCGCCCGGTCAGGCCTGGAGGCCTCGCTGGGGCGTGACGCGCGCCGAGTCAGCAGCTTGGCCGCCAGCTTCCACGAGAACCCGAAGCAGTTTGTGCGCCAGCTGTGGTTGGAGGCGCTGGCCGACGTCTACTCGGGGCAGGGCACGGAAGTCTTTGCCGTTCCCGGGGGACTCCGCGACGTCGCGCTCCGCATGCGCAGCAGCGAGGACGTGATGCAGGCCCGGCGCAACGCGGACCTCGACCGGAAGAAGCGCGCCGCCGAGATGATCGGCATGGACCAGGCCGGCAAGTTCCAGCTCGGTGGGAAGCTCATCGAGATCGATGGGCCTGGCCGGCGGCTGGAGCAGTCTGGCAACAAGGCGAAGGGACGAGAGTGACATGGTGACGATTCCCTCTTCTGGTGGCATGTCTCTGTCCACCGGCGGCACGCCCGTCGTCGAGGCCAGCGGGCTGGTCAAGACCTTTCGCGACTTCTGGATGCGCGACAAGGCGCGCGCGGTCGACGGCATCGATTTCGAAATCAGGCCCAATGAGCTCTTCGGCCTGCTCGGACCCAACGGGTCGGGCAAGAGCACGACCATCAAGATGATCCTGGGACTGCTTCGCCGCACGCGCGGGAAGCTGTTGGTGCTGGGGCGTGACCCGGGCGACGTGAAGGTCAAGGCGCAGATCGGCTACCTCCCCGAAGAGAGCTACCTGTACCGATTCCTCACCGCACGCGAGACGCTGGACTACTACGGCAAGCTCTTCGGGCTGGACAAGCGCACGAGGGCCCGTCGGACCGACGAGCTCCTCTCGATGGTGGGGCTGGACAACCTCGGCCACCGGCAGGTAGGCGAGTTCTCCAAGGGCATGGCGCGGCGGCTGGGCATCGCGCAGGCCCTGATAAACGATCCCGCATTCCTGATCCTCGACGAGCCCACCAGCGGACTGGACCCGATCGGCACCAGGCAGGTGAAGGACCTCTTGGTCGATCTTCGCCGCCGAGGCAAGACGATCCTCCTTTCCAGTCACCTCTTGGCCGACGTCGAGGATGTCTGTGACAGGATGGTCATCCTCTACGGCGGCAAGATCCACGCACAGGGAACGGCCGACGAGTTGCTCGCCGACACCCGCCACACCGTTATCCAGTCGGCGCGACTGGATGACGCCACCGTGCAGAAGATCGACGAAGTGATCCGCGTGAGCACTGGCGAGGGCATCGAACGAGTCTCCGCACCGCGCCAGCGGCTGGAGAGCTACTTCCTCGACCTGGTGGAACGGGCGGTCTCCACGCAAGCCGCGACGAGCGGTGCCAAGGCGGGAGGAGCCACGGCTGCGTTCCTGAAGGGGCCGGCAGCCAACACGGCGACAGGCGACGACCTGGTCCAGGCCCTTGCTGCCGGGACCGCGGAGGCGACCGCCTCGCGAGCCACGCCCCGCGTGGAGACCCCGGCCGCGCCGACGGCGCCCGTGTCGGATCTCAGTGGCGTGGAAACGGTGACGGCAAGCGCCGCTTCGACCGGCGCCACGCAGCGGTCGCCCCACACGCCGACCACACCCGCGAAGCCAGCCCCCGGCACGGGTGGTGGATCGACCGGCCAGAGTGCTGGACCAGACCTGGGCGTGATCGAGGGGCTCCTCGGCGACGAGACGGACCGAACCAGTGGCGGGGGCCGCGGGGCGTGAACGCCATCGTCGCAGCCTGGCGACGACTTCGGGAATGGAGCGTGACCAGCCGCGGTCGTGTCTCCTTCGCGCTGCTGCTTTCATTGCTGGGCGCTGCCCTTGTCGTGCCCTATCAACTGGAGTCCAATCGCTTCGTGGCGATGCGCGACTCCATCGAGGCCGTGCTCCGGCGGGCCAACCTCGCGGAGCGATCGCCCGAGGCCGTCGAGTTGATCGAACGAGGCACGGTGACGATCGGCAGCGAGACGCATGGCGGTTCCGTCGTGGCCGGATTTGCGCCGCAAGTGTTTTCGGAGGAGGGGCTGATCCTGAACCCCCGCGAGCTGGCGACGTTCATCGCCGCTCCATCACTGCCGGAATGGGCTCCTGAATCGCTGGTGGGATCTCGTTCCACGCCCGCGGTGCTCCTTCTCGTCGCGGTGGCCGTCGGCGCGGCGGCTGGGTGGACGGGACTTGGCGTGGCCAGTCTCGTCACGTCGATCCTCACCGCCGTGGTGGCGATCCTGGCGTGGCGCCAGGGCGTCGTGGTGTGGGTGATCGCCTCGGTCGGGGCCGGTGCCACACTGCTCCTGTTCCTCCTCGCGACCCGTGTGGCGCTGTGGTGCCTCTGCGGGGCGAACGCCGTGTGCTCGATCGCGCAGGGCGTGGTGCGCGAGGCGATCCGCCTCCGCGTCGCGGCGTTCTTCATGGGTGCGACGCTCGTGCTCATCCCGCTCATCGTGGTGTGGATCAGCCCCGACCAGCCGCTTCGCTACCAGGTCCAGACGTTCCTGGCGAGAAGCACCGGATTGCTCTACGCGCTGGTGGCCACCATGACGCTCTTCATGGGCTGCGCCACGGTGGCGTCCGACCTCCGTGACCGGCAGGCGTGGCAGACGCTGACCAAGCCGGTCTCCCGATTGCAGTACCTGCTGGGGAAGTGGCTCGGGCTCGTCGTGCTCTCCACCACGATCATGGCCGTCGGTTCCGCCAGCATCGGCGGGTTCCTCGCGTCGATCCGCACGCGACCCGCCAAGGACCTTCCTGATGCGGCCGCCGTCACCGAAGAAGTGCTGGTCGGCCGGGCCGGCGTGCTGCCCGAGATGGTGCCCCTCTCGCGCGAGCAATTGGTCGAGGCCATCGACCTGGCCATCGAAGGCGACCCGATCCTCAAGGATGACATTGAGTCCGGCGCACGGAAGGAGCTGGATGTGCGGCGGACGCTGGCGCAGGAGAAGCAGCACGCGCACATGGCGTCCCTGCGGACCTTGGCTCCGGGGCAGGCTCGCGAGTACCTCTTCCGGGGACTGCGTGAGGCGCGCGACTCCGGGCGCGTCATCTCGCTCCGGTACGAGTTTCACGCCGGCGCCGAGGACTCCCACGAGCGCCACCCCGTCCTGCTGCGCTTCCCCAAGAACGGATCATGGACCGATCGCAGCTTCGTGGCAGGGCAGGTGTACGTCTTCGCGATCCCGCCTGAGTTGATCGAAGACGATGGCACGCTCAAGGTGGAGCTGGCCAACGTGGCGTTCGACGGCGAGAACTTCACGGAGCCGCGCTGGAGCATCAACTTCGACGGTGATGGCGTCGAGGTGCTCTACCCCGTGCTTGGGTTCTGGGAGAACTACCTCCGCGCGCTCGCCGTGGACCTCTCCAAGATCGCGTTCCTCGCCATGCTCAGCGTGGCGGGGGCGTCGATCCTCTCGTTCCCGATCGCCTGCCTCCTCGCCTTCAGCATCTTCGCGATCGGGAGCCTCTCGCCATTCCTCGCCATCAGCATCGACTACTACACCGTGGCCCGGGATGCGCCGCTCGTGGTGCAGTGGCTGCAGTGGGGAGTCAAGGGAATCGCCTCGGCCAGCAACTGGATGCTCGGCGGATTCGGGGCGGTCGATGCGACCGAGACGCTGGTCCGTGGCCGCGCCATCCCGGCGGGGGCCTTGATGCGCGCGGTGCTGGGAATCGGCGTGGCCTGGACGGCCGTGGCGCTCCTCCTGGGATTCCTGGCCTTCAGGCGCAAGGAGGTGGCCATTTACTCCGGCCACGGCTGACATGCGCGACCGACTCGTCCAGCTCGTCTGCGTGCTCGTCGCCGCCGGTGCCCTCCTCGGTGGCGGAGCGCTGTTGCCGCGCCTCCTACGGATCAGCGACGCGCAGGGGATGCGGTTCACGGATGTGTCCGTGGAGGGCGCCCCGCCAATCGTCGCGCTGGGCCAGGCGATCGGCGCCCTGCGCGGGATCATCGTCGACTACCTCTGGATCAAGGCGTCGCAGCAGAAGCAGGAAGGCCTCTTCTACGAGGCGATGTCCGACGCGGCACTCATCACAAAGCTCCAGCCGCGCTTTGGCGAGGTGTGGGGCTTCCACGGCCACAACATGGCCTACAACATCAGCGTCCTCACCAACACCCCCGAGGAGCGGTGGGAGTGGGTGAAGGGCGGCCTGGACCTCGTTCGGAACGAGGGCCTTCGATACAACCCCAACGACCTCTGGCTCCACAAGGAACTGGCGTTCTGGTTTTCCCACAAGGTGGACGGCGTCGCCGATGATGCCCACTTCCACTACAAGCGCGAACTCGCCCGCGAATGGCATTTCCTGCTGGGAGAACCACCGGTCGGCCACGGCGAGCGCATCGCCTGGATCGATTCCATCGCCACCGCGCCCGACACCATTGAGCAGTGTGACGCCACGGTGCCCGGCACGAGCGGCGTGCTGGAGGAGATCCGGAAAGCCGTCAGCGGATTCGACAGCACGTTCACGGTCAAGCCCGACGCGCACCTGCTGATGGCCTACGGGCAATGGGAGGCCGTGCACACCAGCCCGACCGCCCGCATGATGGGGTTGGACGAGGCGTTCAAGGCCAATGATCCGGTGTACCGGACGTTTGACGGCATCTTCGGCGATCCCGCCCGGCACGACCAAGTCACGCTCTTCATCCGGTGGCTGCGGAAGAAGGTGCTCCGGGACGAATACAACATGGAACCGGCCCTGATGGCGCAGTACACGAAGGAGTTCGGGCCCTTCGATTGGCGCCACCCCCAGAGCCACGCCTTCTACTGGGCGCGCAAGGGGGCCACCCAGGCCACGCGCCGGTTCGAGGACGTGGACGACATCTACAAGGTCCTCAACAACGATCGCATCAACATCCAGGCGATGCAGGCGCTGGAGCGCAGCGGCCTGATGCGGTTTGATCCATTCAGCAACGACAACCCGACGCGGTTGACCGACCCCCGGTGGATCAAGGTGATCGACCACTACTTTGAGGTGCTCTACCAGAAGCACTACGGGACGCGCGGCGCCGGCGGCGACAGCTTCGTGGACTTCTACGAGAACTTCATGGCGTTCGCCGTGCGGCAGCTCTATCGCGCGGGCGACACCGAGGGTGCCCAGCAGATCCTGGACAAGCTCGACCGGCTGTTCGGGCGGGGGGGCATGATCCCCAACAACAAGTACGAGGCCCCGCTCGACGTCTTCGTGCGCAACATCACCTACGGCGAGTACGAGTACCAGCCCGAGGCCGCGCGCAGCGACGTCTACAACGCGCTGATCCGCGGATTCCGGGAGGGCTTGCTGCTGAATCGGCCACAGGTCCTGGAGAGTGCCATCCAGTTCGCCGCCGAACTGACCGAGTACTTCCAGGGGACGCGGTACACCAACTTCGTGAACAAGTTTGGCGAGCGCCGCATGGCCGATCTCGTCTCGGGGCTGCGCACGAGCATCGACACGGTGCTGCTCCAGGTGCTGCTTGACCGCGCGCAGCCGCTCATCGACCGGCTCACGATCTACAACCGTGCCGACGAGAAGTACCGGCGGGCGGTCTACGACGGCGCGAAGGCGGAACTGGAGCGCGAGTATGCGCAGGGCATCCTGGCCCGCAACCTGCCCTTCGAGCGCGCGTTTCCCGAGCCGCCCGGCATGGACGGGTATCGCGCGATGAAGGCGGCCGAGGCCGCTCGAAGCGCCGGCCCGCCTGAAGGGACCGATTCGCAGAGCGAGCGCAAGTAGGCTCGCGGGTCGCCATGCCCGCGCCATTTCGTCCTGCCGCCATCCTCTGCATCGGCCGCAACTATCCCGAGCACGCTGCCGAGATGGGGGGGGGCGTTCCCGACCTGGTGGTCTTCATGAAGAACCCGGCATGCGTGGTGGGCGACGGCGACCCGATCGTCATCGGGCCCGCCACGCAACGCAACGGGCCGCAAGTGGACTACGAGGGGGAACTGGGTGTGGTGATCGGCCGTGACTGCCGCGACGTCGATCCCACCGATGTCCTCCGTCCGGAGTCGGGAGTCCTCCGGGGATTCTGCGCGGCCAATGACGTGAGCGCGCGCTGGTGGCAGAAGAAGGGTGGCGGCGGCCAGTTCTGCCGCGGCAAGAGCTTTGACACTTTTTGCCCCCTCAGCGTGGTGGCGCCGCTGTCGATGGTCGGAGATCCCGCCACGCGATCGATCATCACGACGCTCTGCAGCGAAGAGGTGCAGCACGGCGACATTGGGTCGATGTCCTGGAGCGTCCCCGCGATCGTCGCAGAACTGTCGCGCGACACCACGCTCCTGGCCGGGACGCTCATCCTGACGGGGACTCCGGCGGGCGTGGGCTCGGCACGCACGCCGCCTCGATTCCTCCGCGATGGAGACACGGTCACCGTGGAAATCGCCGGCGTTGGCCGGGTCAGCAACCCCGTCGTCCAGTCGCCGGGCACCCGATGAGCCCGCTCGCACACGCACTGGTCGCGGGGATCCGCGTGTACCAGCGGACCCTCTCCCACCTGATCGGGCGGGCTTGCCGATTCACCCCGACCTGTTCGCACTACGGCGTGGAAGCGATCCAACGACACGGGGCCTGGCGTGGATCATGGCTCACGATGCGGCGGATCGGGCGATGCCATCCGTGGGGTGGCCACGGGCACGACCCGGTGCCCTGACCGGACTCAGGCAGGCCTTGTCGCCAGCCGCCTCGCGAGCGACGGGCCAACGGCGAGGAAAAGTTGATGCGCCTCCCCAAGCGTGGGGCGCTCGTGGGGCGCGCTGGGCGGGAGCCGGCACGACACGACGAAGTCAAGCCCCTCGGGGAGCTGGGATGCCGCAAGCCTGAATCCTTCCCGCAGCATCCGCTTGATGCGGTTGCGCCGCGGCGCGTTCCCGCATCTCCTCCCGACGCTCAACCCGAGTCGGCTGAAAGGCAGGGCATTGGGCGCAGCATGCACGACGCACCATCCGGCGTCCCGGCGCGCACCGCTCGCATACGCGCGCTGGAAATCGACCCCTCGTCGCACGTGGTGGCAGGGTCGAAACCGAGCGGGCGACTGGCCAGTCACCGTGACTCCAGCGCCTTCTGGTACGCGCGCATCACGTGTTGGCGGCTGATGATTCCCCTGGCGATGCCGGTCCTTCGGTCCACGATGGGCACTGACTGGGCATCCGTCCGCGAGAACACCTCAAACGCCACGTCGAGCGTGTCGTCGATCGAGAGCGGCGCCTGGTCGCGGACCAGCTCGCCCACGGAGAGGAGTGGGGCGGCCTCGCGGTAGGCAAAGGCCGCGCGGAGGTCAGGCGCGGCGACCAGCCCCGCGTACCGCCCGGAGGCATCATTCACGACAAAGTCCCATTCGCCGGATCGTTCGGCGCGTGCGAGCAGTTCACCGACGGTGTCCGAGGCAAGCACAGGGTCGGCCGGCTTGAGGAGGAGGTCTCCCACGCGGACGCGCCGGAGGACCGACAGGTCGACGCTGCTCCCCAGCCTCAGCCCGAGGCGGTCGATTTCACCGGTGTAGACGCTTTGCTTCGACACCAGCCGCGCGCAGAGGGTGCTGAGTACGGTGACCAGCAGCAGCGGGAGCATGATGGAGTAGTTGCGGGTGATCTCGTACGCCAGCATCACGCCGGTAAGGGGTGCATGGGACCCGCCGGCCACGAAGGCGGCCATGCCCACCACCGCGCAGATGACGGGACTCACGTCCGGGAGCGGCGTATAGGCGTTGAGGAACGCCCCACACAGAGCCCCCGAGACCGCACCCAACACGAGCGACGGGGCGAAGAGGCCGCCGCACGCACCAGATCCAATCGTCAGGCTCGTGGCGACCGCCTTCGCGACGAGGAGCAGCGCCAGCAACCGGACGAGGGGCCACGCATCGCCGCCGGGCTTCAGCGGGTCGTAGAGCTCGGCCTGGCACCATTCGCTGATGACCCAGTAGCCATTGCCGAAGAATGGTGGGTACTCGTGCGAATCGGACCCGACGCACCACACCCAGCCCAGCAGCCCCAGCAACGCGGCCCCGAGTGCCGGTCGCACCATCGCGGGGATCCGGACGCGGGCGAACAGCTTGGAGGTCCGCTCCAGCATGTGCACGAAGCATCCGCTGGAGATCCCGACGAAAATCCCGAGGATCACCATCGACGGCACTTCGTCCAGCTCGAAGAAGAACGCATCGAACTGTGCCGGGCCCACGCCGAAGACCGGCTCGTTGCTCTGGAGGAGTCCTTGCGCCGCGGCCGCCCCCATCACGCTGGCCACCACGATGGGGGCCATCATGCGGAGCGAGAAGTCGCGAAGCAATACTTCCAGCACGAAGAAGACGCCGGTGAGTGGCGCGTTGAAGACGGCAGCCAGTCCAGCCGCGGCACCGCACCCCAGCAGCGTGGTCCGCTGGACGGTGTCGGTTCCAAGGAACTGCGCGACCTGGCTGCCCACCGTCGCCCCGACGGAGACGATCGGCCCCTCTGGGCCGGCCGAGCCGCCCGAGCCGATGGTGCAGGTCGACCCAATCCACTGCTTGATGCCAAGCGAGAACGGGAGCTTGCTCTGGAGCCGATTGACGGCCCAGATGATCTGGCCCACACCATGAGCCTGGATCGGGCTGCTGATCAGGGCGAAGATCGCCCCGGACCCCAACGCCCCGAGGATCGGTGCCGTCAACATGAGCCAGAATCCAGACTCGGTTGACCCGGCCAGGGCCTCGGTCGATTCCTCCAGCCACCGGATTGGTGCCATGTAGGCCAGCGCAAGGCCTCCCACGATCAATCCCGTGACCGTCCCAACCACCACCCCCTCCCAGTCCGGCCCGGGCAGCAAGCGGCGCATAAGTGCTCTGAATCGGGCAATGAGCGGGGTTTGAAACATCGAGGCCAGGGGATTGCGAAGGGGGGGGTCTTGGGTTATACTGCGCTGCTTCCCGTTTCTGGCCTCCCAAGGGCTGGACTCGCACCCACGGGACCCCTCCACGCATGATCGAAACGCTGAAGAGCGACGAAATCGTCAAGAAGCTCGGTGGTCGATTCAAGCTGACCGCGCTGATCCAGCGCCGGTTGGCCGAGTTGGTGGACGGTCCAAACCAGTCCCGGCCGCTGGTCGATCGTGAGGGTCGCAGCGACCTTGAGGTCGTGATCGAAGAGATCCGCCAGGACAAGATCACGATCGACTGGGACGCCAGCGGACTCGAGAGCCCAAGCCGCAAGCGCTGACGGTGACACGGGTGAACGGGCCAGCCGCTGGGTTGGTCTTTTTTTCGTCCCGACGTGACCGGCTGCCGCCCGGACATTCCGTCAAGAGACGGAAATGCTCGTGCGATTTCAAGCTCCCGAACCCATGATTCCTTGCAGATCCGGTGGGTGGGGCTATTCTCTTCCTCAAGGAGAGCCTGCGAATGCATCACGATCGGACGCGCCACCTCGGTGCCCTATTGCTCGGTGTTGCCTCGACGGCGACGCTTGCTGATTCCACCTACGTCCCAGCCGTCGATTCGCGGCTCAACCAGCAACTCATCCTCCTCCGCGATCCGGAAGTGATCACGGTCAACCTGACGCCCGCGATCGCGGCGGCGCGGGCACGGGCTGCCGCAGAGCGGGGCGACCGTCCCGCGAATGTGCCGGTCGACGATGGCGGCATTGCGGGACTCTGCGACCCCGTCATCGTGGCACACACCGATTCGTCGTTCGGCGCGGGCCAGTACGTCATGCAGGCCGGCTTCGCCGAGCAGGAAGCCGTCGGCGTCTCCTTTGTCATCGATCCCACGGCGTTCCCGATCAAGGTGGACCAGCTCGAAGTCCTCTTTGCGACGAGCGGCGCCACGACACAGACAACCACCAGGTGGTCGGTGCTGTTGTATGAGGGCAACCCGACGACTCCGGCCGCGTACGTCTTCTCCAGCGACGGTGAACTGCTGCCGCACCTCGTGATGCCACCCGGCACGACGGGAACGATCATCCAGTTTGTGGTGGACCCCGGTGATCCCGACCAGATCTACCTTGACAACGCCGGTGCAGCGACGTGGTCGTTTGCCTTCCGGATCGATGAGCACAACAACCAGACTCAGAATCCCTGCCTGTTCTCGCCGCCGACAGGCAGCAATGCGTTCCCGACGACCGACACCAGCGGGCTGGCGCAGCCGTCGCGCAACTGGCTCTACGCGGTTGACTGCGGCGCGTTTGGCTGTCCGGCTGGATGGACCACGTTCCAGGCGCTTCCCAGCCTCTGCCGACCAAGCGGCGACTGGGTCATGCGTGGCACCTACACGCCAGTCGAGTGTGGCGGCACCCAAGTTCCCGGCGCGTGCTGTGTCGGATCGAGTTGCCTCCAGCTGACCGAGAGCGAATGCTCGTTGGCCGCCGGCAGCTTCCAGGGGGAAGGGACGCCGTGCTCGGCCTCCACGTGCCAAGTGGCGACAACCGTTCCCTGCTGTTTCGCCGCCACCGGTGGGTGCGTCCAGCTCAGCGCGGCCGACTGTGCGGCAGCGGGTGGAGTGGCCGGCCCGGTGGGGACGCCGTGCGCCCAGCACATCTGCTTCCCCGAGGGCGCGTGCTGCCTCCCCAATGGATCGTGCCTCGACGCGGTGAGCCCCGAGGAGTGTGCTGCGCTCAGTGGCATCTTCCAGGGTGACGGATCGTCGTGTGCGACCACCAGCTGTCCGCAGCCGGTGGGTGCGGCATGCTTCCCCAACGGATTCTGCCTCGTGTTGACGGAGGCCCAGGCGAATTCAGCCGGAGCCTCGTGGCAGGGTGCGGGTACGACCTGCGCCGACTCGAACGGCAACGGCACCGCGGATGCCTGCGAGCAATCGGACCCTGCCGACATCAACGGCGACGGTTCGATCAACGGGCAGGACCTCGCCTTGCTCTTGGGCGCGTGGGGAGGGGCCGATCCTGCCGCTGACATCGATGGCAACGGCACGGTCGGGGGCGAGGACCTCGCCGCGCTCCTCGGTGGGTGGACAGGCTGATCGAATCCTGAGATACTGAGTGCCTGCGATGCATCGACTCCCATCCGGGAGCTTGGTGCCGTACGGAGAGATGGCCGAGCGGTTGAAGGCGCCAGTCTCGAAAACTGGTATGGGGCTCGTCCTCATCGTGGGTTCGAATCCCACTCTCTCCGCTTGCCGATCCGACTGGGGTCCCCAGACACGCGCGGCCTAATCTCGATCACGGCTCGGGATGCACCAACGCCGATGCGGGCATCCAGCCCTCCCGGCCGCCTGGCAGCTGGATGAGCGACCAGGCGGGGCGGACTTCCAAGACATTGACGATCGTGCCGGCGGGCACTGCTGGACCCGGGACCTTGCCAAACGACTCGCCGGTACCGGTCCGGAGCACTGCGCCGTCGCTGAGCACGACAGCCACCGCGGTCGACGGGAGCGTGGCTCGGTCAACCATGACTGAAACACCGCTTGCGACCGCCAGCGCCGCAGCGCCACCGATCGCCAATCGCCACGGCACCCGTGCCGGCCACTGCATGAGGACGCCGATCGCGAGCGTGACCCAGACGGCGAGCCAACTGGCCCACGCCATCGTCCAGCGGGTGGTGGTGGGTATGGACTGCCACCAGGTCCGGGCGTCTTCGACCAGCCGGTCCGGCGTGGAGAGCGGGACGGACACCGCGGTCCGGAGCGCCTGGCGAAGCTGGAGGTGGCCGGGGTCCAGTTGCTGCCCGGCAAGGTAGGCCGCTCGCGCGCGCGCACTCTCGCCCGACGCGAGGAGTGCATTGCCAAGGTCCAGATACGCACCGGGATGGCGCGCGCCACCGTCGATGGCCGACCGGTAGTCCCGTGCTGCGGCGGCAAAGGCCACGCGCGCTGCCTCCGGCGACGTGGCGACGAGGCTCAGCCCTCGGTCATACGACTCGTGTGCTGCCTGGAGGTCCTGCTCCGCCGACGCCGTGGGGATGGACTCATCAGGCCCCAGTTCGGCGCTCCCCTGTGCAGTCGGGGCGGCGAGGGCAAGCAGGGCCACGAGGGCCACCATCGGCAATGCGCGCACGATGGGTGCCAGCAAGTCGCTGGTGCGCTGCAGGATGTCGGCTGGCGGCGATCGCTCCGCGTAGCGCGCCGCCTCGCATTCGAGGAGGATGGATTCGGCTCGTGCCGCGACATCGACATGGCCGGCGTCCGTCAGCGCACCCACGAGATCCCGACGTGTCATCGTGCCAGCGGTCGAACCGGTCCGGTCTTCGACCAGTCCGGAGATCGCTCGTTCGGGATCGCCCTGTGCCAGCTGGATGCGGGCATGCCTGAGCGCATGGCGCCGCCGCGCCGCGAGCGGATTCGCTGCCGCGCGTCGGCGTGCGGCGACGACCAATGCCAAGGCTGCAAAGGCCAGGGGAGGTGCACCCAGCACGGCTGCCATGGTCCAGGTCGAGAGGGGGGCCGACGCGGTCAGCAGGGGTCTTGTTCGCCAGTCGTGCCGGGCGTCCCGTTGATCAGCCTCGATCTGCGGAGCATCGACCCCAGCCAACGGGTCACCCCCAATCTGGCGACCTTCGATGGAACTGCGCGCCATGCGCTCGGCTGGGCGCACGGTGATCGGGAGCGGGGAGGTCGTCGCGGATTCGTACCGTGATGCGGCCGGGTTGAACCAGCTGAATTCGATCGGCGGGATGAGCGCCACGTCCTCGTGGAGCGGACGCAACGTCTGGGTGAAGAGCTTCACGTTGTCCTGGATGATGCCGCCCGCCGTGGCTTCGGGAATCGCGAAGTCCTGCTCAAGGCCGGGAGTCGCCGCAAGGTTGGGCGGCTGGACGCTCCGCAGTTCCGCGGTGCCTCCGAGGTCCTTGACGACAAAGGTGAGCGTGATCGGGTCGCCGACCACGGCGGTGGCGGGGCGCGCCGAGGCTTTCACCTCAAAGTCGCCGACCGCCCCGGTGAACGAGGCCGGTCGACCCTCCGTTGGGAGCGCGCGGACCTCCATGCCGGACACCGTGGGTTCCAGCGTGATCGGGCGCTTCTTGGTGACCGCCAGGTGCTGCCCGAAGAAATCGCGCTCGACCCCGACCTCCAGCGGATAGTTCACGCGGATGCGCACCTTGCTCAAGTCGGGGGCGCCGGCCTTGTCGGCGAAGAACTCCACGGGGATTCGGTAGACGTAGTCCACCCCGGCGGCGCTTGAGACCTGGCGCCCCGGCGGCATGCGGTTGGACTGCAGGAGCCGGGTCATCGAGTCGGTGAATGGGCCCCACTCGCTGCCTTGCAGCTCAATCGATCGCCACATGTCGGCCGACGAGAGCACGCGTCCCGACTCGGGAATCGGCGTGGCGCGCAGCGTGAGCACCAGCTCCAGTTCCGTGGCCTCGCCCAGCCAGACCGTCGGCCGAGGGCTCTCCACGATGGCGGTGGCCAGGTCATCAACCGGCGTTCCAGGCTTGACGACGATGTCCGCAGGGGGGGTCGAGAACTCAGTGCCATCCACCACGACGGCGATCGAAGGGAGCTGGAACGTCCCCGCGGCCAGCGGCGTCACCTCGATCTGGTACGTCTCCGTCACGGAGCGAGCCTGTCGCCCATTCACGAACGAGATCGACTCGCTCCGGTTCCGTCCCGGCAGCACTCGCATCGTGAACGCGGCCTGGTCGGTGGGGAGCTGCGGCTCGCTGGATTCGGCGGCGTCGCGCACGGTGACGATCACCTTGATCGGCACGCCGACTTCCGTCGTTCGGCCCGTGATGGAAAACTCCACGTCGCCCTCGGCGACGGCTGGCTCCGAAAGCGACGCCGCCAGCCCGATCGCGGCGCACAACAGGGCCCGTGCGCCGTTCCACCAGCAGTTGTCTCGTTCACGTGGCTTCATTCATTCACTCCTTTTCATTCCGGCAACTGGCCGCGGGATGCGTGGTGACGATCGAGATGCGAATCGATCACCAATCCCGGCTCGGCGGACCGTAGGGGTTCCGCTGTGACTGCTCCTTCTTGGCTCGACGCTCCTTTTCCCGATCGCGGGTGGCCTGGAGCAGCCGATTGGCCTCATCCTCCGTCAACGTTCCTTCTTCGCGCGCCTTCGCCGCAGCCGCCTGGGCATCCTTCGGCTTCCGGTCTCCCTTGTCGGGTTGCTGTTCCTGCAACGAACCCTCTGGGCGAGGCTGCTCCTTGCCCTCCTTCGGCTCGCCCTCGCCAGGCGATGGCTCTGCGGGCTGCTCGGGCTCCTTCCCGTCCTGGCCCTGCTGGCCATCCTGAGGCTGACCATCCTCGTTCGGCTTCGGCTGGTCCTGCGCTTGCTGCTGCGCTTGATTCTGCTGTTGCTCTTGATTCTGCTGTTGCTCTTGGCTCTGCTGTTGCGCTTGATTCTGCTGCTGCTCTTGGCTCTGCTGCTGCTCTTGATTCTGCTGTTGCTCTTGATTCTGCTGTTGCTCCTGTTCCTGCTGTTGCTGTTCCTCAAGCTTCCGAATCAGGCGATGCGTCCGTTCGGCATTCTGCACGGCCGCGGTGTCGCCTGGCTGGGCAATCGCGGCGTCGCGAAACGCGCGATGACACTGCTTCAGTGCATCGATCAACTGCTGGCGCTCCTGCGCGGGATCGGCCTGTGGCGCATCTGCTTCCGCACCTTCGGCGCCAGCGGCTCCGCGGCCTGGGTTGCTCGATGGCCCTTGGAGAGCCGCCTCGAGTCGGGGACGGATCACCTGCATGGTCGCACAACCCTTGTTGAAGCTGCTGGCGTGGGCCGTCTCGGCATCCATCGTGCCCAGCCCATCCAAGAGTCGCGCGGCTTCGTCGGGTCGCTGGCCATCCAGTGCATCGACCGCCTCGTTGTAGGTGACGCGCGCGGACGCCTTGTCGTGCCGCAGGGCGTCCAGCCGTGCCTGGGCGATGGTCGATTCCGGATCGCTTCCCAATGCTTGGGTTGGTTCGGGAATGGGCTGCTGTTCGAGAGTGGGCGGCTCGACCGATGGGGGGTCCTGCGCGCCGAGGGCCAGGCCGCCTGCGAACAACGCCGGCGCGAGCGCAAGCGCAACCGCGTGTCCAACCGAGCATCCGCGGCGCCGGGGAGACGGTCCGTAGGGACTCTGCGTTTCGTCGATCATGCGTGAGATCCCCTTGTGCCAGCCCGGGGAATGAGGCACTGCATCGCCAGGAAGAGCAGCGCCGCGGCCGCGGGCCACTGAAATCGAGGTTCGGCGTACTGGACGTTGGAGACGCCTCGGTCGACCCGTTCCAGATCAACCAGCAAGTCGCTGAGGATCGACCCAAGGTCCACCTGTGCGGTGCCTGCCGGGATGAAGGAGCCATCCGCATTCAGTGCCATCTCACGCAGCAGCGAACTGTCCATCTTGGTCCAGACTTCCTGCCCCTCGTGGGTGAGGAATCGACCCCCGGCGATGGGGATGCGGCTTCCCTGCGATTCGTCGCCCAGCCCGACGGTGATCAGCCTGATGCCGTCCTGTTCCCACACCGTGCGGGCGGCCTCGGCGGGATTGGTCTCGTGTTCGTCCATCGCCAGGTCCTCGCCGTCGGAGATCACGACGATGGCTCGACCACCAGACCGTTCCTCCGGAAAACTGTCCGCGGCGAGGCGGATCGCTTGTGCCAAGTCGCTGCCTCCCTGGCGCGACTGCTTGATCGAGAGGTCGGCCACCTGCCCCTTCACGGCGCCGTAGTTCAACGTGAGCGGACTTCGGAGCGTAGCCACGCCGGCGAAGTCGACCAGGCCGACACGGTCGCCGGCCAGCCGGTCGATCGCGTCCATCGTGAACTGCACTTCACGCGCCAGCCGCGACGGCGTGGCGTCATCCGCGAGCATGCTGCGGCTGGTATCCAAGACAAACATGATGTCAGCGCTCTGGCGCGTGACGTCCATGGACCGAGTTCCCAGCCGCGGATCGGTGAGCGCCGCAACGAGCAGCGCGAATGCCATCGCCCCGGCGAGGAATCCAAGCGTGGTCCGCCCCGTGGCACGCCCGGGGACGACGATCGCCTGCAGGCGCCCTTCGGCCAACGCCGCGATGGACTGCCGTTGCTGCCAGGCAGCGAGGAATGCCAGCGCCGCGATCGCCGCGGTGAGCCAGACCCATCGAAGGGCGTGCGGATTGCCAAACTCAAGTTCGTGCATGGTTCAGTTCCCCAAGCTCCTTCCCCAGGTTGCGGCGACCAGTGCGTCAAGCGCGACAAGCGCCGCGGCCAGCGCCAGGAGCGGCGGCACGTCACGCCCACCCAGCCCAAAACCCTGGACGGCGAGGTCCCGGTGGAAGGTGTTCACGCGCTGTTCGACGCGAGTCTTCTCCAGCACGTCGATGGCCTCGTAGATCTTCTTGAGCCCGTCGGTGTCGGTGGCACGGAAGTACTTGCCGCCCGTGGCGTCGGCCATCGCGGTGAGCAGTTCCTCGTCGATGGTGACCGGCTGCTGCTGGTAGGTCACGATCCGCCCGCCGGGGCCGTGCACCGGGAACGGGGCATAGCCGCGGGTTCCCACCCCGATGGCGTACACCCGGATCCCCAGTGTCTTGGCCAGTTCGGCAGCTGACATCGGGTCGGTGTCGCCCGCATTGTTCTCCCCGTCGGTCATCAGGATCAGCGCGGCACCCTTGACTCGCTCGTGACCGTCGCGATTGGCGCTCTGCATCGTGTCGCGGAGGCGTTCGACGCCAAGAGCCACGGCATCGCCAATGGCCGTGCCGCTCTCGCTCTGCTCGGTCGCGGGTCGAGTGCCATCCAGTGCCTCAACGAGGTAGTCGTGGTCGGTCGTGAGCGGCGACACCGAATCGGCGAATCGAGCAAAGACCGTGAGCCCCACCAGGTCATGTGGTCGACCGGTGAGCCCCTCGCCGCCGCGGATGAAGTTGGTGGCCACGTGCTTCACGGCTTCCAATCGGTTGGTCCGGTCCCGGCCGATGGTGAAGTCCTCCGCGAGCATCGAACCGGATCGATCCACCACCAGTTCGATCGCGGCGCCCTCGGTGAAGGTGCGTGATTCCTGGTTGGTGAGGACTGGCCGTGCCAGCGAGAGCACCACGAGTGCGATGGCGAGGGACCGGAGGACGGGCGAGAGCCACCACGTCCCGGTCCGGAGGCTGGCGGGGGCCTGTGCCAGGAGGTCCCCACGGGAATGGATCGCGACAGTGCGCCGGAACCAGCGGAGTCGTCCAAGCCAGGGGAGTGCCGCCAGCGGCAGCAGCAGCAGGAAGGGCCACTGGAGCAGGGAGATTGCGCTCAGCATGTCGATGCCTCCGATCCTGCGGTTGCGCCGACGCCGGCGTCGCCTGCGCCGACATTGGTGGGACCGGTAGCGGGGGCGTGGGTCACCACGAACCGACGCACGAACTGCAGCGCTTTCCGTCCGTCTTCGGCCGTGGAGCACTGGCGAGCAAACTTGATGCGGTCAGCATGATCCAGCAGGATCCGCAGCCGATCCTTCTGATCTTGTGAGACCGGCAGGCGATCGCGGGCCTCAGCCAGGAACTCTCGGGTCGTCAACGTCGGCGCCAGGAGTCCAAACCGCGCGCCGATGTACTGGCGCAGGATGTCGGTCACGTCAAACCAGAAGGGTTCGGCGTCGTCGCTGGACGACAACTCGCGAGCTTCCAGCCGGTCCAGCCCGTCAAGCGCGATCTCCTCCGGCGTGGGGACGCGCACCGGTCGGCGACGGAGCATCCAGGCCGCTGCCGCACACCCGGCGATCGCCGCCGCGCTCAGCGACGCAGCGACCAGCCGCAACGGGAACTCGCCCGGGTTGGCAAGATGCCCGAGGTGCTTCCCCATCTCCAGGAGCGAGTCGTCGTCCGCCAGGGTCGACGCCGCCGAGACAGGCACCGTCGGAAGCGCTGCCGCATGGGAAGAGCCATCGGCCTCCAGCACGGTCACGCCGACACTCGGGATCGAGGCCTCCTCGCTGGACCAGGTCACGTAGGTGACGGCCAGTGTGCGGGAGCCACGCAGCCGAACGTCAATGACGTCGAAGGGGCCATCGGAAGGCGGCAGCGCAGGCGTCACGATCGAAGCACCGGCGGGCCCATCCAGCGTGTACTCCACGACGAACGGGACCCCGACGGCAGGCTCCCCTCCAAGACGCACGGCCTTGATCACGGACTCGACGGCAGCGGCGGGCGTCGCCGCGGCAGCCGAAACACCAAGCGTCCCACCGATGGTGGCCATCAGGATCGATGCCAGGTGCCGCGCGGCTGGCTTCATCGTCCCCTCCGTTCCTCGCGCCGACGCAAGCACGCGACAATGGGCTCGACCAGGTCTGCGCAGTCAGTGTCGACGCGCACTGCTTCCATCTGCGTTCGGGACAGGGCCCGGTCTCGCGCCTCGGAAGCAGCTGCGGCGGCCGATTCAAAGTGGCGACGGACGGCACGGCTGGAAGTGTCCACCAGCCGCGTGGCTCCCGTCTCGGGGTCGGTGAAGGCGACGATGCCGGCCTTGGGGAGTTGGCGCTCTGCGCAATCTTCCACCACCACCGGGATGACGTCATGACGCAAGCCAGTTCGCGCGATTGGCTGTTCCCAGCCGCGATCAAGGAAGTCGCTCACCACGAACAGCACGCTGGGGCGATGGAGGGCGCGCGCCAGCTCGTCGATTGCGCCGCCCAGGTTGGTGCCTCGGCCCACGGGCTCAAAGGCGAGAAGCTCGCGGATCAGCCGGAGGACGTGGCCCCGCCCGCGCCGCGGCGGCACCCACTTTTCCACTCGATCCGTGAAGAGGAGGAGGCCGACCTTGTCGTTGTTGCTCACGGCGCTGAACGCCAGGATCGCGGCCAGTTCGGCGGCCAGCTCTCTCTTGAGCCGGCCCCGCGTGCCGTATTGGAGCGATCCGGAGAGGTCGACCGCAAGCACGATCGAGAGCTCGCGTTCCTCCCGGAACACCTTGACGTGTGGCTCGCCGGTGCGCGCCGAGACGTTCCAGTCGATGGTCCGCACCTCGTCGCCGGGAACGTAGGGACGGACCTCCTCAAACTCCATGCCGCGACCCTTGAACGCGCTGTGCCAACGGCCCGCGACGGCCTCGCGGACGGCCTTCCGGGTGGAGATGTCGATCCTTCGGATCTTCGCGGCAAGTTCGGGGGCGATCATGGCATGGGTCCTTCCCTGGGCGAGTCAGCCAACCTCGCGCCGACTCAGGGGACCGGCACGTGGGCCAGCACCGCTGCGACGACGTCGTCCTGCGTTCGCCCCTCTGCCTCGGCCTCGTAGGAGAGCCCGATGCGGTGGCGGAGCACTCGATGGGCCACGTCCTTCACGTCCTGCGGCGTGGCGTATCCCCGTCCGTCAAGGAACGCCTTGGCCTTGGCCACCAGCGTGAGGGCGATCGTCGCGCGCGGTGAGCATCCGTGCTGGATGAGTCCCTCCACGGGCACCTTGGCCGCCTTCGGGTCGCGCGTGGCGACCACGATGTCCACGATGTAGTCCTTGATTCGGTCGTCCATGTGGATCATGTCGACCAGCTCACGAGCGTGGGCGATGTCCTCGGCGTGCATCACCGACTCGACCGCCAACGAAGCGTTGGTCTTCCCCATGCGGTCCAGGATCTGCCGTTCCTGCCGGGCGGTGGGATAGGTCACCACGCACTTGAGGAGGAATCGATCCACCTGCGCCTCGGGAAGGGTGTAGGTGCCTTCCTGTTCGATCGGGTTCTGCGTGGCGAGGACCATGAATGGCTGCGGCAGCGGGAACGTCTCCCCGCCGATGCTCACCTGCCGCTCCTGCATCGCTTCCAGCAGGGCCGACTGCACCTTGGCGGGCGCGCGATTGATCTCGTCAGCCAGCACGATGTTGGCAAAGACAGGGCCCTTCCGGACCGTGAAGTTTCCTGACTTTGGCTCGTAGACCTGCGTGCCGATCACGTCGGCGGGCAGCAGGTCGGGAGTGAACTGAATGCGATGGAAGGTCGTGTGCAGGCCCGCGGCCATCGTGCTCACGGCCGTGGTCTTGGCCAATCCAGGCACCCCTTCGATGAGGACGTGGCCATTGGAGAGGATGCCGAGCAAGAGACCCTCGACGAGTTCTTCCTGTCCCACCACGACGCGGTGCATCTGGTCGACGAGCGCTGCGAAGGGGCGGCTGGCCTGCTTCACCTGCGCCTCCACGGCACTGAGGTCGTGGTGCCGGGACGGGGCGGGTTCACGGAGTGGCTTGGCGTGGTTCATGGTGGTTCGATACTCACCGCATTGCGTGTCGGTTCGCGCCGACCTGGAGGCGCAGGCAGCCAGAATCGCATGAAAAAGTACCATCCCCCGCTTGACTCAGCCCTCAACACATCGCATGCGCATCGGGTGGATCGGCCTCGGCGTGATGGGTGCGCCGATGGCCATGCATCTCCTCCGTGCCGGCCACGAGGTTGTCGTCCACACACGCACGCGGTCCAAGGCCGACGCGCTGCTCGCGGCGGGGGCCGGTTGGGCCAATTCACCGTCGGAAGCAGCGAGTGGGCGCGACGTGGCGTGCAGCATGGTGGGGTTGCCCGCGGAGGTCGAGGCCGTCCACTTCGGCCCCACCGGCACGCTTGCCGCTCCCCAGCTGCCTCGCCTGCTCATCGACTTCTCGACATCCCCTCGATCGCTGGCGCTCCGGCTGTCGGAGGAGTCTGCCCGTCGAGGGGTCGAGGCCCTTGATGCCCCCGTGTCCGGTGGCGACATCGGTGCACGAAATGGCACGTTGTCCATCATGGTTGGTGGGTCGCCACAGGCCTTTGCCAGCGCGGAGCAGGTATTCGCTGCCTTCGGGAAGACCGTCGTGCACGTCGGTCCTGCTGGCGCCGGCCAGGCGACCAAGGCCGTCAACCAGATCCTCGTGGCGGCGACGTGCGTTGGCATGGGTGAGGCACTGGCCTATGCGTCAAGCGCCGGACTGGACCTTGGACGGGTCCTGTCCGTCGTCTCAGCCGGGGCGGCCGGGAGCTGGACCCTGTCAAACCTCGCGCCAAGAGCACTCCGGGGCGACTGGAATCCCGGCTTCATGGTGGACCACCTCGTGAAGGACCTTCGAATCGTCATGGCGGAGGCGAACGAACAGGGGATCAGGGCGGACCTCACTGCCTTCGCCGAGGGCCTCTATTCGGCGATTCAAGCCTCCGGCGGGGGCCGGGATGGGACGCAGGCCATCGTGAGGCACCTATTGCAGGGTGAGGGATAGCGGGGTACACTTCTCGGCTCGCCACAGGAGCACACCATGGACTTTACCCCCGGCCAGACCGTCTCCCTCTCAGTGATCAAGGTCCCGAGCAAGGTGTCGCACGTGAAGACCCTGCAGCGGCTCATGCGCATGCAGCCTGACATCCAGCGCGGCCTCTCCCGAGTGGCCAAGGCTCGTCAGGGCAAGAACCGCGAGCAGGCTCGCGGCGGCCGGATCTGGGTGGCACGCATCCGTGCCACCAAGCTGATCCGCGTGGCCCCCGGCGAGACCCTGACGCTCTTCGTGACGCCGCAGATCATCCCTGACCTGCGTTCGGTCTCGGCCTACCTCCAGGCCGCCTGAGCGCGTCGACGGGCGCCTCCGCGCCAATCGCCTCGGTCATCCCCAACTCAACTTCCCTCAGCCACCTGGGGCCGCGGTCGGCTTCGTCTCCGCATCGGTGGTGGCGCCCGCTTCGGATCCGATCGAGAGTTCGATGGACCATGTGCCGTCGATGCTGACGCTCATCGTCCCACCCTGTGGCGGGAGTGACGATGATCCTTCGATGCCGTTTGACATCGCCTGCGCCCCGAAGCGCACGACGAGTGATCCATCGCCGGGCGCACGCGTGACGCTGACGCGCAGCGAGAACATCGCCTCTTCCTCCGTCCCCACGCGAATGGTGCCCTCCTGGCCGTCGCTCACCAGGAGCGTGGGCCGCAGGAGTTCGCCGTCAAGCCCCGAGACCACCGCACTGACCGCATAGGTCATCGAGGTGGCCTGGCGAATGGTCGCCGCCATCGACTCGATTCGCGCCAGGATGGTCGCCGGAGCCGTCACGAGGAGCACGCCTTCTTCGGGAGTGGCCAGTTCAATCGCGGCGGCCAGCGCCGGGTCCTCCGCTTGCAAGTGTGCCTGGATCGAGTCCAGCATCGCTTCGGCACGTGCGCCGCCCGGGTACGCGCGCGTGCACAGGACCGGGGCATCGGAGGAGGGTGACAGTGCGATGGCACCATCCACCACGTCCACCCGGAGATCCCCTCCGGAGGCATCGTCCACTAGGCGGGTCAGCAAGGAGAGTGCCGCGGACCGCCGGCCACGGCACGCGACCAGGGACTCCAGGTGCTTTCGCATGGAGACGGGGAGCAGGTCGGGCGAGACCCTCACCGCGCATCCCGCCTGCTCACCCACGCGTGTCACCAGTGCCGACAGCGTCAGGTCGTCGGCGAGAGTCACCTCTTGCCGGGCCAATCGGCTGGCGAGGGCGACGTCGGCATCGCAGGAGTCGGCCCACGCTCGGCTGGCGATCGCAGCGATGGCCAGGACGATCGCACAACCAGGCAGCAGGCGCATGTCAGGATCCTCCAGCGAGCACGGCGTCGCGAATGGGGTGCAGGATGGATGGAATGAGGCGTTCTGCAACCAGTGCCTCACCTTGTGCGGCGAGCAAGTCCAGCGTGAGCGGGAGCTCCTCGACCGTGCGAACGGCCCCGGTCCGCCGAACGGTGAGGTCGACAAATATTGGCCCGGCATCCTCGGGGCCCGGGTCATCGTTGGTTCGGGTACGGACCTCGAGGAGCCCGTGGAGCCGTGCCTCCCGATCGATTTCAAAGCTCGTGAACGGCTGGCAGTCCAGGAGCGTCGACCCGCCCGAGGAGTGCATCTTCCGCAGTGGCGAATCGCCCAGCAGCGCCTCGGCCACCAGCTCGTCGCGATTGCCGGTCGCCTCGAACTGGAAGGCGTAGGTCAACTCCACCGACTCCACGTCGAGCGGCGAGATGGAGAGGAAGAAGGGGGCAACCTCAAGGACACGGCGATGAAGGACATACGCCTGCTCGATCCGGTCCGGGTTGGCGTGGGCGCTGAAGAGCTCGGTGTCGAGGAGCCCCACGAGCATCGATTCCCGGCCGGAGCGGCTCGCCTCCAGCACATGGAGCCTGTCCTCGCGATGCAGCCGCTCGAATGCCGGGAACTCCCGGCGCAATCGGTCGAAGAAGTCGAGAAGCGGCTCACGCCGCGCGGGCAGGTCAAGCCTCAGCGCGAGCTTCTGGTGTAGCGAGAAATGGTGGGCCCAGAGCCCAAACTCCATGGGGCGAGCCTACGCCGCGACTACGGGTGCACGCCGATCCAGTCCAGGATCCCTCCCACGTCGGAACAATCTGTCACCGAGCGCGAGGCACCTGCGGCGGCCAGCTGCGCCTGAGTGAAGATTCCCGTGGCCACCGCGAGCGAGCGGCAGCCATGGTGGCGTGCACAGTCGACGTCATCGGGCGTGTCGCCGATCACCACCACCTCGTCCGGCCGGAGGGCCCTTCCGCGCCGGGCCGTGTCGCGTTCCCGGGCGGCCGGCGTCAGGTCACGGCGGATCGCCCCATCCTCGGCAAAGGCATTCACGACGAAGTCATCGGGGTTGAATCCCGCGCTGGACACCTTGATCCGTCCCGTGTCCGAATAGTTGCCGGTGAGGAGCCCGATGGAGACATCCGGTCGCCCGCGCAGCGCCGCCACCAGGTCCTGCATTCCCGGCATCGGACGCGCGGCCGTGCGCTCCAGCGCAGCGCACAACGCCGTCCGGTAGTGCGTCCGGAACCGGGACTCGAAAGACGAATCGTGCTCGACGCCATGGGCGACGCACACGGACTTCAGGATCCTGGAGTCAAGCTGCCCGGCCAGGGAGATCCCATCCAGCGACCAGGCCGTCGGGGCGTGCGTGGCCACCAAGCCGTCAACGAATGCCCGAACCCCGGTCCCGTCGGTTCGCAGGAGCGTCCCATCGATGTCAAAGAGGATCAGCACGTCGCACGGTGCTCAGGCCACGGCCCGGGTGATCCGGTCGGCCGCATCAGTGAGGTCCGTCGCGGCCTGCATCATCGGGATGCGTTCGCGGGCCGCCTCCAGGATGCGTCGAGCCTCGTCGACGTTGGTGCCCTCGAGCCTGACCACGAGCGGGACCTTGAAGCCAACCGTCTCGGCGGCCCCGACGATGGCGCGGGCGATGCGGTCGCACTGCATGATGCCGCCGAAGATGTTCACCAGCACCCCCTTCACCTTGGAGTCGGAGAGGATGATCCGGAAGGCCTCCGCGACGGCCTCTTCGCTGGCGCTTCCTCCCACGTCCAGGAAGTTGGCTGGCGAAGCGCCGTGGAGCGAGATGATGTCCATCGTGCTCATGGCGAGCCCGGCACCATTGACCAGGCACCCGATGTTGCCATCGAGGGCGACGTAACTCAGGCCATGCTCGGCGGCGTGGAGCTCTGCCGGGTTCTCCTCGGACGGGTCGAACAGCTCGGCAATCGACTTGTGCCGGAACAGGGCGTTGTCGTCAAAGGTGCACTTGGCGTCCACGGCCGAGATCCGCCCCTGTGGGTGCTCGGCCGTGCCCGGCATGAGCACCAGCGGATTGATCTCCAGCAGGCTGGCGTCCAGCTTCCGGAACGTGGCCGCCAGCCGCAGCATGACATCCGTTGCCTGCACCAGCGGCTTGCCGCGGAGCCCCAGCGCCATCGCGGCGTCGCGCGCCTGGAAGGGGGCGAGTCCATCGACCGGATGCAGTGGGACACGGATGATCGCATCCGGCCGCGTGGCCGCCACGTGCTCGATCTCCACGCCGCCCTCGGCGCTGGCGATCAACGTGTTGGTCCTCCGGGCTCGATCCACCGTGATGGCCACGTAGAACTCGCGTTCGATGTCGACGGCCTCGGCCACCAGCAGTCGTCGAACTTCCAGTCCCTCGGGAGGAGTCTGGGGCGACACCATCCGGTTCCCCAGCATGAAGGTGGCCGCCTCGAAGGCTTCCTCGGGCGACTTCACGAGCTTGACGAAGCCGGCCTTGCCACGCCCGCCCGCATGCACCTGTGCCTTGACGACGACGAGCCGCCCCCCCGCGCCGAAGATCGATTCCGCAGCGCGCCGGGCGTCGGCCGCGCTGGTCACCATGGTGCCCGGCGGGACGGGGATTCCCGCGTCAGCCAGGAGCTGCCGGGCCTGAAACTCGTGGATCTTCATGGGGGAAGGATGCTACTGGCCTTCACGCCGTGGCGGCTCGCTGGACCGAGCGGTGGAGGTCAGGCGCCGCGACCGCCACCACTCGATGGCGATCGGGAGCACGCTGAGGACAATGATCGCGAGGATGACGACGGTGAAGTTTCTCCGCACGACGGGGAGGTTCCCGAAGACACGCCCAACCAAGCAGAAAAACCCCACCCACAGCGTGGTGCCGATCACGCTGGCGACGATGAATCGCCTCCATCGCATCGCACCCACGCCGGCCACGAAGGGGGCACACGTGCGGACGATCGGAACGAACCGGGCGAGCACGACCGCGCGCGAGCCGTGGCGATCGAAGAAGGCGCGGGTCTTCTCGAGGTGCCTTGGGTTCAGGAGCCGCAATCGCCCCGAAAACGCCGCCGGGCCAATCCGCCGACCGATGGCCCAGTTGAGGCTGTCTCCCAGGATGGCTGCCGCCCACAGCAGGGGCGCCGCCACTTCCAGCCGCAAGCCGATCTCCTCGGCGCTGAGGGCTCCCACGGCGAAGAGCAGGCTGTCGCCGGGGAGGAATGGCATGATGACGATTCCCGTTTCGACGAACACGATGCCAAAGAGCAAACCGTAGATCGCATTCCCATGCTGCGCCATCACCTCCCGGAGCAATCCCGGGAGGTCATTGAAGAGCCGCAGGAACTCGTTGGCGGCCCCCAATCCCTGATTGGGATCGCCAGCCCCGACGGCCGCGAACAGGTCTGGCAGGCTGTCAATCGGCGGCACGGGAGGCGAGGGGGCTTCGGAGCGGACAGGGCGGGATTCGAACCCGCGATAGGGGGGATTCCCCCTATGCCGGTTTAGCAAACCGGTGATTTCAACCTCTCATCCACCTGTCCAAGTGAGCGGGGAAGCGGATCGTAGCACGGCCAACTTGCTCCCGTCGATCCGACGGTGGAGCCTCCGCCGTGGTCAGCCATCCCAGTCAGCCAGCACGGCGCCAAGTTCAGCACCGCCGACCGATCGGCTCGCACCGAGCGTCACCATCGGATTGGCCAAACCCCAGTTCGAGAGGACGATGGCGAGATCGGCCGCGTCCACCAGGCCGGAGCGGTCAAAGTCCGCTGGGGACAACAAGCGTCGAGCGTCGTATGGCGCCACGTCTGCCGCATCCACCTGCCCGTCGCCGTTGAAGTCAAACATCTCGCATCCGGCGTAGCCATTGCCCGCCAGGCACTGGGCGAACGAAGCGTCATCGGTCTCATCGACCTCGAAGTCGCCATTGACATCACCCAGGCGAGACGGTGGATACACGCGCCACCGACCGGCGGCCAACCGAGACAGGGACCGCGAAGGGCCGCTCCACGGCCAGCGGACGTGGACGGCCTCCGTCGACGCCGACGGCCCGAGGCCAAAGTGCAGCCGCAGCTCGTTCTGGCCAAGGTACCCGTGGCCACCCACCATGACTTGCCCGAGCAGCGTCGCGCCACCGACCTCCACGTCCACCAGTGCCCCGATGGCCTGCGTGTTGGGCCATTCACCGACGACCTCGATCGAGAGGCTGGGCCGCCGTTCCCCTTCGTGATTGACCAGGAGGCGCAGCGAGGTCGCCAGCTCAAGCGATGCCACGTCGATGTCGCCGTCGCCATCGAGGTCGGCGGCGGCGCTTGAGTACGACGGCTTGTTGGGTCCGCCAAAGCCAGCTTCGGACGTGACATTGACAAAACTGGAGTCGCCAGCGTTCCGGTACAGCGCGTTCGGGTGGAACTGGTTGTTGATGGCCAGATCGGTCCAGCCGTCATTGTCAAAATCAGCGGCCAACGTGCTCCAGGCCGTGACCGAACCTGGTCCCGGGAGCAGCCCCCACGCCTCGCACTGTTCGTCGAAGGCCCACGGCCCCTGCGCCATGAACAGCGGGTTCACCGCCCCAAGCGGCTGTTCGACATCGCTGATGTTGGCGACGAGGAGGTCCATCATGCCGTCTCGGTTGAAGTCTCCGGGCGCCATCCCCATCGAATACAGCGGTTGGCCGAGTCCGCATCCGACGGACACGTCAAGGAAGCCAGTCACCGAGACCCGCCAGGCCTGATTCCCCTGGTAGTGCGGCGGAAAGAAGCCGCGGTCGTTGGAGAGGACGAGGTCGGCGATGGTGTCGCGATCGACGTCCACAAACGAGCCAAGGAAGGAATATGCCGGCGCCCCAACCCCCATCGCCTCGCCGGCCTCGACAAGCGAGCCGCCGAAGTTGAGATACAGGTGCGATCGAGCCCCAAGCGTGCCGGCGATGCCGCCGGCGTACCGGGCGATGAAGAGGTCGATCCAGCCGTCGCCATTGACGTCGCTCCACGATGCGCACCGCGCGGGGCCATCGGTCGTGAGTCCAACGGCATCCGTGGCCTCGACGAACAGGAATGGGCGGACCTGCTCAAAGTATCGACTGGGTGTCCCCCACATGGTGCACAGCAGGTCGACATCACCGTCGGCATCGACATCGGCCAGCGAGAGAGCGGAGATGCCGGGCAGGTGGGGAAGCCCGCTCCCAGGCTCCCGGTCGACAAACGTTCCGCTGACGTTTTCCCACAGCCCAAGGCGACCCGTCGCATGGCCACCGGCCAAGAGGTCTGGGTCACCGTCACCATCAAGGTCGGACCATGCCACGGGAATGCCGTAGATCCCGTTGGGCTGCGGGTACCCCATCGTGTTGAATGTGACCCCGCGCGGCATCGCCTCGTTTGTAAAAGGGGCGAATCCTGGTGGAGGCCCACCGCCCCCGCCGCCACCGCCCCCGCCGGGAGTGGCAGCCGCCAAAGGCTGGATGGGGCTCAAGGCGACAGCTCCGCCGAGTCCGGCAGCCAGCAGCAACCCAGCGCGACCGCGCAGTCGGTCGGCGAAAACACAGAGACGAACCTGAGCCCCAGGTTCATGGGAACACCCAATGGTTCCGCCTGTATTGCCACCCACGTCCTACAAAGTAGCCGACGAGGGGCAACAATCAAGAAAAAGGCGCCCGACGTGCGGGCGCCTCAAGGTTCAGGTGGAATCAACCGAGGGGGATTGCGCGACTGTCGAAGTTACTGACCGACGCAGGGATCCACGGGGATCTGGCTGGTGTCCAAGTCGGTCTCGACCTTGGCCAGGTCGATCACCAACCCGTATTGCCCGACCATGCCGTACCCGCCAGTGACCATCCGCATGGCGGCAACCCCGCCAGGATAGGCCGGGTCACTGAAGCGGATGTAGTCATTCGGCGCGCGGTAGGTTGGCGTGCAGAAGTTCAGCGGCGCGTCAGGGTACGCCTGGTCCAGCTGCTCCATGCCCCAGAAGTCGTAGCGGCGGATGTTGGCGTTGAACATGAAGACCGCCACGTAGACAAAGCCGCCGGAAATGCGCGCCCGGATCGGGACACGCATGTAGTTCAGGATCGGCTGGGTCGAGAAGTTGAAGATTCGGAGGACCTGCAGGTCGGTTGCACGACTGACGCTGGGATAGAAGACCGGCGCGCCACCGTAACCCGAGCGGGCCGAGGAGGCATTCGCCGCCTGGCTGCGAAGGGACATCTCGCCGCCGCCGATGGTCTTGATCGACACCTGGTTCCCCGCCAAAAGGGTCCCGACGAGCACGGTCGTGTCGGTGACGTTGGTCGGATCATCCACCGAACCGGTCGTGATCGCCTCGATGAGCTTGTCGACGTTGGGGAAGCCGTAGATGAGCCCGATCGTCTCCTGGTCACTGCTGCCATCGCCAAACTCAGGCGTCGACATGATCGGGTCTGGGGTCTCGCTGCCGCTCTGGATGTGAACCCGCGGGCCGTCCACGGACTGGGACCCGAAGAGCAGCCGGAAATCGGTGGGGGCCAGGCCCTCGCCTGAAACCACGCGAGCGTGACCCTGGAAGCAGGCGAGCATGCCCGCGATCTGCATGGTGGCTGCGCTCGTGCCGGAGTACGAGGCCGTGTACGAACGAAGCTTGTTCCGCTCCACGCACGTCGGCGTGTAGCCAAGTGCCTCGACAGGGGCATCATCGCCCACGAAGAGGTCGCCGTAGCCGCAGGTCACCACGCTTCGGCCCCAGCCGCTGATCCAGACGCGTCGTTCGCCGACGCCGCCGGCGGTTTCCGAGTCCTCGTAGTTGCTCTCGCCGACGCGGTTGTACTCCTGGTTGTTCAACCAGGAGCTGAACGGATTGGTGCCCTGGCCGGGCGGCGTCGTCGGGATCAGCATCTGGCCAGACGTCATGCCGGGCCAGCAGGCACCGACGACGCAGCAATCTGGTGCGGTGGGTTCGCTCACGGCGGATGCGCCGTTTCCGGCCGCGAGGGACCAAGTCAGGCCAAGCGCCGAGCCGCCGTTGAGGATGACGGCTTCGAGGGCGGGAATGTCCGCCGTCCCAGCGGTGTTGATCGGCTGGAACGAGACCGTCGGATCGTCTGGATCTGCGCCCGCGAAAGACAGCGGCACGGCGCAAACGTTGGACGTGCTGCCGGAACCGGTTGCGGTCAACACCATGGAAGCACTCAAGAGCGCCGCAGACAATCGCTGCCCAGACGAGATGCCCTCATCCGGGTTGCCGTCGGTCGTCGCGGGGAAGAACAGTTTTTCGGCGGCGTTCGTGCACAGGCCCGAGACTCCCTGCGCGTCCCGGTTGGCAAAGAGGATGCCCAGTGAAGCGGTGCCGTGATGCGCCCAGGCGATGCGCGGCGTCCCAGCTGGTACGACGAGGTAGCCCTCGGCTTCGGCCTCTGCCACGCTGCATGCGCCAGCAACCGTCGCGTCGTTCTCGTCAAACTGCAGCGCAATCGGGATCTGCGTGCCGTTGGCCGTTGCTTCGACTTCGATGAAGCTCTCGCCATGGGAGTTGAGGAACTCCTGGTGGTTCACGAACGCGGACAGGTCCACCAAACCGACCTTGATCCCGTCCGCCCAGAACGACGGCGTCGAGGATCCCGAGTGCGTGCGTGCAAAGTCGTTGTAGGCCTTCATGTCCAGACCACCACCGCGGTAGCCGGACACGGATCGGAAGATCCGGAAGTACTGGTCGATCTGAGGCTTGTTTGGGTTCGCGTCGTAGGCCGCCTTGTCACCCACGCCCCACAAGGCCACGGGGAGGGAGCCTGCTGGAACAGGAACCGGGGCCGATGCCGCCCCGTTGGATCCGATGATCCGCACTCCATCCAGTGGGGTGGCGAGCGGGAAGTCAGTCACCGGAATGCCACCGGCCAGAGCGGCAGCCATGATTTCGGCGCCGTAATACGGAGTGGCATTCGTCGTCGGTGCGGTGGTGTTGCCGGGGTTGAGGTTTCCGGCGATCGGCGTGGCCGCGGCCGGATCGCTGTCTGGCAGCGTCGTGATGAAGTTGGTTCCCGTGAGGAACCCCGGGTTCAAGACCGGGAAGGGGGTCGGGACGGTCGGGAGCGTGCCTGGGGCGGTGGGTTCGAGGGAGAGGCTGAAAGGCGAATCGAGTTCCGTGGCATCCACGACCTGCCAGTCCAGGCGCGCCAGCGTCACCGCGCAGGGGTTCCCCGGGTTGCCAAACTGGTCCGTGGAAAGACTCAGCGAAAGTGCCGTGCAGGCATCGTCCCACTGCACGGTGCAGCACTGGTAGTCCAGCGCACAGACCGCCGCGGAGCACTGTGGCACGCTGGTGGACGGGAATCCGTGGACGGAGAAGGGGCCGGGCAGGATCGTGCCCAGGTCCGACCAATAGGTGTCGTCTGCGTACCCAGCGAAGAGCAGGCCATCGCCATCCAGCGGGCAGCCAGACTGCGGTCCAAGCATGGCACCATCGTTCGGGTGCCATCCACCGCCAAGCGTGGTGTCCGAACCGTTGCCGGTCGGATACAGGCTGTTGCAGAGCAGTTCAGAAATCGCAACACATCCCGAGTCCCACGTGCCGCCCTCATCGAGGCCGTCGCCGCAGGCCGTCAGGAGCGCGGCGACTGTCGCGCAGCACGGGACGTCGTTTGGCGCGATCATGAAGAGGGTCGACTCGTCGCAATCGTCCGATTGGTCGCCAATCGGAGCGTTCGTCCAACGCGGACCCGGGTTCATCGGCGACTGCACCCACTGGAAGGGCTGGAGCCCGCACGCTGGGTCGCCGCACGCCGTGCAGTCGACCTGCGAGGGGGTGACTTGTTGCTCGATCTGCACCGAGATCACGGAGTCAATGCCGTTGAGGATGCCGGCGACCGCCTCCAGCTGTCCGGCCGCGCCATCGACATAGAAGTAGGTCGACAGCAACGGGTACGGCTGACCGGTGGCGGCCATGACACGGTTGGAGTATTCGTCCAGGACCTCTTGGCTCTGGTGGAAGATGGGGATGACCTTGAGCTGGAGCCCAGCGATGACCGCATTGAACGCGCCGAGCGCGTCCTGAGCGTCGCTCACGATCTGGCCGTCGAGCAACCCGGTGCCGAACGTTGGAGCAAGGTGGTCTGGGAGCTTCACGATGAGGCGGCCGGTGGCAGCCGTGGCGCCCGTGCGGGCAAACCGAGGCTCCACATGGGACGCGCTTCGCGAGGATTCCTTGGTGCGTCGGTCCCACTCCGAGAGGGCCGGTCGTCCGGAGACGATGGTGCCTGAAATCGGTCGCGCACCGACGGCGGGAACGGCAGCGGTGCGAGCAGTCGGACCAGCTGGCAGCAGGTCAGTCGCGCCGGCCATGATGCCGGATGCCGCGACGAGGGAAGTCGGGATGAGGAGGAGCCGAGTGGCTGACCGCGAGCGCATGGGGCGAATCTCCGTTGCCTGCAACAAAACGAAGGGGCCGGCGCGTGCCGACCCCTGAGACCAGTTTATCACCCCCACGACAATTGCAAATGGGATCGGAGGGAAAAGGAGAAAGCCTGCTCGGGGCTCCCCGAGGGCTCCGTCCCTACTGCGCCCCGACGACCTTGGCCTTCCCCAGCACGCGGTGTCCAATATCGTGGCGGAAGAAGGCCCCCGGGAATCGAATCCGGCCGGCAGCCCGAGTGGCCAGTTCGGCGGCGTCCCGCAATGAGCCAGCCATCGCGGTGACTCCCAGCACCCGACCGCCGGCCGTCAGCGGGAGGGCACCAGTCCCCGCTCCCGGGCCGACGCGCGTCCCGGCGTGGAATACCTTGACGAGTTGACCTGGGCCTGCTTCGGCTTCGGCCTCCTCGATGCCGTCGATGGGATCGCCAGCCCGGGGTGTACCTGGGTATCCCTCCGCGCACACCACCACGCAGCAGGAATGGCGAGGGTCCATGGAGAACGATGCTTCCGAAAGGCTGCCGCTGGCCGTGTGCCAGAGCACCTCAAGCAGGTCCCCCTTGAATCGCATCATGAGCGCCTGGGTCTCCGGGTCACCAAACCGCGCGTTGTACTCAAGCACCTTTGGTCCCGCAGGGGTGAGCATCAGGCCCGCGTAAAGCACGCCGCGGAAGGGGAGGGCGTTCGGATCATCTTCGCCACGTCGAAGCAGGGCGTCGACCGTCGGGACGAGCACGTTTCGGGAGACCGCATCGATCAGTTCGTCGGGCGCGAGTGGGGTGGGACAGTACGCCCCCATTCCGCCCGTGTTTGGGCCGGTGTCCCCCTCGCCGACTTGCTTGTGGTCTTGGCACGGATCCAGGATCGTTATGGTGTGGCCATCGACCAGGGCCAGCACCGAAAGTTCCTGTCCCTCCAGACGCTCCTCGATGACGACCTTCGCGGTCGACGCTCCATGGCCGACCTGTGCGAAGCAGGCATTGACGGCGCGGCGTGCCTCATCGGCGGAGTTGCAGACGGTGACACCCTTCCCGGCGCAGAGGCCTGCTGCCTTCACGACGCAGGGTTCGTCCCGGTCACTGACGTACTTGAGCGCCGCTGCGGCGTTGGTGAAGACTCGACCCTCGGCGGTGGGCACGAGCGCCTCGCGCATGATGGCCTTGGCCCACGCCTTGTCGGCCTCGATCTGCGCAAGCTCGCGACGTGGCCCGAAGACCACGCGGCCAGGCGCCACGAGCAGGTCCGCCATTCCATCCGCAAGTGGGCCTTCGGGGCCGATCACGACGAGCCCGATTTCCTCGCGATCGCACCATCTCGTCAGGTAGAAAGCCTTCGATGTCGCGATCTCCTCCGGGCACGCTTGGCCGAGCGATGCGAGCCCGGCGTTGGCACCGCGCTGCACCCAGAGCGTTCCCAATCGCGGCGATTGCGAGAGTCTCCACGCGAGCGCATGTTCGCGACCTCCGGTACCCAGCAGCAAGACATTGACACGGTCGGGAACGTTCGTCATTCTCGGCGAGTCTAGGGCCATTCTGGTACCTTCCGAAGCCCCGGAGCCACCCCACGATGCGCCCCACATTCCTCCCCATCCATTCGATCGTCCATCCACTTCTGGCGGCGTCGGCACTGGCGCTGGCCTTGGTGTTCGCCGCGCCATCGATTGCCCATGCGCAGGGCGCCACGGCGGATGCCATCGCCAAGAAACTGAACACCGAGAACTCCAAGGTGTCGGCTGGGAAGCAGAGCGGCCCCAAGGTCTTCACGGAGTGGGTGAAGCTCGCTGCGGCGCCAAGCGACGATCCCACCGCCATCTGGCCGGGCATGCCCAACTGGGACGCCGTGTCCGCCTGGGCCAAGGGCGGAACGGCGCTCGGGGAGGCACTCATCGCGGCGCAGCATGACGAGATCCTCGGCCTGCCGTACGGCACGAAGGGGGCCTCGCCTGAGTTCCGCGAGAAGGGCATCGTCGTTGACCTGGCGGAGGGCGAGGATTTCGGGATGGTCTCCTACCCGTACCTGGAGGCCGTCGAAGGGATCGGCGCCTACGCGACGGCGGAGATGTACCGGGCCGCGGAAGCGGGTGAATGGGACCGTGCGTTCAATGTCGGCCTCGCCTGGCTGCGCTTTCTCCGACAGGTGTCCGACCGGCAGATGATGGCCGAGGTGCAGTTCGGAACGGCCTCGATGTCCCAGGCACTCTCGATCCACCGGGATTTCCTCTGGAGGTATCGGGATCAGGTCCCGGTCGAGGTGCTCAAGCGAGTGGCCCTGAAGGAATATCCGCTCCTGCGAGCCGGCGATGGTGAACGCCTTCGACGGCTCAGGCTTCCGGAGGGGGACCTGGACATGGCCAAGGCCGTGATGGAGCGGACCTTCCGGGGCGGGCAGCCGAATGCAGTGGAGTTCGTCAACGTGTACGCGAGCCAGGATTCATCCAAGGCACCGCTCATGCGATTTGGCCAGGCCAAGACGTGGCGCAAGGTGGCTGAACTGCATGGAGCGAAGGATGCGAGCACCCAAAAGATCGACTCGATCTACGACGATTGGTACCGGCGATGGCGTTCGCGCCCCTATGGCCGACTGAGCGAAGTGCCGACCGAGCTGTCCCGGACGAATGACGTGCGCTATGCCGCGGTCATCTTCGGGATGCGGGATCTCCAGAGCCTGTTCGAGGCCCGCAAGCGGCTCATTGCCAACATCAATGGGACGGCGGTGGCCGCTGGCCTCTGCGCGTATCGGAACGATTACCAGCACACCTGGCCCGGAAAGATCAAGGAGGCGTATGCCGTCCACGTGGTCAAGCGAATGAACTTCGACCCATTTGACAAGCGCGGGGAGGCGCTTGGTTACAAGATCCTGTCGTCACCGCGAAAGGTGCAGCTCCCCAATGGGTCACTCGACGTGGACGGGGTGATGCTCTGGGCGATCGGGAGCGACAACAAGGACGATGACGGTGCCCGGCACACCGATGACGGCTCGAGCCACGATCTCTTGCTCTGGCCGCCCGTCCGCGAACTGGCGCGCGAGTCGGGGGCCACGCCGTGAGCGGCTCGACGCACGCGGGAGGTGAGGCCGCCGAGCGGGTGGTGATCATCGGGTCGGGACCGGCAGGCTGGACCGCGGCGATCTATGCCGCACGCGCCAACCTCTCGCCGATCGTGTATGAGGGCGTTCCATCAGCCAATCCGGCCCCGGTCCTTCCGGGTGGCCAGCTGATGCTGACCACGGAGGTCGAGAACTACCCGGGGTTTCCAGAGGGTGTCTCCGGGACCGAACTCATGGAGCTCTTCCGGGCGCAGGCCATGAGGTTCGGGACTCGCGTGGTGGGCGAAAACATCGAACGATGCGAGCTCGGTGGCAGCCCCTTCACGCTGCACTCAAGCGGCGGATCGACCGTGCGCGCGCACGCCGTCATCCTCGCGACCGGCGCCACGGCCAACTGGATCGGCCTGCCAAGCGAGCTGCGCCTGGCGACGACGGGCGGTGGCGTGAGCGCCTGCGCGGTCTGCGATGGCGCGCTGCCGCCTTTCAGGGACCAGCCGCTGGCGGTGGTGGGTGGCGGCGACACCGCGATGGAGGAAGCGTCCTACCTCGCCAAGTTCGGCTCGAAGGTCTACGTGATCCACCGCCGCGGTGAACTCCGCGCGTCCAAGGCGATGCAGGATCGCGTGCTGGCCAATCCGAAGATCGAGATGGTGTGGAACAGTCGCGTCAGCGACGTGCTGGGGAAGGACTTCATCGAGGGGATCGAGCTCACCAGCACGATCGACGGTTCAACGCGGTCACTCCCGGTGCGAGGGCTGTTCATCGCGATCGGCCATTCGCCCGCGACCGGTTTCCTCTCCGGATCGGGCGTCGAGCTGGATGAGGCGGGGTACGTCAGGCTGCGGACCAGGGGCTCCATGACCAACATCGAGGGCGTTTTCGCGGCGGGAGACGTGGCTGACTCGGTCTACCGGCAGGCGATCACGGCATCCGGCATGGGATGCCAGGCTGCGATCGAATCCGAGCGCTGGCTGGCGGCGCGAGGGATCCACTGAGCGTGGCCGGCCACGCAACATGGCGTGATCGATGGGTGTCCTGGGGAAGTGTGGCCGCACTTGGTGCCGGAGTGGCCGTCGGGCAGTGGCTGCATGGGAACGGCGGCTCGGCGGATGGATGGGCTGCGGCGGGCGACCTGATCCTCATCCGGCCGCTGATGTTGGTGGTCATGCCACTCGTCCTGGTCAGCGTGATCGCTGGGGTCACCTCCATCGGCAGTCCATCCCGACTTGGGCTCTTGGGTGGGGCGTCGCTCATCTTTTATCTGGCCACGATGATCCTGGCCTGCACGCTCGGTGCGTCCTTGGTGACGATCCTGGACCCCGGTGCCGGCGTGGCGCCGGACGTGGCCCGCGACCTGCTCGCGGATGGGACCACCGCGCTCTCGTCAAACCCGTCACTCGCCCCCCGGATCCAGTCGGGTGAGGCCGAGGGACTCTCCGGCGCCTGGCTCAACATCCTCCGGCAGGTCGTCCCGGGAAATCCGTTCGCCGAGATGGCCAATGGGCGTCCACTTGGCATCATCGGGTTCGCGCTGCTTGTGGGTGCGGCACTGGCCGTGGCCTGCGACCGGGTCCCCGCGGCACGGATCGCGCGGGACACGATCAACGGGATCTATGAGGCCCTGTTGGTGGCGGTCCGTTGGATCATCACGCTCTTGCCGATCGGGGCCTTTTGCCTGGTCGTCGCCACGGTCACCAGGACGGGGTTGACCGAGTTCAGCGGGCCGATCGCCAAATACATGGGAGTGGTGGCACTGGGCCTCCTGATCCACGCCTTCATCCTGCTGCCGCTCGTCGCCCGGCTGGGTGGCGTGGCGCACCCGTGGGCGTTCATGCACCGCTGCCGGGCGGCACTGGGGACGGCGTTCGTGACCAGTTCCAGTTCGGCAACGCTTCCGGTCACGCTGGAGACCAGCGTCGAGGCTGGTGCGTCTCGGCGCGCCACCAACTTCGTCTGCCCGCTGGGGGCGACCGTCAACATGGATGGCACCGCCCTCTACGAGGCCGTCGCGGTCGTCTTCCTTTTCCAGTTCATGGGGATCGAGCTGGGCATGCAGGAGCTGGTCGTCGTGGTGATCACGGCCACGCTCGCGGCGATCGGTGCCGCAGGCATTCCCAGTGCGGGGCTGGTGACGATGGTCCTGGTGATCGGGGCGGTCAACACGAGCCTTGCGGATCCCGCGAAGGCGTTGCCGCTTGGTGCCATCGGCCTGATCCTTGGCGTGGACCGGATCCTCGACATGCTCCGCACCAGCGTCAACGTCTGGGGCGACCTGGTGGGCGCACGGCTGCTGACGCCTCTGGCTCCGGATGAACCCCCGGGTGATGCGAATCAGGCCACGACCGGCGCCGCGGCCGCCTGACGGACGTGCAGCTCCTTGAGCTGTGAATCGTCGATGGTCGATGGGGCATCGATCATGAGGTCTTGCCCTGACTGGGTCTTGGGGAACGCGATGACGTCCCGGATGTTGTCAGTCCCGACGATGTGCATGACGAGGCGGTCCAGGCCAAACGCGATGCCGCCATGGGGCGGGGCGCCGTGGCGGAGCGCTCCCAGCAAGAAGCCAAACTTGGCTTCGGCTTCCTCGCGCGAGAGGCCGATCAGCGAGAACACCTTTTCCTGCACATCCATCCGGTGGATGCGGATCGATCCTCCGGCGATTTCGCTGCCGTTGAGGACGAAGTCGTAGCCGGCGCTGAGGCACGCGCCGGGGTTGGACTCGAGCAAGTCAAACTGGTCGGGATTGGGGCTGGTGAAGGGGTGGTGGAGGGCCACCCATCGCTGCCCATCGTCGTCCCACTCGAACATCGGGAAATCGACGACCCAGAGGAAGTTCCACGCGCCCTCCGGAATCATCTTGAGGTCGCGTGCCACGCGAAGGCGCAGTTCGCCCATCACCTTCGTGGCCGTCTCCCACGTGTCTGCGGCGAAGAGCACCGCGTCGCCGGGCTTCACGCCCAGGCGCGACTCCAGCTCCGCGGCGATTGGCTCGATGAACTTGGCGATGCCCGTCTCCCAGCCCTTCGCAGTGCGCTTGGCCACGGGGACGCCGCCCGCCTTGAAGGTCTTGACCCACTCCGTGTAGCCATCGGTCATCTTGCGCGTGAGCGATTCCGCGCCGCCGGGAACGACGATGCACTTGACCACGCCCTTGCGGCCGCTCGGGCTGTGCTTCGCGAGTGCTTCCTGGAACACCTTGAAGTCGCACGTCGCGGCCAGGTCGCTGATGTCGTGGACGTGGAGCCCGAACCGGGTGTCGGGACGATCGATGCCGTAGCGCTCCATGGCGTCGGCCCACGTGATGCGCGGCACCTCGCCGATGTCGTGCTGGAAGAGTTCCGCCCACACATGACGGATGAACCCGGTTGTCATCGAGATGACGTCCTCGCGTTCCACGAAGCTCATCTCCAGGTCGATCTGGCTGAACTCGGCCTGGCGGTCGGCGCGGGGATCCTCGTCGCGGAGGCAACGGCAGATCTGGAGGTACCGGTCGCAGCCGGCCACCATGAGGATCTGCTTGAAGAGCTGTGGCGACTGTGGGAGGGCGTACCACGACCCTTCGTGCAGGCGGCTGGGCACGACGAAGTCGCGCGCGCCTTCCGGCGTGGACTTGATGAGCAGGGGCGTCTCGATCTCCAGGAATCCATGCTGCTGGAAGTAGTCGCGAGTGGACTTGGTGAGCCGCGAGCGCGTGCGGAGGATCTGCTGCATGCGTGGCCGGCGCAGGTCGATGTAGCGGTAGCGCAGCCGTGTCTCCTCCGCGATCTTCTCGGCCTCGTACTCGTCGGGAAGGATGGGGGGGTTCTCGGCGCGATTGAAGAGTTCGATCTCCTCGACCACGATCTCCACCTCGCCGGTCGCCAGCTTGGGGTTGGGACCGCCGGCGCGGGTTCGGACCCGGCCGCGAACGCCCACGACGTCCTCGCGCCGGACGCCACGGCCGATGCGCACCACCTCGGGCGGTGCCGATTCAAGGTCGAAGACAACCTGCGCCAGTCCTTCCTTGTCGCGGAGGTCGATGAAGGCCAATCCCTTGGACTGCTCGCGGTAGGTATTCACCCATCCGCAGAGGACGACTTCCTCGCCGACGTGCGTGGGACGGAGTTCGCCGCAATACCGAGTGCGCTTGAGCATGGGCGCGGGATGCTACCCGTCACTGGGCATCACTCCCCTCAAGGCGCGCGATGTAGTCTTCCTGCGTGGGTTCGACTGCGCTTGGTGTCTTGTTCACGGCCTTTGAACCTTCGGGGGACGCGCACGCCGCCGTCGTGGCGCGCGCCCTGCGTGAACTGGCGCCCGACGTACCAATCCTTGCCTTCGGGGGGCCGCAGCTGGCGGCGGCGGGAGCGGAACTCCTGGAAGAGACGGCCTCCGACGGTGCGATGGCACTGGGGGCGTGGCGCAAGATTCCGGAGCTTCGCCGCGCACGCGCCACGATGGCGGAGGTGCTCCGCACCCGCCGCATTGGCGTGCATGTTCCCGTCGACAGCTCCACGGCGAACTTTCCGCTGTGCCGCCTCTCCCGTGCTGCCGGAAAGCGGATCGTTCACCTTGTGGCGCCGCAGTTGTGGGCATCCAGGCCTTGGCGCGCTCGGACGCTGCGCGCACTCACCGACCACGTGCTCTGCGTCCTCCCCTTCGAGCCGGCGTGGTTCGCGCAGCGTGGCATTCCCGCAACGTACGTGGGCCACCCGCGCATCAATCGACCGCTGGACGAGTCTTCGTTGGCCCAGCAGGCCAAGCAGCTCCCCATCGGGAGCCCCCGTGTGGCGATCCTGCCCGGTTCAAGGACGGGCGAGGTGCGGGCCAACCTGCCCGCGATGATTGAGGTCTTTGAATCCCTGGGCGGCGGACATCGACGAACGGCGGGGGTGATCGCGCTGGCGAGCGAGTCGCTGCGTGACGTGGTCCACCGCGCCGTGCCCGACCTCCCGGGCAGCGTGGCGGTCACCGTCGGCGGCCTCGACGGCGCGCTCCACTGGTGCCAGCTGGCGCTCGCGGTGTCCGGGACGGTATCGCTGGACGTCACCCGACATGCCAAGCCGATGGTGGGGATGTACCGGGTGAGCCGGCCGGTGGCGTGGCTCGCGCCGCTCCTCCTGCGCACGCGCTATCGGCTGCTCCCCAACGTCGTGGCCGGGAGGGAGGTCGTCCCCGAGTTCGTTCCTTGCTCGGGGGGCACCTCGCGAATCGTCGATGCCGCGGATGCATTCCTTGCCGATGGTCGCCTGGCGTCGCGTGCCTCGGCTGAACTGCGCCGGGTCCTGGAAGCGTTTGGTGACATGGATCCGGGGACAGAGGCAGCCAACCGGATCCTCAGGTACCTGCGCCCGTCGTCCGCCCCGGCTCACCAGTAGTCGACGTCAACGGCGAGCACGTCGCTTGACTCATGCCGAGGGGGCAGGTCGTTGAGTGCCTCGGGGCGCTCGTCGAAGGCGACGCGATCGCTGGTGTAGAGCCCGGCATACCGAAGGTCCACCACGGCCTCGACGGCCTGCTGTGCGAGCTCCTCCACTTCCTCCAGGCACGTCGCCGTGAGCCACATGTTCACGTAGGCGCCGTGATCCGGTTTCCTTGAATGCTCGGCCATGGCGATCACGTGCCACAGTGTGCGCCCCAGGGTGCGCCCGGCGTCGTCCAGGTTGGTGGACGGATCGACGCTCAGCTCCATCGCGAATCGTTCGCGCAACTGCATGAGGACTTCCTCGAAGTCCGGTGCCCGGTCGTCATCGACCAGCAGCACTTCCCGAACTTTCGTCGGGTTCGTGGAGCGGCGGTCCAGCTCCAGGGGCCAGGTCTCCACCACCTCCCGAAGGCCGTGCCGGGCCAGCGCCCGTTCCACCGTGCGGCGCATCGCGATCGGGACGCTGATGAGGAGTCCCTTCCAGCAATCCAGGAAGACTTCGACGTACGGTTCCTCGGAGTTGGCGCCGATGCCGACGTTGGCATCTTCCAGGAGCACGGCGCGATACTCATCGAATCCTTCGCAGAAGGCTTGCGCCGGGATCGGCTCCGACGCCATGAAGACGTCCAGCGCGCGGAACGCGTCGCGGGACCCGACCTCAAGCACGGGGATCACCTCGTCGCCAAGGAGCCGGATCGCGTCAGCCAAGATGGGAAGCAGGCGTTCGTGGCTGACGGTGACCTGGAAGGAATAGGTGTCCGGCGTGGGTTCTCCCGTCGTGGGATCCTCTTCGCCGGGGACGTAGTCAAGGACGTAGCCCTGTGCAGGCTCTGGAAGGTCCAGCGGCTCAAGTCCGAGCGGGAGCGAATACTCACCCACGCGTTCCCGGACGAGGTCGCCGCGAACCTGATGTCGCCTCATGTCCCTATCGTAGCCCCAGATCGGGCGCTGACCAAGCGATCCAGCATGTGTCGCCACTCGCCGTAGGCGTACGGCAGCGAAAACCGGTCGTGGAGTGCCCTCATCGCGGCATGCGCGGATTCGTGGATGGACTGGATGCCATCCTCGGCATGCCGGTCGCAGAAAAACGCCCGGCATGGCATCGGGCGGAGCCCATGCACCCCGCAGCCGCCCCGGTCGAGGAACGGACAGCAGCCACTCGCGATGCTCTCGGCGATCGCCACACCCGTGGCGCGGCCGTCCATCGCGTGGCCGGCCGACCGCAGGCGCGTCAGGACCATGGCCGATTCCAGGCCCGTCACGTAGAGCCGGTGGCCAAACGCCTCAAACTGGCAGCAGCGCCCGGAGGCGAGGCAAGTGGGGCGCAGGGCCCGTGCCCGGTCGTCGGACGATGCCACGATCTCGTCGTACGCGGCGCTCACCGCGACGTCGCTTGCGGCGACCAGCCAACGATGGGCATCCGTGTCACTGGCCATCCCGGGCCAATCAGAATGGCTTGTCGGCGTTGTCAAACCGGTCGAGGTCTCGTTGGATGCGGATCGACTCGATCGGGATGATCGGGCCGTTGTCCATGCCAAGACACGGCGTGGCCTTCTTGGCCCGATTCCATGCAGCTGGGGACGCGAGGTTCTCAGGCCAGAACGGCCAGGTCCGGCATTGCGTCGGGCGTGCCTCGTAGAGCCGGCAGGTCGCGCGGCCCTTCACCGTGCGGTCCAGGAACGTGCAATCAAAGCCATGCGATGTCTCTCGCTCGTTGAGGGAGCGACGTCCGTTGATGGAGCGCGTGAAGCGCCGCTCGAACTCCTCGACCGTGAGCCCGACCTTGGCGGCCATGGCCACGGCCTCGGCTGGCGTGTACCAGACGGCACCGGGCCCGCCCGTGCAGCAGTTGCCGCACTGGGAGCACTGGAACCGGAGGCCGTCGGCGTACCACTCGCCGTTCGAGGGGGCCGTGCTCACCGAAGCACTCACGCGTCCGAGGGATCGCCATCCACGGCGCCGATCGCCGCAGCAAGGTCGTCCATTCCAGCCACGACGGCCGCCGGTGGCTGCAGGTGCCCGCTCTCGCCGAGCGTCGCTCCTTCGCCGGGGCGCAACGCGTCAAGCTGCTCGGCACGGGTGGCCGCCGCCGCGAGCGTGTCCGCCTCGCCAGACTCGGCCATCGTCGGGAGCTCGACCAGGTAGCGGATCGTGAGATCCTTGTACTGGCTGAAGCCGGTGCCGGCGGGAATGAGGTGGCCCAGCAGGACGTTCTCCTTGAGTCCGGCGAGCGGGTCGACGGCTCCCTTGAGCGCCGCTTCCGTGAGGACCTTTGTGGTCTCCTGGAAACTGGCGCCGGAGAGGAAGGACTCCGACTGGAGGCTGGCCTTCGTGATGCCCAGGAGCAGCGTCTTGCCCTTGGCGGGCTTCGGCTTGCGAGTCTTCGCCGTCGACTTGCCTTCGGCTTCCGCGGCGTTGTTCGCCAGCTTCACCTCGGGACGGGGGACGATGGTGCCAGCCTGGAGGTTGGTGTCGCCCGGGTCCTCGATGTAGAGGCCACCGACGATGCCCTCGTTCGTCACGCGGAACTCCGTGCGGTCGACGATGTCGTTGGGGAGGAACTGCGAATCGCCGACCTCGAGGATCCTCACCTTCCCCAGCATCTGGCGGAGGATGACTTCGATGTGCTTGTCGGAGATCGCCTGGCCCTGGGCGCGGTACACGTTTTGCACCTCTTCCAGCATGTACTGGTAGAGCTGCTCCTCACCCTGGATGGAGAGGATTTCCTGCGGGACGCGCGCACCGTCGGTGAGCGGCGTGCCGGCGTCCACTTCGTCGCCCGTGTGGACCAGCAGTCGCTTGCCCTGCGGGGCGTAGTGGTCCTCGTAGGCCACCTTCTCGCTCGAGGGGTGGACGCGGATCGTCATCTTGCCGCGCTTCTCGGTGGGGAGGAGCTCGACGCGGCCCGCGATGCGGGCCATGATGGCGGGATCCTTCGGGAGGCGCGCCTCGAAGATCTCGGTGACGCGCGGCAGGCCGCCGACGATGTCGGCCGATCGGGCCGCTTCCTTGGGGAGCGCGGCGATGCGCGTGCCGGCGAGCACCGGCTGGCCATCATCGACTTCGATGTGGGATCGCGCCGGAAGGTGGTGGAGGTCCAGCACATGTCCGGCCTCGTCTTCGATCGTGATGCGCGGGTGCTTCTCGCCGGTGTGCTCGGTCACCACGATCTGCGCACGCGTGCCCTTCTGCTGGACGCGCACGGTCTCGCCGTCGGCAATGTCGCGGAACCGGACGGTGCCGCTCTTCTCGGCCAGGATTCGGGCGACGTGCGGATCCCACTCGATGACCGGCTCGCCCTTCTTGACCTTGGTGTCCTCGGCGACCATGAGGATGGCCGCGTAGGGGACCTTGAACTTCTCGAGTTCGCGGCCCTTGTCGTCGACGATGCGGGCCTCACCGGTCTTGCGGAGGGCGACGCGCTTGCCCGTGCCTTCGGCCGTGGGCTCGGGGACCTCGCCGCAGTCGAGGAACTTCACGGTGCCGGCCTGTGGGGCGCGCCACTGGTTTTCGCTCGACGAGGCGAACGCGATGCCACCCGTGTGGAAGGTGCGCATCGTGAGCTGCGTGCCC
>SXOD01000003.1 GCA_005776885.1 Planctomycetia bacterium
CCATCCGGCGAGACGCCGACGGCATCCGTGAACGTGCCACCAACATCAACGGCGATGCGCCAGCGTCCGCTCATTCGCGGCGAATCGTACGGCTCGGCGTGCGCGCGTCGGCTCCCCGTAGGATGTTCCGATGGGAGTCCTGGTTGACGCTGCCTACATCGCCGGGGGCGTGATCGCGTCGCCGTGGCTGGCTTGGATGGCGGCGACCAAGCCGGCCAAGTTCGCATCGTGGAAGGGTCGATTGGCCAAGACGGCCCCGCTGCCACCCGCCCATCGTCCCCGTGTCCTCATCCACGCCGTCTCGGTGGGCGAGGTCAACGCCTGCCGAGGCCTGATCGAAGCCATCGAAGCCCTTCCGGGCGGCCCCGAAGTGGTGCTCTCCGTGTCAACCGCGACGGGGATCGAGCGAGCCCACGCCCTGCATGACGGCAAGCGAACGGTGCTTCGCCATCCCATCGACCTCTCTGGCTTCGTCACGGCGCTGCTGGACGCGGTCGCGCCCGACGTCTTCGTGAGCGTGGAACTTGAGCTCTGGCCCAACCAAGTCTCGGCCGCCAACCGTCGCGGCATTCCGTGGGTCGTGGTCAATGGCCGGCTGAGCGAGCGCAGCTTTCGCCGATACGCCAAGGTTCGCTACCTCACGTTCCCCATGTTCATGGGTGTCCACGCCGCCGTGGCCCAGGATGCGGCCTACGCCGAGCGATTCCGGTACTTGGGAACGCCCGGCGACCGGGTGACCGTGGCGGGAACGATGAAGTGGGACGAGGCGCGGATCGAGGACGACGTGCCAGGCGCCGCCGCGCTCGCCGAAGCGATGGGCATCGACCGCGGCCGGCCGCTGATCGTCGCTGGTTCCACCGGCCCGGGGGAGGAGTCGATGATCCATGCCGCCGTGGCCAGCGCCGTGCCCGACGCGCAGCTCCTCTGCGCGCCGCGCAAGCCAGAGCGATTTGACGAGGCCGCCGCGGCACTTCCCGGCTGTGCGCGCCGCAGCAGGGGAGATCGCGGTTCCTCCACCGGCCGTTTCCTCCTGGACACGATCGGCGAGCTGCGCATGGCCTATGCGCTGGCCGACGTGGTGATCGTGGGCCGCACCTTTGGCCACTTGTATGGGAGCGACATGATGGAGCCCGTCGCGCTGGGCAAGCCGGTGGTGTTTGGGCCCCGCGTGGATGATTTCCGGGAGACCGCTTCCGCGCTCCTTCGGGGCAGGGGAGCGCTGCAGGTCGCGCCAGAGGCACTCCCCGTGGCCATCGCCACCCTCCTCGCCGATCGAAGCGAAGGATTCGCCATGGCCCAGCGCGGCCGCGACGTGATCCGAGCCCATCAAGGGGCGACGCGGCGCAACGCCGACGCCGTCGCCGATGCCTTGCGGACCCGCGCGGCCTGGCGAGGGCCCATCTCGTGACGGCCGGCGCGGCAGCACGATCGGACGGACGGCTTTCGGAGTCCGAGATCCTCGCGATGATCGCCGCGCGCATCGGGCGTCCATCGGCGATGGGCCCAGGCGACGACCTCGCGATCGTCCCGACGGTGGCGGGCACGATGCTCGCCGGTGCCGACGCGATGATCGAGGGCACGCACTTCCTCCGGGGCACCGACTGGGCGTTGGTGGGACGCAAGGCGCTCACGCGAAACCTGAGCGACGTCGCGGCCATGGGAGCCGCGCCCGTCGCCTGCGTCGCGTGCGTGCAGTTTCGGCCCGACATGACCTTGGCCGACGTCTCCCGCCTCTTGGATGGACTGGTCGCCACGGCGACCGCGTACGGCTGCCCGCTGATCGGAGGCGACACCTCCATCCATTCGTCGGCGGACCATCCATTCACGATTGCCGTCGCGATCACCGCCGCCCTCGCGCCGGGCCAGTTGCCCTTCACTCGTTGTACCGCCCGCCCAGGAGACGATGTCTTCGTGACCGGGTCGCTCGGCGGGTCATTGGGGGGTGGCCACGGCTCCCACCTCACGTTCGAGCCGCGGCTGGCGCTGGCTCGCGAACTTCGCGCCCTGCACGAGCGAGCCCAGCTCCGCATTACCTCCATGATGGACCTCAGCGATGGCCTCGGCAGGGACGCCACGCGACTGGCCCACGCGTCGGGCGTGCACATTGCGCTCCACCGCGACGCGATTCCCGCATCACCAGGCTGCTCCGTGGCCTCGGCGATGGCTGACGGCGAGGACTACGAGTTGCTCTTCACGGCGTCGCCGAACGACGGCAGCATCCCGCAGCAACTGGCGCAGGTCAGCATTGCGACAATCGGCTCAGTGCACGCTGTCGATCCAGGTCACCCGGCAGGGGCCTTCATGGACGGCGCCAGCCTGGAGCAGGAGGGATGGAATCATGGCGGGTGACTGGCATGACGGCGCGAATCGCGAGGCGCATCTCGACGCGCATCACGGGACGGCAGCCCGGCGCGAATCCTTCGAGCTGGCCGACCAGTCCGCGACGGAGTCGCTGGGCCAGCAACTGGCCGCCCGCCTGCGCCCCGGCGACTGCCTCTTGCTCCACGGAGAACTCGGCGCAGGAAAGACCACGCTGGTGCGAGGGCTGGCCCGAGGCCTCGGCTGCGATCCAGACCACGTGAGCAGCCCGACCTTCGTCACGCTCCAGGTGTACGACGGCACGCACGCTCCCTTGGTCCACGTCGACGCGTATCGAGCCACCAGCGCAGCGTCCCTCGAATCGACTGGCCTCCCGGAGTGGCTGTCAGGAAGAGTCGCCGTGGTCGCGATTGAGTGGCCGGATCGCCTCGGCGACCTCGTCCCGCAGAACGCGATGCACGTGACGCTCGAGCACGCACACGCCGGCCGACGAGCGACTGTCCAGGACGATCGTCCCTCCAGCGCGTGACGCCCAACCGGGACACACGTCAGTCGCCGTCTGATTCGGATTCCGGCTCGATGTCCGTGCCAGCCGCTTCATCGACCGCGATCGCCGCCTTGCCCTCGGGGCTCAGCGCGTAGATCTGGAACCGGTGCGACACGGGATCCCATCCAAGGTCTCGACAGATCCGGTCGCGCAGCGCCGACAGCTCTTCCGACTCAAACTCCACCAACCGCCCGGTCCGCAGGCAGACCATGTGGTCGCGTGGCTCCTTGCCGTAGATCAGCTGGTAGTGCGACTGCTTGGAATCGAACAGGGCCTGGACAATGAGTCCCGACTGGATCAGGAGGTTGATCGTTCGGTACACCGTGGCCTTGGAGACGTCGTGACCGCCGCGACGCAACTCCAGCAGGAGTTCCTCTGCCTCGAAGATCCCGTCGCGCCGGATGATCGACTCCAGGATTTCCGCGCGCTCGACCGTGTACTTGAGTCCCTGCGACTTGAGGAACCGACGAAACACCGAGCACAGGGGTGCCATCGGCATGCTGTGCTGTGAGCGCCCACTCGCTGGAGCGTGCGGCGGGACGGCGAGGGGTCGTCGAACGAGGGCCATGGGGAGAGTCTCCGCGAAACGGGGGTCAAAGTCGAGCCGAGTATGGAATCCCCGGTTTCCATGGGAGCGCTGGTCTCCATAAGGTCCGATAATTGAGGTTCTGTTAAACGGCAACGGGTGCCGCGCTGAACCCATCTACCCACGCGGCCCAATCCACTCGACTCGCGTCCGACTCACCCTCAGTTCAGGGAAGTTCAGCCCACTCCGCTTCCAACGCCTCGCGCCCTGGTCCCGCGGGCAACGTGTCGATCACCGTCCGTGCCTGCTGTCGGGCGCTTTCAACCTCGGCATCGTTCCGGAGACCCCTCCCCAACCGGGCCGCACGGATCCACGCCCGTGCCACGCTGGCCGGGTCGATCCCCGCCGCCGAGCAGGCGGTCGCCGCAGCCTCAAATTCCCTCGATGCTCCGCTGGCGTCGCCCGCCCGTTCCAGCGCTTCGCCGACGAGGAATCGTCCCAACGCGACGCTGCGATGCCCAGGCCCAAGCACCCGAACCTTGTCTGCCATCACCGCTCGGTGCTGCTCTATCGCGCTGGAGTGTTCGCCCTTGAGCGAGGCCAGATTGGCCAGGTGGGTCTTCACGACCAGGATCTCGAAGCAGTCCGCGCCCCCGATCGATTGGAAGACCGGAACCAGCTCCTCGTACATCGCTTGCGCCGTGTCCAGTTCACCGCGGTCTCGATGGATGGCCGCAAGGTTGTTCTTGAAGATGGCCAGCATGAGGCTTCGTGGCCCGTAGGTCGCTGCACCAACCTTGATCGCCTCTCGCAGGTGCGGCAGCGCCTCGTCAAGCCTGTTCAGGTTGACAAGCGTGGTGCCAACGTTGTTGTGCGCCAAGACCAGCTCGACAGCGTCAGGCCCCTGCGTCCGTCGTACTCCTTCCAGGTACGCCGTGGCAAGGACGAGCGCCTCGTCGAGACGGCCCGACTTGCGGAGACTCTCGGCCAGGTCACGTACGGCCTCGAGCGTCAAGATGTCGTCGGCTCCAAGCAACTCGGTCCGGGCCGCCACGACCGCGCGGTGCAAGGCCTCGGCCTCGGGCACCCTGCCAAGCCGGTCCAGGCACAGCGCGAGATTCTTCTGTGCCGTGATGGTCTCGGAGGCGCCCGTCCCCAGCAGCTTGGCGCGAATCGCGACCGCTCGCCGCGCAGCCTCCGCACCCTGCTCCGCCTTTCCCACCCGCGACAGCACGCTGGCCAGGGCGTTGAGCGACTCGGCATGCTCCAGCGACCCGTCGCCAAAGGCCACCCGTGAGGTCGCCTCGGCGCGTTCCGCGAACACGCGGGCCTTGGCCATCTCGTCGGCGAGTGCGTAGGCGCGTGTGAGGACCAACTCCTTGTCGGCGAGCAAGATCGGGTCATCGGCGAGCGTTGATGACTCCAGGCCTGTTGCGGCACGGTCCACGATCAACTGAAGCAGCTGCGAGTCATAGCCCTTCGCCACGCCCGGATCGATCCCCAACAGGATCGACTCCTCGAATCCCTGGAGTGCCGCGACTCGGGCCAGCTGCCGGCTCGTGGAAACGTACGCCGCCGTGCTCACGATCGCGGCCGCGATCACCGCGACAGCCGCCGCGGCCACCGCGCCGCTCGCGACCGGGTTCCGGCGCACCAGCTTGCCCAGCCGGTACCACCGACTTGGTGGCGCCGCGCGGATCGGACGGTGGTCCAGCCACGCCTCGAGGTCCTCGGCCAGTTCCGACGCCGTCGCGTAGCGCGCGTCCGGACTGGGTTCCAGCGCCTTGCGGGTGATCCAGTCCAGTTCCCCCCTGAGGTCTTCGGCCAGCCCGGCCACGGTCGTCGCGCGTTGCATGGCCACGCGTTGCAGCCGGGCGTGATCGATCGCCCCGAGCCGGATGGAACGCGCCATCCCCATGGGCTCCAGCGTGAGCATGGCACCTGTCGCGGCGGCCGTCTTGAGTGCCTCCACGTCATGCGGCAGCGCGCCCGACAGCAAGGCGTGCATGATCGCGCCAAGTCCATAGATGTCCGTTCGCACGTCCAGGAGCTTGCCGGCCATCTGCTCCGGGGACATGAACTCGATCGTGCCGACCGCCCCGCGCGACTGGGTGATGGTCGGCACCATCTCGTCGGGGCCGAGGCTCCGCGAGATGCCGAAGTCGATGACCTTTGGCGTTGGACGGCCGTCGATCTCCGACACCAAGATGTTGCTTGGCTTCACGTCACAGTGCAGCACCATGCAGGCATGGGCATGCTGCAATGCGCGGGCCGTCGCCGCGAGCAGGCTCACGCGTTCACGGATCGCCAGGCGGCGATCGTCGCAGTAGCTGGTGATCGCGCGGCCATCGACCAACTCCATGACGATGCACGGCCGTCCCAGGGCATCCGAACCGCTCATGTGGACGGCGGCGATGCCTGGATGCCGAAGCCGAGCCAGGATGTGCGCCTCCGCATCGAAGCGCGCGGCCTGGGCGGGAGACGGGAATCGCTCCCGCAGGACCTTGATGGCGACCTTGCGCCGAGTGGGCTCCGCCTGCCACGCGGACCACACGGTCCCGTACCCACCGCTGCCCACGCTGGCGATCACCTCGAATCCAGCCAGTGCCGGCGGTTCATCGGTTCGCTGGGCGTTCCGGTCGCCGAAGAGTGCGGCCGAGGCACTCTCCCGGATGCCCGGCGACCCACTCATCCCGTCGTCCCCGAGGGCTGCACGGATGGATTCCCGCCGCTGGCGATGCCAGCCATGTTTCCCAGTTCCGACAGCCCAAAGGCCTCGTGCACCGTGCGCAGCGCACGCTCGGCCTCGGATCGATCGATGATGCAGCTGATCTTGATCTCGGAGGTCGTGATGTTGTGGATCCGGATGTTCACGTCCGAGAGTGCCCGGAACATCCTTGACGCCACGCCGGCGTGGGATCGCATGCCGACGCCGACGACGGACACCTTGGCGAGGCCGACGTCGATGCAGACTTCGCCTTGGCCCCATTGCCCGATCACGTCGTTCGCGAGTGCCTTCACGGCACCAAGGTCGCCGTGCTCGACGGTGAACGCCACGCTCGCCGCGTCGCCAAACTCCGTCTGGATGATGTCATCGACGACGACCGCCCCGGTCGCCAGCCGATCGAACAGCGAAGCCTGGATTCCCGTGGTCGCCGGCAGCTTTCGGAGCGTCACGCGCCCAAGGTCTGTCTTGAGTGCGCAGCCAACGACGACATTGTCTTCCATCTCAGGCGATTCCTTGACGATCATCGTACCGACGCCGTGATGCTGGCTGTGCCGAACGTGGATCGGGACGCCATGGCGTTCGCCGAAGACCACGGCTCGGGCGTGCATCACGCCGGCGCCGAGGCTGGCCAGTTCCAGCATCTCGCCGTACGAGATCCTCGGAAGCCGGACGGCGTCGGGCACGTGCCTTGGATCGGCCGTGAACACTCCATCGACGTCCGTGAAGATCTCGCAACTCCCGCCGTGGCGCGCCACCTGCAACGCAGCCCCCAGCGCGACGGCCGTCGTGTCGCTGCCGCCGCGACCGAGGGTGGCCACACCCCCCTCCTCCGCACGCCCCTGGAATCCGGCGACGACGGGGACGAGTCCACCAGCCAGGGCTTCCTCGAGCCGTGTCCCGTCGATCGCCTTGATGCGCGCCCTCCCGTACCTCGAATCCGTCTCGATGCCGGCCTGCGCCCCGGTGAATGAGCGGCCTCGGAGCCCAAGTTCCCGCAGGCACATGGCAAAGAGGGCCGCGGACACTTGCTCTCCCGTGGCCATGAGCGCATCCAACTCCCGTCGATCAGGCTCGGAGGTGACCTGCCCCGCAAGGTCGATCAGTTCATCGGTCGTGTCACCCATCGCGGAGACGACCACCGCGACTTCGTTCCCATCGGCGATGACGCCCGCCACCCGGGACGCACAACGGCGCATCTTGCGAATGTCGCCGACGCTGGAACCGCCGAACTTGTGGACGAGGCGAGCCACGTGCGAAGGATCCTATCGCAGCACCGGCCGAGCCCCGGCTCCTGCCAACGACATCGATGGCCCTCAGGCACTCGCGGAGGCGAGACGGTCACGCTCCTGGCGCTGGGCCCGCTTGCGCTCCGACTCCTTGAGGACGCGCTTGCGGATCCGCACGCTTGCCGGGGTGATTTCCACGAGCTCATCCTCCTCGACGAACTCCAGGCTGGCCTCGAGCCCCATCGAGCGCGGCTCCTTGAGGACGACCGTCTGCTCCTTGTTGGCCTCGCGGACGTTTGAAAACGGCTTGGCGCGCGTGGCATTGACCTGCAGGTCATTGTCGCGATTGTGCTCCCCGACGATCATCCCCTCGTACACCGGGTCGGTCGGGCGGACGAACATGATTCCCCGGTCCGAGAGACCCAGCAGCGCATAGGTTGTCGCCGATCCACTCTCGGTGGAGACCAGCACGCCGTTGGTGCGTCGCCGGTCGCTCGGCTTCAATGGGCGCCACTCCAGGAAGGCGTGGTGCATCACGGCGTCGCCACCGGTGGCATTGAGGAGCCTGGTCCGCATGCCAATGAGGCCTCGCGCCGGCATGTCGGCCTCGACGTGCATGCGGCCGCCACGAGGGACGACGTTGACCACCTCGCCACCGCGCTGCCCGATGAGTTCCATCGCGGAGCCAATCGATGTCTCCCCGACGTCCACGGTGAGGCGCTCGAAGGGCTCATGCCGTTCCCCGTCCATCTCCTTGATGGCGACTTCCGGCTTGCCCACCGTGAGCTCGAACCCTTCGCGGCGCATGTTCTCCAGCAG
>SXOD01000025.1 GCA_005776885.1 Planctomycetia bacterium
CCTACGCGGCGATGTGCCCGGCGTCACCTGCGCTTCAGCTCGCTTCGCTCACCTGCGCTGTGGCACCGCCGGGCAAGGAGGAGGTGGCTACCATCCCCCAACTCTCACAAGAGGTGGACCGATGAGAGCGACCCGGTCAGGTGGAGCTGTCGGTTTGTCGACAGCAGATCGTGTTCCTGCGCGCGTCGCAAGAGCGCTAAGAGGTGCTCTCGATCGATCCCCTGCCTGAGGATCAGGTCTCGCGCTTCAACAAGCGGCCTGTTTGCCTCGAGGATCTGGGAGAAGACCGAGTCCCGGGAGAATGTGTCTGGGTCAAGCAGGGAGAGCAACTGGAACAGGTCCCTATTCGTATTGTGTATCGGGGTTGCACTCAAGAGCACTGCGTAGTCGGACACTTCCCTGACCCAGGTGCCGAGCTGACTTGTCAAGGTTCCTCTTGTGCGCAAGTGGTGGGCCTCATCGATCACCAACATGTCGATCAGGCCCTCGCCCGACCGAGACTCGACAAGGAACCTGGCCAGCTGCGCGGTGTCGGACGAATTGTCGCCATCCTCCCAGTCCCTTGGCGGACGCAGTCCTTGCAGGCTCCCAATGAGAGCAAACCCTCGTGCCATGTGCTCTTCATTTCTCAACGCCCCCAACAACTGCTTCGCGTTCACGATCTGCGGGTCAAGTCCCATTCTTGACATGAGCTCATCTCGCCACTTCTCACGGAGGGCCGCGGGGCAAAGCACGAGGAGTCGACGTTTGTCGAACCGTGTCTGGAGCTCTGTCCAAATGAGCCCCGCTTCGATGGTCTTCCCGAGCCCGACCTCGTCCGCGATCAGAATGGCCCTGGCGGGCGACTCCAACAGCTTGATGACAGGCTTGAACTGGTAGGCGTAGAAGTCGGTGTTCGTCGCTTCCATGCTGTAAATGACGTCCGCCAGGCGCCCTGACAGCTTGGCGTGGACCAGTGTGCGTCGCAGATCCGCCGGTGTCGAGAGCCGACAACTGAGGAGCAAATCCGAGGGCGAATCCGCGGTAGAAGGCCCCGGTTCAAGCTGGTCCTCGGCGACCCACTGCGTCCCGCTTGAGAACCGGACCTGCAGATAGCGGCGATCGCCCCGCATCCGCTGCTCGCCTGTCAGGATCCCGACGTGGCTGGGGTCATGGATCCGACGTACGGGACCTTGCGCACGCATTTGCTGTTCATTCATCCGGCTTGCCTCCCGTAGGTGTTCTCGCCGCCGTCTTCTCGATTGCGAGTGTGAGCACTCAGCAGCAAGTGTAGCCAACGCAGGAGCATGGGCCGATCCTCGATGCATGGGGAGTCCAACCTGCATGGGCGCTGCGACAACGAGTTGATGGAGATCCCCCGAGCGACGGCGAATGAGGAGTTGCCGCACGACGCGCGTCAAGCGCGTTTGGTGCCCAGTCAGTGGGAGCGCAGACGCTCGAACCCCCGGCGAACAGGCTCCGCATCGAGCCGGCGCCGCCTGGGATTCGGTACGCGGAATGGCTCCCACTCTACGACCTGAAGGCCGCCGCAAGCGAGTTCGGGCCAAGCGTCTCCGCGGATTGCCTTGGCTGGGTCGCTGCGCCAACTGGCTTCCGCGGTGATGAACGCCACTTCGTCGCCCAAATCTTCGGGCGGTCGATGGAACCGCGGATTCCGGATGGATCACACTGTCTGTTTCGACTTGGCGTAGCAGGAACTCGCACAGGCAGACTGCTGCTGGTTCAACACTCGGCGATCAGCGATCCCGAGACGGGCGGTTCTTACACGCTGAAGGAGTACAGATCCCTCAAGGTCGAGGCTCCGGACTCCCTTGATGATTCCTCATGGAACCACACCGCCATTCAACTCGTCCCGTGCAACAAGACCTTTCAATCAATCTGGATCGCGCCCGACCGCGTGGATGAACTCCGCGTCATCGCGGAGTTTGTCCGCGTCCTGGCGGCGGGGTGATGCTACGTTCCTGCCACCCGGGCGAGGGGTTCGTCAGCACAACACACTTTTGGAACGCGCTTCTTGCGGACCACCTCCTCGCTGGCCCTTGTACTGGGCGACGCCATCAGAAAGCACGCACCGACAACCCATGTCAGAACCGCCCGGGCTGGGCCCCTGAAGTGAATCCACTCACTTCACACTCGCTTGAAAGGCCAACCCCATGGTTTCGGTCCTTACCAGTCCAATCACCACCACAGGCGCCCGCACCGATTGACACGTCGACACACTCCACGGCGCAGCCGAGAAGGCAAGTCAAGCGAGTGGTTCACAGTCAGCCGTTCGCGCCAACCACACTCACCCCCACGCCACCATCATCAGCGTGAGGTCGCCGCCATCCACGATGCCGTCGCCGTTGAGGTCGGCGTCGCATGCGGCGCATTCGCCCCATTGGCTGAACAGGATCGTGAGGTCGGCTCCATCCACCAGGCCATCGTGGTTGAGGTCCTCGGGTCGAGCCAGGCAGCCGTTGGGGAGGTTGCCGGCAACATCCGGGCACAAGTCGCCCGCGACGCTCACAAATCCCGCGACCGGCGGCGTCGTGCCGCAGGAGACGATGTTGAACTCAGGATCGTCCACCCCGACTCCATCGTGATCGACATCCAGATACCACGTGGTCTCCGATCCCGTCACGATGAACGCACTCTGCGCGGAGGCATTGTTCCCGGCGGCATCGGTTGCGATGAAGGTCATCGTGTGCGTTCCGATGGCGAACAACTGCCCGGGTGCGGGCGTTTGCGTGATCGTCACGCCTCCGATGCAGTTGTCAGTGGCAGTCACCTGACTCGAGAGATCTGGCACCACCGCAGCGCAACTCGGGTCTGCGGCAACACTCGTACTGAGCGGGAACCGTGTGATCTCCGGCGGTGTCGAGTCGGTGATCGAGCTGATCGGCACAAGCAATTGTGCCGGCGGGTCTGACAGTCCGAAGACGAGGACCGTGTAGTTGCCCGTGGCAAGACCTGTCAGATCCTCGAGGGAGGAAGTGAATCCGTTCGGCCCTGTCCACTCAATCGAAGTTGCGTTGGAAGTGGTGATGTCGATGCTTCCGTTGGCCAGATCGCACGTCGTCGGGCTTGCGGCCACGAGAACGACAGTCGGCAGTGGGCAGCCATTGGAACCGTTGCCAAACACATCTGGGCAAGCATCGTTGCAGTCGGGCACACCATCCGCGTCGGTGTCGCTATCGGGTACGCCGCAGCCGCAAACGCCTGGCGACGACTTGTTCGCGTCAGTCGGGCACAGGTCGCTCTGATCCGCGACATAACCATCGGGTTGCACGCAGGCGACAACGCCGGATGTGGGGTCGCCGAATCCGTCGCCATCAATATCGGCAAACCACTGGTTTGGCGATCCAGACACGGTGATCCAGGCTGTCGCGATAGCGGTGTTGCCAGAAGCATCAGTCGCCGTGAAGGTGACCAGATGCTGTCCAACCCCAAGAACCGCACCGGACTCAGGTGATTGCTGGAGGATCGGTGCCTGTGTGCAGTTGTCGCTGACCACAAGCTGCTTCAACAGGAACGGAGTGTTGCCAACGCACTCAGCGCTCGCGGAGATAGTCGTGTTCTCCGGCCATGCATAGAAGACGGGGGCTTCAGTGTCCGGAGCCGCGGTGACCGTGACACTTTGGGTGACTGGCGCTCCAGAACTGCCTGTCGCCGTCGCCGTGTACTCGCCGGCGGCCAATCCAGTGAGATCCTCGCTTGAGGAGGAGAACCCATCGGGGCCAGTCCACGAGACGCCGGTGGCATTCACGAGCGTGATGCTGATAGCGCCGTTGGAGTCGCCGCAGGTGGTTGCGCTCACCGAGTCAACGGTGATCGTCCCCGCCGGGCAGCCATTGGGGGCCTCACCAGCCACCGCGGGGCACGCGTCGTCGCAATCCGCAACGCCGTCGCCGTCACTGTCCGCGTCGGGCGTACCGCAGCCGCAAGTGCCGGGGCTTGTCTTCAACGGATCGCTGGGGCAGCCGTCGTCGCAGTCGGCCGTGCCGTCGCCGTCAGAGTCGGTGTCCGCGACGCCGCAACCGCAAGTGCCGGGACTCGTCTTCAACGGATCGTTGGGGCAGCCGTCGTCGCAGTCGGCCGTGCCGTCGCCGTCACTGTCCGCGTCGGGCGTACCGCAACCGCAAGTGCCGGGACTCGTCTTCAACGGATCACTCGGGCAACCGTCGTTGCAATCGGGGGTACTGTCACCATCCGAGTCGGTATCAGCAACACCGCAGCCGCAGGCACCAGGATCCAACTTGTTGGGATCGCTGGGGCAGCCGTCGTCGCAGTCGGCCGTGCCGTCGCCGTCGGAGTCGGGGCCGTTGGCGGCAGACACGATGATTTCCTGCGAGGCTACACCTGCCGAGTTCGTGACATTCACCAGATACGCGCCGGCGCCGAGACCAGTGATGTCCTCGGTCGATGCCGAGAACCCGCCTGGGCCAGACCACGAGAACGTTGGCGAGGTGCCGGTCACGGTGATGTTGATCGCGCCGTTGTGCTTCAGGCAGGTCTCCTCGGTCACCACCCAGTTGACGATGGATGGGGCGGCAATCGGGCTGTACTTGAGGAACAGCCCCGTCGCGCCATCGTCGCCTTCGCCAACCAGGCTGAATCCCGCATCAGGTCGCGCTGCCGCCAGCAGGTTGAGGTTGGAGTACCCCGATGGCTGCAGCGTGAAATGCGCGTTGGGAGCGATGTTGCCCATGATGAGTGGCCATGTGTGCGACACATTCCAGTACGCGGTCGTCCAGTCGTATGACTTGATCGTCGCCGCCACTGCTGTCGGAAGTTTCGGACTGGCGTTCGTGAACATCATCCCTTCGGAGATAATCGCGTACGGCGTCTGGAAGAAACTCGCCGATGCTTGATCGAGCCGCGCCTTGAGGTCGCCCTCGAGCAGGCACTCGCCAGTGAGGGTCAGCGTCCCGTTGTACGGCTGGAGCGTGGCACCCGCCTCAATCGTGACCGGTGACCGAAGCGTCCCACTGCCAAAGAGCTCGGATCCCGGCTCGAAGACCCATCCGTCGTCATCTGTATAGCCGCCGAAATAATACGATGTCAGCGCCACCCGCGCGGCGTCACGGACAACCATCGTTGGAATGTCAACCGCCCCCTCCACCTGAAGGCTCCCGGTGGCGACGTTCACCCGAACGGCGCCCTCTAGCGCCGACTCATTCACGCTGCTGAAAAACGCCGTACCACCAACTCCGGGATTCACGGTGAGTTCCAAGATGTCGTCAGCGACGACGGGGTCAGCCGAAAGCAAACCCTTGAGTTTGCCCGTGATCTCGATCGAGCCCCCCTGCCACACGAAACTTCCGGCGTTCCTGAGATCCAGCTCCCCAACGCGGAGGTTGCCGTCGCGGAGGAGTATCGTCCCCTTGGTCCCAATCGAGAGGCTGGTCGCCGGCCAGTTGAAGGTGACGTCGGGGTCGTTGATGAACATCCCGCCGCGGTTCAAGGTGTGACCGCCGATCATGCCATAGCCAGGTGCCGGCGGGTTTGCTGGCAGGTTGCCGTCCGTCTGGCTGATGTTGACCGTGTAGCCCTGCACATCCCAGCCCACTCGCTCGGTGAGAATGACTGCACCTTCATCGATACCGGCGTACGCGCCCGGCCCAGCATCGGCATTGGTGGAACGAATCGACAGTCCAATCACGCTCGTACCAAGCGGAAGCGTCTCCGTGTACTGCCGCGTCATCCAGCCGCCACCGATAATGTCCCCTGGCACCCACACATTGAAGTAGGTCGTTTCCGCCGCGGTTGTCGAGTCGTGCGCAAGGTGACCTCGAGCCCAGCAATAGTCGGCCGTTCCGCCTTGCCCCGTCAATCGCCAAGTGATGGAGTAGAGGCCCGCCTCCAGCCCGGCCCGCGATCCGGGGTAGGTGTCGTAGAGGTAGTGGTTCTGGAATCGACCGGCCGTCGTGCCCGAAGGAATGGTCGTGCCGCGGAAGACGAAGCGGCCATTCCACAGTTCGGCGACGCCGGCCTCGTACCCGGAACTGACCGTCCAACCTGCGATGCTGGGACCGGCGGGGTCCTGGCCATCGTTGAACTGGCTGTTCTGGGTGATCACCTCGCCGGAAGGAATGTCCTGCGCCAAGGCCATGCACGCGAGCAAGCTCGGGGCCAGGAGGAGGACAGCTGCGGATGGATCAGTCGATAGTCGCGTGTTTCTCATGGTGTGCAACTCCTGCGGGTCCGATTCCAAGCGGCAACGCAAGATCCGTCGGCGGCAAGTCTGCCGTACTCCAAGACTCACAACACCCGGTTGAAAGAAACCTTCGTGGCCTCTTCTGCCGAGGATTGTGGACCCCAGTATGCCCTGTAGGACACGACGAACAAGGCCGCCAAGACTCCCACAATCACAACTCTGTCTCCAGAGACACTTTTGTGTATCCGGTAGCGCTCCGCGAAACCACCCTCGCATCGCCGATCGCCTGTCCGGGCTCAGTCCAACGGCCGTTTGATCGGTAGCGGCCAATCGATCACGATGTGCCCCATATACGCGGGGAACTGCAACGAGACCCGGTAACGCTGGAACTCACCAAGTGGCCGATCCAGCGCCCCTGTTGCGTACGCGAGCAATCGTCGGTAGCGAGCATCGGCATCGGCGAACCCCGCCCCCAAGCCAGGCCTTTTGCAATCCAGGACGGCGCCATCAGGAAAGGGGCTGGCGAGCCTGATCGTGCCAGCCATTGGACTGGGCAACACTCCCTTCGTAGTTCGGTACGACGCGGTCAAGTGGGGGACCGGGAGCGACCGGTGGAAGAACACGTCGAAGATCACGCGCCTCGTTGGGACGCCTGTGACCAAAGAGAGCGATCCAAAGTCGTGCGGCTCGGCAGCGTGGATCGCACCGACTCCCCTGGCCACCTCCAGAAACGCGAGCGTCTCAGGTGTCCCTGGCCGCGGGAGTACTGCCAACCATGGGAGAAGATCCTCCGGCGGTTGGTCCACGCGGCTGAACTGGCTTTCGTCCAGCCCTTCCGTGCACAAGGACTTCACGAGTCCTGGAACCCCGCTCACCAACTCGCCCTCGTCGCCGCAGAGTTGCGGCTGTTTCTCTCCCTCCCAGCCGGCGATGGGCATGTACACCCGCACAGCTGAGCCGGGCCGCGCCGCACGAGGTCCAACCACAAGCGTGGCAGCGGCAAGCGAGACTCGATCACCCGTCCTGTCAGGGGCCAGAAGGAAGGCCCCAACTCGCATTTCAACAGAGTAGCCCAGCGTTCGAGTGGCAATGCCAAACTCCTCCTCTCGTCGCGCGACTTGCGCCCTCGACGACAGCCTCGGGATGGTCTGCCGCCCATTCGCCGAGTCAACCATCTCGTCCGCAGCGGCGCGCCGCTCGTGCTCTTCGGCAACCAGTGCGCCGTGCGCCAGCCGGACGATCTCATCGACCTGAACAGCCGGAATGCCTTTGCGCCGAAGCGCTTCGGCGATGCGCTTCACGCCACGCTGCTTGGGGATGACCCGCAGGACCGCACGGCCGTTGGGGGCCGTCGCCATCCGCCACACCTTCCACCCGATCGACTTGTCCAGGCCAAGCCGTCGCGCAAAGTCCCGAGCACTCCTCGCGCGAGCCAGCGTCGACGCCAGCGCAGCGGCCAAGGCATCGCGCAACTGTGTGGCCCATTCCTCCTTGCTTGGGGATGGCTCCAGATGCTGATGCAGTCGCTGCTGTCGTGACGGGGAAGGGTCAATGCTCATGACTGTCTCAGCACGACATTCGTCGCCCGATGGGCTGGAACAATAGCGATGTCTTCAGCGCAGTGAAATCCGGTCGCTCTGGACATCCCACCCCCCGAGCGAGGACGCATCCGTCCGGTCCGAAGGGCTCTTCCCGCCATGTTCCCGTACCCTCTCCCGATGCCATCGACGCATCCGATTCCAGACTCGCCCCGCCCCCGCCGCGCCTGTGTCATCGCCGCTGTCCGAACCCCCGTTGGCCGCCACGGCGGCACGCTCGCCGCGGTTCGACCCGATGACTTGGCTGCGCGCGTGATCCGCGCCGTGATGGACCGCGCCGGAATCGATCCAGCCACCATCGACGACGTCTACCTCGGCTGCACCATCCAGGCGGGCGAGGACAATCGGAATGTCGCTCGAATGGCCGCGCTGCTGGCGGGATTGCCCGTCACCGTGCCGGGCGCGACCGTCAACCGCCTGTGCGCCTCGGGGCTCGAGGCCATCCATGTCGCGGCGCGGATGATTGAATCGGGGCAAGGCGACGTCCTGATCGCAGGCGGCGTGGAGTCGATGAGCCGTGCGCCGTATGTCCTGAGCAAGGCCGAGCAGGCGTTTGGGAGAGGGCAGGAGCTGGCGGACACGACGATTGGGTGGAGGTTTGTGAACCCTCGCCTCGCTGCGATGTATCCGCCGATTTCCCTTGGCGAGACGGCGGAGAATGTGGCGCGCCAGCACGGCGTGTCGCGCGCGGACCAGGATGCGTTTGCTCTCTCAAGCCAGCAGAGGTGGGCGTCGGCGAATGCAGCGGGTCGGTTTGCGGATGAGATCGTGCCTGTCGAGATCCCGCAGGGCAAGAAGCCGCCGGTCGTGTTTGGCACAGACGAGCACCCGCGCCCCGACACCACGCTTGAGAAGCTGGCAACGCTCAAGCCGTGCTTCTCCTCGGCGGCGGACGCCACCGTCACGGCTGGCAACTCGTCAGGCATCAACGACGGCGCGGCGGCACTGGTGCTGGTGGAGGAGTCGCGCGCGAAGGCGCTCGGCCTCAGGCCGCTTGCGTTCATCGGAGTCGGTGCGTCGGCGGGAGTCGATCCCTCCGTGATGGGCATCGGCCCGGTGCCGGCGATTCAGAAGCTGGTGGCGCGAGCAGGCGTGGATCTTGGCAGCGTGGACCTCTTCGAGATCAACGAGGCCTTCGCGGCGCAGTCCGTCGCGTGCGTGCGTGGGTTGGGCCTGGATGCCGAGCGAGTCAATGTCAACGGCGGCGCCATCGCGATTGGGCATCCCCTGGGGTGCAGTGGCGCTCGAATCACCTGCACGCTGATCCACGAGATGGTCCGTCGCGACGCCAAGCGCGGCATTGCGTCGCTGTGCATCGGCGTGGGCCAGGGGCTGGCGCTCTTTGTCGAGCGGGACTGAGCCGGGGCTGGGGCACAGGGTCCACCCCCGGTTATCGGTGGAAATGTGACCCTCAGGGTCACATTTCCACCGATAACCGGGAACGGACGTTGGGGGGCCGCGCTCTCACCCCGCCGCGACGACTCGCTTGAACCCCGCTTCGATGGACGCGACGAGGGAATCGATCTCGTCGTTCCCCATTGCCGTGTTGATCATGCAGGTGCCGGTGCCGATGAGCAGGAACCCTTCCTCGAAGAGGTGGTCCAGCAGCGTCTTGAGCGCCTTTGCCTCTGCCGGCGTCGCAAACGCCTCGCGATAGTTCTGCGGGACGCTGGCCTTCATGTGCACGCGGAACATCGACCCGCCTCCGGCCACGCTAGCGCTGACGCCGGTTCGCGCGATGGCGGCCTCGATGCCGGCGCGAGCGCGGTCGCCGAGCGCGTTCACCTTGGCGACCGCCTTGGCATCGAAGTGCTCCATCGCAATCCGGCCGGCGGTCATCGTGATCGGGTTGGCGGAGAAGGTTCCCGAGAGCGGATACAGCACTTTCGCCGCACCCGGGTTCATTACATCCATCACGTCGGCTCGACCCGCCAGCGCACCGACCGGGAAGCCGCCGCCGATCACCTTTCCCATGCAGGTGAGGTCGGCCAGCACGCCGTAGCGCGACTGCAACCCCCCCACTTCCGTGCGGTAGGTGATCACTTCGTCGGCCACGAAGAGCGAACCGTTGGCCGCGGTCCACTCACGCACCGCCTGCACGAACGCGGGCGCGGCGGGATTCATTCCCACGCGGTGCGGCATCAGGTCCAGCAACACGCAGGCGAGGTCGTGCTTGTGTGCGTCGAGGATGGCGATGGATCGATCCACATCGTTGAACGGCAGGATCACCACATCCTGCAGCGCGGACTGAGGCGACCCATGCGTCAGCGCGACGGTGTTGGGATGGTCGACGCTGCCCCAGGTCGCTGGCGTCGGCGCCTGGCTGGCCTCGGCGTAGTCGTACCCGCCGTGGTACGCACCTTCGGCCTTGGCGATCTTCGGCCGGCCCGTGAAGGCTCTGGCGGTCTTGAGCGCAGCCATCACGGCCTCGGTGCCGGAGTTGACGAACCGAATCCGCTCAAATCCAGCACTGCGCGAACACATGTGCTCCGCGTGCAGCACTTCTGCCTCGGTCGCCATCATGAACGCGGAGCCGCGCTCCATCTGCGCCTTCACCGCTTCCACGATGGGCGGGTACGCATTGCCGTGGATGAGCGAGGCCATGTTGCCGGAAAAGTCGATGCGAGTCACGCCATCGATGTCCGTCACATGGCATCCATGCCCGTACGCGACATAGGGCGGGTAAGGCGCTCGCAAGACGGTGTTGCGGCTCACGCCGCCCGGCATCACCTTCTTCGCACGCTCGAAGAGCTCGGCGCTGCGGCTGGGGTGGTTCGTTGTCGTCGACGAATGCTGGGTCGCCATGGCTTCTGCGTTGGTGCTCATGTCAAGTCTCTCTGTTGCGCCGAGGGCGCTGTCACTCCGTGCGCAGGATCGGCGCGCCGGTCCGCTCCTGCACGAGTTCGAATGAAACACCCGGCGCCAGCTCGACCAGCTCGAAGCCACGCTCCGTGATGTCGATCACCGCCAGATCCGAATACACCCGATCGACGACGCCTCGCCCCGTGAGCGGGTAGGTGCATCGCCCGACCAGTTTCGGTTCGCCGTCCTTGGTCGTGTGCGTGGTCATCACGAACACATGCTTGACGCCGGCGACCAGGTCCATCGCGCCGCCCACGGCGGGAATCGCGTCGTCAGCGCCGGTGGACCAGTTGGCCAAGTCGCCATTGGACGCCACCTGCAGCGCGCCGAGCACGCTCAGGTCCAGGTGCCCGCCGCGAATCATCGCGAAGCTGGTGGCTTGGTCAAAGAACGCCGAACCCGGCATCATCGTGACCTGCCGCTTGCCGGCGTTGATGAGCTCCGGGTCGCCCTGCCCCGCGGCGGGCGACGGCCCCATGCCGAGCAATCCATTCTCGGTGTGATAGACCAGCGTCCGGCCCTCGGGGACACACTTGGCCACCAACTCGGGGATGCCGATGCCAAGGTTGACATAGGAACCGTTGGGGATGTCCTGCGCGAGGCGCCGCGCGATGTCCTCGCGAGTCCAGCCCGCCGATGGGTTGGCTGCGTCTGCGACGCCCTTCTTGCCACTCGAGGCGACGCTCATGGGTAGCTGGCTCCCGCCTCGTTGAGGGCCGACTCCAGCTGCGGCTGGCCGACATGGACCACGCGATCGACAAAGATCCCCTGGGTCACGATGGCTTCGGCGTCCAGCGTGCCGGCGTCCACGACCTCCGCCGCCTGGACAATCGTGACTTCCGACGCAGTCGCCATCATCGGCGCGAAGTTGCGCGCGGTGCGGTGGAACATCACATTGCCGTGCGTGTCGGCGACTCGACCCTTGATGAGCGTGAAGTCCGCGCGAAGCCCATGCTCCAGCACATGCTCGCGGCCGTTGAAGACTCGCAACTCCTTGCCCTCGGCGAGCGGCGTGCCAACGCCGGTGGGAGTAAAGAAGGCAGCGATCCCGGCACCCCCGGCGCGGATGCGCTCGGCAAGGGTCCCCTGAGGCACCAGCTCCAACTGCACCTTGCCCGCGCGGTAGAGGTCGGGGAACACGGTCGAACCCGCGGTCCTTGGGAACGAACAAATGACCTTCGACACGCGCTCCGCACGCAACAGCGCCGCGAGGCCAACCAATCCCGTGCCCGTGTTGTTGCTGACGACCGTCAGGTCCTTCGCACCCTGGTCGATGAGGGCATGGATCAGTTCGATGGGCGACCCAGCCTCGCCGAAGCCGCCGATCATCACGGTGGCGCCGTCGAAGATGTCAGCCACCGCCTCCGCAGGGCTGGCAACGCGCTTGTCGATCATCGGCAGGTCGTCGCTGGGATGACAGGGACGGCAGCGTGCGTCTCGCGGGCGGACTTGACTCGCCTGTACGAGTAGAGCCCGGCCTCGTCGAAAAGCACACGGTCGTCGTATCCGTCGAACCACAACGCCTCGGGATTCCGGCCCACGATGCACACCTTGCCCTTGTCGCCCGCCTTGTGTGCATTGCGGAGGATCTTGAAGAGCACGACGCCCTTCTCGCTCCCCTTGAGCCCTGGGATCGCCTCATTGGTGACGGCGTTGACCTCCGTCTTGCCCTTGTAGTGCGTGATCGACAGCCGCGCGTGCGTCTCCACGCCGGAGAGTCCCTTCTGCGACTCATTGAGCACCTGCCAGGCGCGCTCGATCGGGACATTGAAGGCGCGGTAGGCGATGATGTCGCGGCCGCAGAAGAAGTAGTGGTTTTCGCCGCCGGCGCGCTTGAACTCGCGCTGCAAGATGCGAAGCGCGTCGGCGTCGTCGTTGATTCCCTTGATGATCGGGGCCTGGTTCTCGACGGTGACCCATCCGCGGTCGGAGATGCCGCGCATCGCGGCGCCGGTTGCCGGAATCCAGAGGGGCGCGCCAGACGTGCCCGTCAGGTAGTGCCCATCCGCACCCTTGGCAAGGAACTCGTCGGGGTGCTCGAAGTGCACCATCATGTGGAGGCCGACCTCCGGGTACGACTCGTGGAACGCGTCGAGCATCGCCAAGAACGCTGCATCGAAACGCTGCGGATAGAAGGCCATCTCCTTGGTGCCGATGCGGATCGACTCGACCCCTGACTCGGCCAGCGCGCCCAGCCACGCCGCGATCTTGGAGTTGTTCAAGACCATCGGGTCACCGCCAGAGAGCAGGATCTCGCGCAACTTCTCGCGGCCGCACACGGGGTGGACGCCGCCGTTGGACTTGACCTCGGCGTTGAATCGCTTGATGTACGCAGTGACATCGGGAATCGTCGCCATCCCCTTCTTGGCCACCGTTCCGTCCTGCCGCTTGATCTCCTTGCGGGCGATCAACTCCTCGCGGTAGCAGAATCGGCAGTGCGCGGAACAGGTGGACACCACGTACATCAGCCCCATCTCGTACTTGTGGAGGAGGCCCTCGACGGGGCTGTAGTCCATCTGGTTGCCCGGGTCTTCCGAACCCTGCAGGTCCGTCGTCTCATCCGAACTCGCCTTCACCAGGCGCTGCAGCGGCGGGCTGTTTCGCGCAAGGTCAAAGAAGTGCCGCGTGAGCTTCACGGGCATCCGCTTCTCGACATCGCGATCAGTCCCCTTGAGCACGCGCAGCTGGACGATCTCGTCCGAGCTGTAGAAGGTGTGCATGTCTTCCGGGGCCTTCTCGTCGAAGAAGGGGTTCAGCCCGTTGATGATCTCGCGTTCGTGCCGCGTGTCCTCCACCTTCGCCAGGAAGGCTTGCTCGCGCGCGGTGGGGGCGTACTCGTAGGGATCAGATGGGCTTGACATGGAGACTCTCAGAGGTGGACGAGGCTTATCGGCTCACGAGGTCAGCAACCGCGATTGCGAGCCCCAAATCGGGGGGAAGGGGCTGCGAAGCCTCGGAATATACACCCACCATTGGTCGATTCGATGCAACTTGAGACGGCCACTTGACTTGCGCAGGCAAGGTCCCTCCCCGGTTATCGGTGAGAATGTGCCCTCCAAGGGCACATTCTCACCGATAACCGGGAGCGGACGTTCGCCCCCACCGCCTCACCACCTCGTCAGCCGACACACCGATGAGCAAGACGCCTCCGATCACCGCAAACTCAAGCTCGGAGCCAAGCCCCAGGAGGATGATCGCATTGCGCAAGACCTGCAAGACCGCCGTCCCCAGGATGATCCCGACGACGCTCATGCTCCCGCCACGCAGGCTGCATCCGCCCAGTACCGCGGCGGCAATCGCATAAAGCTCGTAGAAGTTGCCAAAGTCGCTTGGCTGCGCACTCCCGATGTCGAAGATGAAGAGCATCCCGCCCGCGCCCGCCAGCAGCGCGCACGCCATGTAGGCCAGGGTCGTCAGCCCGGCGGTGGGGACGCCCGAGTACCGAGCGGCGGACTCATTGCTGCCGGTTGCCAGGAGCCACCTCCCCCACACTGTGCGAGAGAGGAACAGCCCGGTCGCCACCGCCAGCACAGTGAGCGGGATGGCCGTCGCCGGAAGTCGGAAGGATTCCAGGCCGGGGATCGCGATCTTGGCGAGCGCGATGTCGCGGAGGCCAGTGAACTCCCCTCGGAATCCCTGCGATTGGTCGTCGGTCATCCACCTCGCCACGCCGCGGTACAGGAGCAAGCCGCACAACGTCACGAGGAACGGCTGCAACCTCAGCCGCGTGACGAGGAGCCCGTGTCCCACGCCGAGCAACGCCGTCACGGCCAACACGACTGGCACCGCGGCCCACGGACTCCACCCATGTTCGACGAGGAGCCACGGCGTCGCGATTCCGGCGAGGCAGACGATGGACCCGATGGAAAGGTCGATCCCACCGGTCGCGATCACGATGCCTGCACCAACTCCCAGGATCGAAAAGAGTGCCGTCCGCTGGATGAGGTTCATCGCGTTGAACGCGGTGAGGAAGCCGCTTCCAAAAGACGCAGCGATCACGCACGTGATGACCAGCAGCACGATCAGGCCGATATTCTTCTTTACGCCATTCACGACAGGACACCTCCCGTGGCCAGTCGAAGGATCGCGGCGCTGTCGATCTCGCTGGCCCCGAGCTCCCCGACGATCGCCCCGTCGTGCATCACGACGACCCGATCGGCGAGCACTTCCAGTTCCTCCATCTCGCTGGACGCGAAGAGGACTGCTGCCCCGCCGCGCGCCGCCTCGCGAATCGCCTCGTGGATCTCGTGACGCGCGGCGATGTCCACGCCGCGAGTGGGCTCGTCAAGCAGCCAGAGCCGAGGCTTCATCGCCAGCCACCTCGCAAAGAGCGACTTCTGCTGGTTGCCGCCAGACAGCGTCTGCGCCGTTCGATCTCGTGCAGCCATCGACATCCGCAGCCGTTCCATCGCCGCCGTGACGACGCCTCGCTCCGCGGCCCGGTCCACGACGCCGAAGCGTGCACCCCGTGGCAGCCACGCCACCGACACGTTGATCCCAACGGCGTCACGCAAGAACAGTCCATCCCGTGCGCGATCTTCAGGGACGATGGCCACGCCGGCATCGACTCGAGACGACACGGTTCCCGAGAGCGACACGCCGTCCAGTGACACCGCGCCGTCGCACGCTCCCACTCCCGCGATCGCTTCAAGCAACTCCGTCCGTCCTGCGCCCACCAACCCTGCCAGCCCGACGATTTCGCCGCGAGACACATGCAGGTCGATCGCGGCGCGCCGTCGGTGCGTGGACACGACGCGGTGCAGCATGAGGCCCCTCGACCCATCGCGCGGCCCATTGCGCGGCCTGTCCTGCGCCTGACGCGCTCGCGTCGCGCCTGAGAACGACTTCCCCACCATCAGTTCTTCGATCCGTCCACGCTGAATGTCCGCCCCCGCCAACTCCCCCGCCATCCGCCCGTCGCGCAGCACCACCACACGATCCGCGATGCGAAGCACCTCGTTCAGGTGGTGCGTCACGAAGACAACCGCCTGGCCCGCGTCACGCAGCTCGCGCATGATGTCGAGCAATCGAGTCGTCTCGTGCGCGCTCAGGCTGGAGGTGGGCTCATCCAAGATCAGGATGCGGGACCGCGCACTGAGCGCCTTGGCGATCTCCACCTGCTGCCGCCGGGCAATCGACAGCGTGCCGCACAGCGTGCCGGGGTCCATGTCCAGCCCTACCCGCGCCAACCACACCGATGCCTCGCGCCGCATGGCCGCGACATCCATCCAGCCGAATCGATTCGGCTCGCGCCCCAACAGAATGGCGCCAGCGATGTCCAGATTCTCGGCCAGATTCAGCTCCTGGTGGACCAGGGCGATTCCGTGGTGTGATGCATCGCGGGTGTTGCGAAGCCGCAGCGCCGTCGTCACGCCCGCATCATCCACCGATTCAAGAGTCCCGGAAGTTGGTTCGATCACCCCGGCGAAGATCTTGAGGAGAGTGCTTTTCCCGGCGCCATTCTCGCCAACCAGCGCCAACACCTCGCCCGCGCGGACCTCCATGCTCACCGAGTCCAACGCGCGCACTCCGACAAAGTCGCGAGTCACGGCGCATGCGCGCAGGATGGTGCGTGGCATCCGTGGCATCGATCGGAGGCTACTTGACTGGGTCACCTTGACTGGGTCACCTTGGCTGGGTCACCTTGGCTGGCTCACTTTGGCTGGTCGCTGAGCGCGAAGATCATCCGCATCCGCGACCACCACTCGCCATTCGCCGCGGCCGGCACCACCCGTTGGTTCGACTTCATCAGCTGCTCCCACTCGTCGATCCGAGGCATCGACGCGTATCGAGCAAACTCGACGTCCGGGTCAAACCCGGCCTTGGCCTCAAAGACCATGAAAAGCCTGGACCCGCTCCGGTAGATGTTCATCTCCGTGATGCCGACCTCGCGCAGCGCCTTGGCCACCTCAGGCCAGATGCGGCGGTGATGTTCCTCGTACGCGGCGATGGCGGCATCATCGTCAACCAAGTCAAGCGCATACGCAAACCGTGCCACGCGGCGAGCGTACCGGCGAGTGGGCCACGGCATAGACTCGACGCGTGCCGCCAGTGAGTGAGCCGTCGCCGCAGCCAGTTTTTGACCTGCTCATTGTCACGGCGGCGACCGCGGCACAGGCGCGTGGTTACCGACACGAACTGGCCTGGCGCAAGCGGCACGGACTCCTCCCCGGCGTCGGCGCAGTGATGGTGCTCCCCGACCCTCGCGGCAAGCGAGTCGGAAGCGGCGGAAGCACGATCCTGGCGTTGGCCGCGGCGGCGCGACGGCTTGGGACCGCTCAACTTGCCACCTCACGCACCGCCGTCATCCACTGCGGCGGAGACAGTCGTCGACTCCCCGCCTTCAGCGCGCACGGCAAGGTCTTTGCGCCGGTGCCTTGCTCGTTGGGGGACGACGACTGCGTGCTGACGCGCACGGTCGCCGACCTCTGCGCCATCGTCCCGCGTTCTGGGCAGACCATCATCGCCTCGGGCGACATGATGCTTGGGATGGCTGGCCACGGCGCACACACGCGGCCAGGCGCACACACGCGGCCGCCAATCGACCTCACCGGCGGCGACATCACCTTCCTCGCCACGCCGCTTCCCTTTGAACGCGCCTGCCGGCACGGCGTGTTCGCGGTCACGGGCACGCGCATCACCGCGGCCTTGCAAAAGCCCACGCGCACGGAGGCTCGCACTGCGGGCGCGATGCTTCCCGGCGGTCGCGCACTCACCGACACGGGAGTGATTGCGTTGACGGCCAGCGCGGCGCAGCGCCTGCTCCGCGCCACGCGCCCGATGCTTCCGTCCCTGCGCAAGGCCGCCGTCCCGCACATCGATCTGTACGACCACATCATTCGCGCGATGGTGCCCGGCATCGGGGCACGCGAGTACCGAGCGGCGTACGAGGCTCACGGGTCGTGGCACGACTCGTTCGGTGAGTTGAGATCGACACTTCGCGGCGCTGCGAGGCCGTTCCGCCTGCACGCGCATGTCCTCCCCCACTCGCCATTTGACCATGCGGGGACGACGCGGCAGTACCTTGAACTGCTGGTGCGTGGAGCCACCCCCGCGCCCACCCCCGCGCCCACCCCCGCGCGCCTGCTGCTGCATTCCCGCGTGGGCGCGCTGATCAGCCGTGGCGCATGCGCATTGGTCGATTGCGACCTCGACTCCGCGCAGCTCGGTGGCAGCAACCTCTGCGTGGGGATTGGGCTTCTGGGGAGGAGGATCGCGTTGCCACGGGGCTGGTGCTGCTTCGAAGTTCCCCTCCACGATGGACAGGCCGTCCGCATCCTCCACGGCATCGACGATGACTTCAAGACGGCGTTCGACGAGGGCGGCACGATTGGCGGAGCGCCGTTAGCTCGATTCACGCGCCAACACGGGATCGACCCGCAGGCATTCCTGGATCCCCGCGCACCAGAAGCATCTCTCTGGACCGCACGACTGTGGCCCGTGCTCCCGCGCGCCACAGACGCGTCGCGATTCCTCCAGTGGATGCTGACCCCACGAGCGCGGCCGCCTCGCGCATGGCTGGACGCGCCTCGGGTCAGTGTCTCGCAGCTCGCATCACGCTGCGATGGCGAGGCCATGCTGGCGCAGCACTTGGCATGCGTTGAGCATTCTCTTGCCGCCGGACTCCCCAGCGAGATCGCCGCCGCCCCCCGCGCCTCACCGCTCGCCGCACACGCCAGGCTCACGAGCGACAATGCGCTCGCGACGCTGGCCGACGGCTACTCGCGTGAGTTCGCGCGCGCAACGAACCCGCTCACCAAGGCGCGACTGGTCATGGCGGGATCGGATCTCGCCAGCCGCCACGGCTCGGCGCGGACTGCTGCCGGATTGCAGGCGGCGGCGATGGCGCTTGTTGGGAAGGCCGTCTCGGTCAGGGCGACAATCCGACGAGGCCGCGTTCACGCAGCAGTACCCATCGGCACCACGATCGAAGCAGAATCGCCGGTCCGAGTCGACCTCGCCGGCGGTTGGAGCGACACGCCCCCCATCTGCATCGAACACGGCGGCACGGTCCTCAACGCGGCCGTGCTGCTCGGCGGCGATTGCCCGATCCGCGCCACGGCCACGCTCATCGACGATCCCGTGATCCGCATCCGCAGCATCGACCAGCGGAAACGTTGCACCATTCGCGACCTCGACGCTGTTCTTCGCTTTGACGACCCTCGCCGATGGGACGCGCTTCCCAAGGCCGCAATCGCGCTCAGCGGAATCGTGCCGCTCAAAGCGTCGCGCACCCGCGAGCTTTCATCGATCCTGCAAGCCTTCGGCGGCGGGATCGACCTCACAATGACCAGCACTGTCCCCAAGGGGAGCGGCCTGGGAACCAGCAGCATCCTTGGTGCCACGATTCTCGCTGCGCTCCACACGCTTTGCCGCGGCGACACTCCATCGCTCCCCGCGCTCATCCAGGAGACCAGCCAACTTGAGCAACTCATCTCCACGCGCGGCGGCTGGCAGGATCAGGTGGGAGGGCTCTACGGCGGCGTCAAGCTTTCGCGTACAGCGCCCGGCGTGGCACAGTCTCCGCGCATCTCGCCCGTTGCCATGACTCCCGGCACGGCGCGCGCGCTGGCCGAACGCGGCGTGCTCCTGTATTCCGGCATCCAACGCATGGCGCGCGGGCTCCTGGAGACCGTCGTGGGCAACTATCTCTTGCGAGATCCCGGGCGCATTCGCGCGATCGACCAACTCAAGGCGACGGCGGAGCGCGCGGCCACGGCGCTGAGGGAGGATGACCTCGACGCACTCGCCGAATGCATCAATAAGAATCGTCGGCTCAAGCTCATGATGGACCCGGCGAGCGTCACTCCACAGATGCAACTCTTGATCGACCCACTCCTCCCCAACCTTTCTGGCTGGTGCCCCTGCGGCGCCGGCGGCGGCGGGTTCATGTTCCTGCTGGCCAAGAGCCGCGCCGCAGCCGCGAGGGTGATGTCCATGGCCCCCTCCGCAGCACGGCTTTGCGTGACTTCGGCAGGTCTTCGGGTGCGGAGCTTGACCTAGACCCCCTGAGCATTCACCAAAACGAGCATTCCGAATGCTGTTTCTGATGAATGCTCCGGGGGGAACCCCACACGCGGTAATCTCGCGACCTTCCGTGACCTCACACACCGTTCCCTCGCAGGTATCGAGGCATGTCCGAAGGTGCGACAGACTCCCTGACCATGCAACCACCGTCGCCGGGCGACTCCGAGGTCCAGTCCGCGTTCTTGGACGCGATTGAGCTCGCACCGCCGGACCGAAGCGAAGTCCTTGCCCGAATCGGGGACCCCGCGTCGCGACAGCGCGTGACCGAACTTCTCGCCGCGCACGACCGCCTCGCGGCATCTGCACCGCGCCGCGGGCTCGGCGTCGAACAATCCGTCGGCGAGCACTCCAACCAGCTGCTCCCGCCAACCCTTGCCCGCCTTTCGTCGCTTGCCGGCATCACGATCGGCGACTTCGTCATCGAGCGCCCGCTGGGACTTGGCAGCCACGGCATCGTGTACGCGGCGCGGCAGAGCAGGCCCGATCGTCTCGTCGCCCTCAAGGTGATGGCACGGCACTTGGATTCATCTCGCGCTCGACAGCGATTTGAGCTGGAGGGTGAGGTGATCGCCCGACTTCGCCACCCGGGAATCGCACATGTGTACTCGTGTGGTGTCACTGAAGTCGACGGTGTGTCGGTGCCTTGGTTCGCGATGGAACTGGTTGAGGGCGCATCGACCATCACTCGATACACCGAGGCACGCGACCCCTCCCTCCACGAGCGACTCAACCTCATGGCCGCGGTCTGCGACATCGTGCAGTTCGGCCACCAGAACGGCGTGCTGCACCGCGATCTCAAGCCAGCCAACATCCTTGTCGATGACCGCGGCCAGCTGAAGGTGATCGATTTTGGAGTGGCTGGCAGCGCGACGCCCGGGGCCGCGCTTCCCGGCGGCCTGGCGCAGGACGGCACGATCACTGGCACGCTCGCGTACATGGCACCGGAGCAGTGCGCCGCGGAGCAGTCGCGAGCCGTGGACGGTCGCGCCGATGTCTTCGCGCTCGGATCGATCCTCTTCGAAGTGCTCACGGGGCGGCCCGCCCTGCCGCCTCTCGCACGGGCGTTACCCGCCGCGCTGCGCACGGCCGCCGAGACGCCTCGACCTCGTGCGTCGACGATCAACCAATCGATCCCCCGTGATGTCGATGCCATCGTCTCGCGCGCCCTGGCGCTCAACGCCTCCGATCGATATCCAACGCCCGCTGCACTCGCCGCGGATCTTCGCGCTGTGCTCGCCCACCAGCCAGTCTCCGCGCGCCCGCGCACGCCCATCTACCTTGCGGCTCGATTTCTCCGGCGGCGGTGGGTGCCGACGATCAGCGTGGCCGCGGTCATCGCTGCACTCGCCTCGGCGACGGTGCTGTCGCTCAACGCGCTCAAGCGAGAGCGCGAAGCTCGCGCCGAGGAGTCCACTCGTGCGGCTGAGCTGGCAACGGCGCTGGCGCAGCTCGAGGCGGAGTCCAAGGTGAGCGCTGCCGCCGTGCAGTTCCTTGCGAAGAATGTCGTCGGCGCGATGCCGGCGCGCGCGGGGAAGCCCGATGCCACGGTGCGGGAGTCGCTCTTGGTGGCGGTCAAGGCCATTCCCGCGGCGGCAAGAGGCGATCCTCGTGCCGAATTTGAGCTTCACAAGATCGCCGCCGAGGCCCTGGTTGGGTTCAGCGAGTTTGGCCCGGCCGCGGCCGAGTTCACGGCCGCCATCGCCATCATGGACGACCACCCAGACCTCCCGCTCCTGGAGGATCCAGAACGAGTCTCGCTCCTCTCCACGGCCGGCCTCACGCTGGGTGTCATGAAGGACGCGCGCGCTCCCGACCTGCAGCTTCGCGCCTGGTCCGAAGCCAAGGAACGACTTGGCCAAGGCCACGCGTCCACTATTCGCGCCGGCTCGGCATACCTCGTCGGAGTCACCCGAAGGGACGGCTTTGCGGTGCACCGCGACGAGCACGAATCGCTCTACGCCACGGCCGTGTCGTCGTTGGGTGTCGATGTTCCGGCGACCAAAACGGTCCGACAGTCGTTGGCGAAGCAGCTCATCTGGAGCGGCGCGGCAGACCGACAGCGTGGTCGAGAACTGGCGGAGCTTGAGGTGGCCAGCGCGGGCCGGGTCGCGGATGCCACTGGCATTGACAACGCCAACCGACTCTTGTTGGACGCCATGGTGGCTGCTGGCGACCCGACAGCTCTCGAGTTTGGCAAGTCTCAGCTCGAATCGACCGTCGCCAAGTACGGCGCAAGCAGCGCGCAGTCCCAACTGGTGCGGACCAGGTATCTCATGGCCCTGCGCCATGCCGGCGACTGGGCGGCGATGCACCCGATCGCCGAACAGCACGCGCTGGGGCTGGACACCGGAGCGCATGTGCTGACCGCTGACAAGATGGATGCGTGGTTGGAGTTGGCCGTCGCCGCGGCGGAGGTGGGAGACCGAGACTGCGCAGAACGCGCCCTCGAACGGGCCACGGAGCATGAAGCCGCCATCATCGACCCGACAAGTCAGCGCCCGACCCTGGCTCGCCTGGAAAAGGCTCGCGTCCGTGCACTACTTGGAACTCCGGGCGATCTCCCCGCTTGCATCGCAGACCTCAAGGGCGCACGGACCGCCATCAACCCCGACCGCCCGTTGACTGTGCGCGCCTTGACGGAGGCCCTGGGCATCGAGGCGCGACTCGCGTTTCAAGGCGGTGACACAGTGACGGGCGCGGCGCTCGCACGCGAGTACCTCGCCGCCCTGGAACGCGACGGCGTCCAGCCCGGATGGCTCGCGACGGAGTTGCGGCGGAGGCTCGATCAACAGCCGGGTGGGTGAGGCGCCCTCGATCAACAGCCGGGAGCGTGAAGCACCGTCAGGCGTGGCGCATCTTCACGCGTGCGACTCCAGGCGCTGGTAGAGCCACGCCCGAGCGAAAGTCCAGTCTTGCTTCACCGTGCGCACAGCCACGCCAAGCAGCTCGGCGAGTTGCTCGTTGGAGAAATCAAATGCGCAGCGCATCTCCACCACCGACGCTGCGCGCGGGTAGGCGTGCGCCAGTTCGTCAATGGCCTCATTCAGCGCCTGCGCCCGCTCCGGACTCCGCCCCACTTCCGCGAGTGAGAGTTCCTCCGCATCGCGAATCGGCACAATCGAGAGAGCTGATCGCTCCACCTTGCGCCGACGCCCACGGTCGATCAGGTACTGCCGCATCGCGCGGGCGTGGCTGGCGATGAAGTAGGCGCGCCCCCGCCACTCGGGCTCGCGACCGCCAAAGACCTTCATCCACGCCTCGTGCAGGACCAAGGTCGCCTGGAGACTGGGGCTGGGCGGCTCCCCGCGCAACACCGCGACCGCAACCGAATGCAGTTCCTCGTAGTACTGCGGCCAGAGGGATTCGGGGGTGGGGGTGGGGGCTGAGGTCCCACCGCCGAGACCGATTCCTGGGTTATCGGACTCAGTTCTCTGCGGCAGACCGATTGACACCTCGGACGCGACCGGCGCGCCAGGCGATCGAACGGAACTCTCTTTCGGCAGATGCATTGGAAACGGAGGCGCAAGCGGCAGCCCGAACCCGAACGCGCAATCTACGGCAGATTGGATGCCCGGGGATCGGGGGTGTTCGCAGGAGAGGTGCCCGGTCTCGCAGTCCGGGGAGCCCATGAGGATCAATCGATGAACCTTCGAAGCCACGCCCGGTTGGAGGCGACGATCGCAGCCGCCAAGAGTCTCGCGGTCACATTGAGGCAGATCGGCCAACTCGACGAGGCTGAGGCCGTTGAACAAATGGTCACGGAGGCACGCGAAGAGCGGCTGCTCATCGGAGTCGCGGGCGCCTCGAAGCGGGGCAAGTCGACGCTGGTCAATGCCATCTTGGGCCGCGAGGACGATCTCCTAGCGCCGACCGGCCGCTTCCCTGCAACCAATGTCGTCTCGATGTTTGCCTGGGCGCCAACTCTGGCAGTGCGCGTGCACTTCGAAGACGACGCTCGAAAACCCATCGACATTCGCCCGGAAGAGATTCGCTCCTACGCTTGCGAGGAGGGAAACCCCGCCAACGAAAAGTCCGTCCAGCGTATCGAGGTGGAAGGCCCATTCCCGGGACTGGACGAGCAACTTGGGCTCATGGATCTTCCTGGCGCCGACAACGCAGCTGCATCGCAACACGCGCAGATCCTGTTCCGTTCGCTCTCTCAAGTCCAGGCGATCGTCTTCCTGATCTCCGCAGACGACCCCATTAACGCAGCCGAACAGGAGCTGTTGAAACTCGTCCGGAAGTCGGATGCGAGTCGGTTCATCTTCGTTCTCAACAAGTGTGACCTTGTGGAAGACGGTGAGTTGACTGCCGCAGAGCTGCAAGAGGGGCTCAACCACAACCGCTCCATTCTGGCGAGCGTTGGCTTTCCGGGGGTTCCGATCTTGCAGTTAAGCGCCCTGAAGGCCATGAACGGCACCGAGGGCTCGGGCATTGCAGAACTTGCTTCCGCCATCCGAGAGTCGATCGCGTCGCAACGGCTTGACATCGTCGCGGACACGCTCGATTCGAGGCTTGCGAGGGTGAAGGACCTCGCCTCGACGCGCGCCGCCGAGGCACTCGCCATCGCCCGGATGGACGAGTCGGACCTCACCGCTCTCAAGGAGCAGGTCGGCGAACTGCGTGTTTCGCTGAGCCAAGGGAAGCAGGAGCGCATCACACGGTTCCGATCGGATAGTAGCGACGCTCTCCGGGTGCTGGACGACTCGGTCGATCGGCTCACTCGGCAGTTGCAGCGCGACTACCTCTCGCTGATCGACTCCAAGGGCAACGCGGACATCCCCGAGTTGGCCTCGTCCATCCACGCAGACCTCGACCTGGCGGTGCGGGAGGGCCTCTCGGCACCAATGTCCCAGTGCCAGGAGGCGCTGGATCGCGCGAGTGAGACGCTTGCCTCGTCCGGGCCCCGCGTGAACATGCAGGATCTTGTTCCCAGTTCGCCTGCCGCGACCGCGGGATCTCGCGCGGTTGACGCGCTCCGGGTACCGATAGCGGTCGCTCCAGGCGTGCTTCTTAGTGGATTCACGCTGGCACTGCCACCGCTCATGGGTGGGGCGATGTCCGCTGCAGCTGGTGGATCATGGGTAGGCATGTTCGTGGGAGGGCTTACCCAAGCGGCCGTCCTCCCACTCCTCACCGTCGTGACCGTCCCCTTGGGGCTCGGGGCAATCGGATGGGCCGCGTACCGAGGCTTCCGCGCGTTCCAACACGGGAAGACCAAGGATCGCAATGCCCTCAAGTCCGCCGTCTGCGGGATGCTTGATGGCGTTCGCGATCAGGTCCGAGATGAAACGCACCGACTTCGTGGCGAGATCCCCGCGCGACTGGACCAACACTTTGCGCAGGAAGAGAGTCGGCTCGCTTCTCTTTCGAAGCAGTTGGCCAGTCGCTTGCACACTCGACCCACTTCCAGCCAACTCGAGGCCCTTACCGCGAACGAGGCGTTGATTCGGGCCCTGCCCTGCCTTGAGCCAGCCACAGAGGAGTGCGCGGCCACGCGATCGCCCATCAACGGCAGATGACCTCCCATGGGAGACACCGCGATTGACGAGTTCATCCACTTGCTCCAAGAGACCCGCAGTGCGGCGGCGGACAATGGTGCCGCTCAGCAATGGGTGGTCGACAAGCTCAGCGAGTTTCTCAAAGAGAAGGCCATTCCGCTGTGGCAAGCGACCCAGGCCGCGAGGCAGCGTGACTTCCGTTTGGGCCTGGTGGGACTGACGAATGTCGGGAAGTCGACCTTGCTCCAGGCACTGCTCGGGCATCCAGTGGCTCCATCCGGGAATCGACCCATGACTTCGGCGTGCATCGAGTACAAGTACGGGAGCTCTTGGACCCTCAAGTGTTTCCAAGGCCTCGTCGCCCAGCCGGTGGAACAGTTTGATACCGGTCAGGCGCTCGGGGAGAGGATTGCGCAGATAGCCACGGAGGGTGGATCGGGACGGGCCGCCGACTGGGTGACCGCGACTGGCCCGATGCAACTTCTGAGCAGCGGCCTGAGTGTCTTCGACACCCCCGGACTGGGTTCCGCATCGGCGACGCGATCGGATGTCGAGGAACCATCTTGGAGGCGGGTGCTCGACTCGCAACTCCACGATGTCTACTTTTGCGTATCCGCTGGGGCAGGCGACTACTCGATCGGCGTGAGGGAACATGAGGCGTATGTTCAACTCCAACAACAGGGTGTTTGCGGTCACCTCGTGGTGACGAAGTGGACTGGAAGTCTTGAAGACCGCGCCGCCTATCAGAGGCAGCACGCGCCACTCTTTCCCAACTGCCGATTCGTGTTCGTCAACGCTCGCCGGGCGGCGCAGGGCGGCGATGTCGGACTTGACGAACTGAAAGACATCATCACCAGCTCCGCTTCGGAAGTGAACCGGCTGCGCGCGTGTCATGAGGAGCTGCGCACTCTTTGGCGAGACCTGGAAGAGCTGTCACAGTCTCGGAAGATCAGGGTTCCTTGGCCGCGTGCCGCCAAGGCACGATTTGAACGCGCCTTGCAGTTGGAGGAGTGATCCAACCCACACCATCGACGACGGCGATGAGTTTCACCTCCGTGAGACGGAATAGGACAGCAAGCGTGAATACCCAACTCCAACCGATGAATCGCGGCACGGCGCCGATCCCTGCCGGGGCTTCGATGGCGACATCGATTGCCGTGTGTGGACTTGAGGGATCAAGACCAACCACCCTTTTCGCCCTGCTCGTGAAGTGCTGCGATCAGGATCCGAAGGACCTTGAAATCTACTCGAACTCAGCGCAGTTCCGCCGATCGGTCGGCGCGGCCAACGAAGAGTTGGATGCACGGCGATGGCCAGCCGAACCTGCGGGGCCTAGCACAGCGCTGGAGGCCGTGTGCACAACGGCCCACAATCGGGACCCAGTTCCGTGCGAGTTCCGCGTCGGAGTGATGAGTGGCTCGCACGCGGAAGGCGGCATGGCAGCGTGGCTCCCCGTCCTTGAGGGCTCGGGAGTGATCGTCCTCCAAATTGACCTCGATCGCCTCGCGGACGACCCTGCGGCCCTGCGAACGGAAGCCATCGCGAGCGCCGAGGAGATTCTTCGGATGGCGCTCAAGCAGCAGTCCCCAGTCGTCGTCGCGTACAGCGCTTCGCTTTCCCCCAGTCGCGACGGATCTGATCGCACCATACCGACGGCACTGGCTCGCACCGCCAAGAGCGTCGCCAACTGGGCCAAGCGACTGCAGAAAGCTGGGCTGCTTTGCTTCGTGCCCGTCGTGGCCCCAACCACCGCCAGTGAGATGAATGCCGACGGGGTGCTAACCCGAGTGCCCTCCACTCCGATCAAGGCGGAGGGGCTCGAGGCCTTGGCAAGTGCACTTGGATCCGCGCTCGACGGTGCGGTGGCGCGGCATCAATCAACTACAAGAAAGGAGTCGATTATGAACAATGTTCAGTCGGCAACACGGTTGGCAAAGCGATTCGCGGTAGGCGCCTTGGTTTGCGTTGGAGTGGTCGTCGTGTACCTTGCGTGGCCCCCCCGTTCCCCCGGACCGTGCCCAGAATGCGAAGGCAGCGGCAGTACCTGGGCCTGGAATTGCCCAGGCAAGTCCATCCCTTGCACACGATGTGATGGCACGGGCCACGTCGTACAGGGCAGTTGCCCTCGATGCGTCAATGGAGTGATTCCTGGGTGCATCTTGGATTCCGATTGCGAGGAGTGCGGGGGGACAGGGAACAACCGAAAGTAACCCTGGACTTCCACCCCGTTCTTGCGTAACCGCTCGACCACAGAACGAACTCACTCGCGTCAAGTACGACCCCTTTCCTCAAATGGAGAAGACGACCCCATGAGCGAACTTCTCAAAGACCTTCCCAAGAATCCTGATCCAGAGCCCGTCGGTGCCCGGACACCTCGTTCCGGCGCGACGCCGAGCGCCATGCGACCTGACTCCCGCCGCGTGAGCACCGCGCGACTCGTCCTCGCGTTCGTGGTGGCGGTGGTGGCAGACCTGGTCACTGGCTTCTTAGGGGCGCCCCCCTTCATGGGGATACCTGGCCTGTTGATCGATATCCCGACCGTACTGATTCTCTTGGCACTGCTTGGCTTCAGCCCGCTTCTCTTCATTACCCTGATCTGTGAACTGATTCCAGGCCTTCAGATGGCCCCCTGGTGGACTGCGCTAGTCGCCGTCATTGCGTTGGCCCCAGAGATCCTTGGCAATCCAAAGCGAAAGGTGCTCAAGTTCCTCCTGGGCCGATTCAAGTAGGCCAATTCACAGAACCCCTACTACCACCCTAGAACCATGAAGTTCCACCCCCATCTCGCCATCCTCACGTCCCTCGCCCTCCCCCTCCTCCTCACCAGCTGCATCTCCCCTCCCAAGACCGATGACGGCGAGGGCACCGGAGTCGAAGAGCGGGCGAAGGAAACAGTAGTCCTCGAACCCGATGGCACCGACCTCCCACCGACCACCGGCGCCCTCACCGCAGCGCAGTCCAGGCTGGCCACCGTCGCCATGGCGGGGCACTGGAAGGAGCGCGATCTGGTCATCAGCGACGAGAGCGACTGGACCGGCTCGGGAGTGGTGATCTCACGGACGGGCGACACCCTGCGCATCCTCACGAATCGGCACTGCCTCGGATTGGACGATCTGGCCACTTCGGAACTGGCCTCGCAGCTGGACATCGAAGAGTTTGAGCTTGCGGTTGCCTTCATGGGGGGAGACAAGGTCGTCCGCCCCGTCGCCCGGTTCGCCATGCACTCTGCAGGTCCCGCGCCGGACATGGCCATTCTCGAAGTGGACGCACGAAAGCTCCAAGCAGGCGTCGACTACGTCATTGCACCGATCCAGGGTCGCGAGATGGTGGCACGCGGCCAGCGCGCGATCGCAATCGGTGCCCCGAGTGGCCTCATCGGCACCGAAACCCAGGGAATCATCAGCGCGCGCCGGATGATCGACGGCGTCGGAATCATCCAGACCGACGCCGCGGTCAACCCCGGCAATAGCGGCGGCCCGCTCTTCGTCGAACTGGCTGCGCAGCGTTACCTCTGCGGTCTGAACACCTTTGGACTCGTCGACACCGTCGGACTCAACTTCGCCTATTGCGCCGACGAGCACGCCCGCCAACGCTGGTCATGGTTTGCCGCCGACCCCGCCGGGGCCGTCAAGGCCCTTCGAGAGCGCTACGGCGCGAGCGCCCGCGTGGCGCCGTAGATGCCGCAACGAACACACCCACCTGCGACAACGCCGATCCACCGAATCATGTCCCCCCACTATAGAACAACACCGGGCGTCCGCAAGCATTGTGCACTCAAAGGTGCGCGACCCTCGCAGACGCCCGGCTGTCGCCAGGTCCGATGGCTACCAGTGAGCGCGGGTGATCGCCCGCTCCTTCGCCTTCTTTTCGGCCAGGTTGGCCCGGATCATCGCGTTGGCGTCGTCGGGCCACTCCACGTTCTTCAACAGCGCCTCGGTGCGAGGGCCGAGCGGCAGCGCGAACTGCACCGCGGCGACCAGGGTGTTCTGGTCGACGTTGATGAGCGAGCACTGGACGTAGACCTTGTCGACCGCCACGCTGTAGCTGGACACCAGCGCCGCGCCGGCGTTGAATCGCGTGGCCAAGTCCTTCATGTCGCGGGTGAGGAGGAACTCTCCCTCCGGCGTGATCGGGACGTTGCCCTGGCGCAGCGTCATCTGGATCATCTTGCTCTGCCGATGATTCTGCAGCGAGATCGCCAGCGTCTCGCCCATGAGGCGCCCAAAGTTGGACGTCTCGCCGTAGTCATTGAGATTGACGGTGCTGGCCCAGATGATGGGGCGGGTGAGGTCGATGGAATCGTCTCCGACGATCGGCTCGCGTGCGTAGTCGAGCATGTAGCGCACGGCGCCGTAGGCGGTGTCGATGTAGTTGGCGTCGTAGCACGGTTGTCGCGTGCATCCGGGATCCAGGACGAGGACCTTGGGCGGCGCGCATCCGATGAAGGCTGACGAGGCCATCAGGGCCGACGCCGCCAGTGCAAAACTGATTCTTGACATGGTGGAATGCTCCTTGAGATTGGTTGGCGTTGGTTCAGAAGCCGGGTTGCGAGTTGATGGTCCTGTAGCCCTGCCCCAGCCCGATTTCATTGGTCGGGCCGTAGATGTGCGCAGGGGTGACCGGCGTTGGGTTCTGCGTGGTGTTCAAGTCGTGTGTCGCCGTCACGCTCGGTGCCGGAAACGCCGTGAAGGACTTGGAGCGCGGGACGCAGGCCCCGATGCTCACGATGATCGCGAATGCCGCACCGGTGGCGACACCGCGCCCGAGCCAAGCTCGACGGCGATGGATTCGGAGACTCTTCAACATGACGTGCTCGCTTTCTGCAGAGCCCGGCCGCCCAGCCCCGGGGTGCGTGCCCCGCGACACGCAACCGCCCCGTCGCCCACCCAGCCGGACCAGTGGGCGATTGGAGGCTAGGCCACGTCGTGAGAGCCTGCAACTCCCCGGCACGCCTCGATCAGCTCGGACCGGAGGAGCGGCTTGACCCGATACTGGTCGCAACCTGCCGATGTCGCTCGATCCTGCACAAACTGCTGGCCCGTGGCTGACAGCCCGACAATCGTTCCTCGAAATCCCATGGCCCGGATCCGCTGGGTCGCCTCGATCCCGTCGATTCCCGGCAGCTGCATGTCCATGAGGATGACATCGGGTGTCGATTCACGCCCTGCCGCCACCGCCGCGATGAACTCCACCGCCTCGAGCCCGTCGTCCACGATGCCAAGGCTCGCCCCGGCCTTCCCGAGCCAGTGGGCGAAGAGCCGCTGGGTGTCGACGGAGTCTTCGACGATGAGCACTCGACGGTTCAAGAGCCGCGATCCGTCCGGGCCCGTCGTGGCGAGGGGATGGCCGGTTCCTTCGGCAGTGTCGAGGGCATCGCGTTCGGGGCCTGGGACGCGTTCGGGGTCGGGGACCGAGTCGGCGTGCGTGCCGTGCGTCGGCCGAACCAGCGGAGCCTTGAAGGCCAGCGTGAATCGACTTCCTCGGCCGACCTCGCTGCTCACTTCGATCCGCCCGTCCAGCGCGCGCGCGATGCTGCTGCAAATCGCCAATCCGAGCCCGGCACCTCCAGACTCGCGGAAGAACTGGCTCTCCATCTGGCGGAATGGCTCGAAGAGCGATGGAATCAGCGATTCGGGGATGCCGCACCCGGTATCCCGCACCTCGATGCGGAACTCGAGAAGGCCATCCCATGGCTGCGCCGAGACGTGGACGTGCACCGAGCCTCGAGGCGTGAACTTGATCGCGTTGGTGACCAGGTTCATGACCACCTGCCGGAGCCGGACGGCATCGCAGAGCACGGTGGACGAAGTCTCCTCGGTCTCGCCGGACCACGAGAGCACCAGGCCAGCCTGCCGGGCACGGACTCCAAGCGAGTGCACGGCATCCCGGACGGCGTCGGTGACGTGCATCGCTTCGCGTGTCACCGAGAATTGCCCGGATTCCAGGCGCGAGTAGTCCAACACGTCGGAGAGAAGCGCCAGCAAGTGCTCCCCGTTTCGCTTAATGGTCTCCAGGTGGACGCGCCGCTCGTCCTCAGTGGTCGATGGCTCCCGCAGCAGGTCGACGTACCCGAGGATCACCGTCATCGGCGTCCGGATCTCGTGCGAAACGTTGGCCAGGAAGTGGCTCTTGCTCCGACTGGCCCCCTCGGCCTTCTCGCGAAGCTGGCGCTGCACGCGCACCGAATCGTTCAGCTGGGTCGCCAGCCGATCCAGCTCCGACAGCTGGAGCTGCACCGCCTCCAGCGCCATGGAATAGTCCGCCGTGCCGTCGTGTGGCGCAAAGTCGCCGATTCCAATGGGCCACGCGGCGCGGGAATCGGCGTCGACGATGCGGGGCGATCCCACGAAGGCATGCATCGATTCTCCCAGCGCCAAGTACTGGCCACGAAGCTCCGCCCGAGTGCCACGGATGCCAAGGACGGCCACCTGCGCCTGCGCCGCAGGAAGCTCGCGAACATGATTCAGCGAAGGACGGATGGGGTCGAAGGCCTCCAGGAATGGCCGCCGGTTCAATCCCGGGCTCGCCCGCGCGAGCGCCGCTCCAACTGCCGCGACGCAGCCATCCGACCCAATGACGACATGAAATGGGAAGAGGGTGTCCAGCAGGTACTGGGTCGACTCATCCGGCGCGGCTCGCGGCGCACCGCTCACGCCGAGACGACTCCCTTCACCGACACCGCACGTACCCGAAACACGTCACACTCCGCGCCCGACTCACCGCGCGCGGCCACCTGCTCCACATCGACTCGCTCCCCGAACATCGAACCCATCCCCTCCAGCAACCCCACGACGAACGGCGCCAACCCAGGTCGGTGGGATCGATACTCCAGCAACTTGCACCCGGCGTGCTTCGGATCTGGGTCGGCGTGCACCCGGAACGACGGCGGCTTCAGCGCGGGAAAGCTCATCGCGATTCGCGCATGCATCGCATCGAGCGCGGCGAGCAACTCGTAGGTGCACTTGCCGGACTCGCGCATGAGTTTCCCCCACGGTCCACGGTCGGCGAACGAGACCCAGTAGACGCCAAAGGCACGGAGGAGGTCCGGCACCGCGATCCCTGTCTCCTCCGAGAGCGCCCCCGCCAGTCCGTAGGTGACCTCGTCGGGGTACTCGTGCATGGTCACGAATGCGACTTCGTTGACCGCTGCCCTTTCCTTGATCGACTCCCACACCCCGTCGCCAAACTTCTCTCGCACGAGTGCCTCAAGCGCCTGGTTGACCATGCCGTACATGCCCGCACGATACGGCGCATCGGCGCAAGGTCCGGCCTCGGTTATCGGTGGGAATGTGCCCC
>SXOD01000026.1 GCA_005776885.1 Planctomycetia bacterium
CGGGAAGCTGGATCTACATCGGCACGCAGGGCATCCTCCAGGGGACGTTCGAGACCTTCGCCGAGTGCGCACGCCAGCACTTTGGCGGGACGCTCGCCGGCACGCTCAATGTCACCTCCGGCTGCGGCGGCATGGGTGGCGCGCAGCCGCTGGCGATCACCATGAACGATGGCACCTGCCTGATCGCCGACGTCTGCCGCGAGCGGCTGGAGAAGCGCGTCCACGATCGCTACCTGGACGAGATCCACCACGACATCGACACGGCCATCGATCGCGCCCTCGCGCTGAAGTCCCGGCGCAAGGGCGTCTCCGTCGGCGTGGTCGCCAATGCGATTGACCTCCTCCAGCGGCTGGTCGATCGAAACATCACGCCCGACACGCTGACCGACCAAACTTCCGCACACGATCCACTTGAGGGCTACTACCCCGCCGGCCTGTCGCGCGCGGAAGCCGACGCGCTGCGCACGCGCGATGCAGCCGCCTACCAAGAGCGGTCGCTGGACTCCATGGCGCAGCATGTGCGGCTCATGGTGGAACTCCAGAAGCGCGGCGCCAGGACATTCGATTACGGCAACAACATCCGCCAGCGGGCGCTTGACCGAGGGTTCAAGGATGCGTTCGCCTTCCCCGGATTCGTGCCCGCCTACATCCGTCCGCAGTTTTGCGTGGGTCGAGGTCCCTTCCGATGGGCGGTGCTCTCGGGCGACCCCGCCGACATCAGGACCACCGACGACGAACTCCTGAAGCTCTTCCCCAACGACGTCGGGCTCCACCGATGGATTCACATGGCGCACGAGCGGGTCGCCTTCCAGGGCCTCCCCGCGCGCATCTGCTGGCTGGGCTACGGCGAACGACACAAGGCCGGGCTGCTCTTCAATGAACTCGTTGCGAGCGGCCGGGTCGCCGCACCGATCGTGATCGGTCGGGATCACCTGGACTGCGGAAGCGTGGCCAGCCCCAATCGCGAGACCGAAGGCATGAAGGATGGCACCGACGCGGTGAGCGACTGGGCGCTTCTCAACTTTGCCGCGAACATCGCCTCGGGCGCCTCGTGGACCAGCTTCCACCACGGTGGCGGCGTGGGCATCGGCTACAGTCAGCACGCGGGGACGGTGATCGTGGCGGACGGCACCCCCGAAGCCGCCGCGCGGCTGGAGCGCGTGCTCACCAACGATCCGATGATGGGTGTCCTGCGCCACGCCGACGCGGGCTATGAGGAGGCGCAGGCGTGCGCCGACCGAACCGGCGTGCGAATCCCGATGAAGAGCTGGTGAGCGGCGCGGGCGCGCGCGGCGCGTACGGGATCGATCCCCGCCCAGGTCACCCAGCGGCCGCGCGACGAAGTCGATCCCTCACGGCGTCCCACATGACGCCCTCGCCCTCGGGTTCGACGATCAGGATGCGCGGCTTCATGGCTCGATCCGCCGCCCGGAGTGCTTCGTAGAGCGCCGCCGCGCAGGCGTCCGGGTCTTCCGGAAGCGCGATGACGACCGCATCGACTCCCGCCAGCGAGGGGAGCAACCCGGCCGAGATCACGACGGAGGGCCCCAGCGCGGTCTCGCGTTCGACATCGCTGCGCCGGATGAGGGAGGCCGGCGTCCTCGGCGCATAGTGCTTCTCGCTGGAGCCCGGGCTGGTCGACTGCCCCGCTCCCGGCATGACCTCCACGCTGGTTCCCAGCACGGCGGCGATGGCGTCCGCGCCCACGGCGCCCAGCCGGCGCACGACCGCTCGATCACTGCTCAAGTCCAGCACGGTGGACTCGATGCCAAATCGACTGGGTCCGCCATCGAGCACGATCAAGTCGGCCTCGGCAAAGTCCTCCGCGACATGCGACGCCAGCGTCGCGGAGACGCGGCCAGACCGATTGGCGCTGGGCGCCGAGATCGGCATGCCAGCAGCATGGAGCAACACACGAGCGAGCGAGTGCTTCGGCGCGCGGACCGCAATCGTGTCCAGCCCACCCGTGGCCACCGCCGGGACCTCCGGTCGCTTGGGCAGGATGAGCGTGAGTGGGCCCGGCCAGAACGCCATCGCCAGCTCTGCGGGTCGCCACCCATCGATGATGGCCACGCTGCGCGCGTGCTGGATGTCCAGGACGTGCGCGATCAGCGGGTTGTTGAGGGGGCGGCCCTTGAGTTCGTAGATGCGCTCGATCGCCTGCTCACGAAAGGTGAGCGCACCCAGGCCGTACACCGTCTCGGTGGCGAAGGCCACGACGTCCCCGCGCTCCAACGCCGCTGCCGCGAGCGTGATGTTGTCGTGTGTGTACGGGAGAATCGTGGCCATGCGCGCGTGAGCCGCCTGCGGGGGCGGGACGATACCAATGCCTACCTGAAGGCTTGGCTCAGTCCTGAACTGTCAGTATCGGCGCAAGCCCCGGATCGACATCACCCAAGGGGCCCGGGCCCGATTCGACCGTGATTCCATAGGAATCCAACCCTGTTCCCATCGCCGTGCGGAGGCTGGCCAGCGCGACCTCCAGATCGACCCGCGCGTTGTAGGCCTGCATGTGCGCGGAGGCCATTGACTGCTGCCGCTGGAACTTGAGCTGGAGGAACTCCGGGCTCAGCTCAGCCAAGTTTTCCTCGTACGAAGCCAAGGCACGCATGCTCTCTGCAGCAGCCAGACGGAGGGTCGTGGTTCGACCAACCAACTCCTCGCCTGCCGACACCTGCCTCATGGCCATCCGGATGTCGGTGACAGCCTGATCCACGGCCCGTCTGTAGCCGAGGGCTGCCTGGGCTCGCTGCAATCTGGATTCCCGGTACTGGCTCTCGGGCCCTCGATTCCCGATCGGCTGTGCCAGGGTGGCCCCCACCAGCCAGTTCACGAAGTCGGCGTCGGCGACCTCCTGGTACGAGCTCCCGAGCCCTCCATCAAGCCCCTGCAAGGCGACCTCGGCCGAGAGATCCAGTTGTGGAAGCGTCCCGTTCTCGGCGACCGTCAACTGGATGTCGCCGGCATCGACCTTGAGAAGTGACTGCAGGACTGCGGGATTTCGTTCCAGCGCGGAAACAATCGACTCACGGAGTCCCACGACCACGGCCTCGCGCACCGGAGGGTCCGTGGGCACGATCCGGCAGCCATCGCTGATGGGGAACGCGGGGCTCTCCACCATCAGTTTCAGCTGGTCCGTGAGCACGTTGGCATCCAAGCGAGCCCGGACCAGGTCCGCCGCCCGCTGCTCCACGACGGACACGGCCTCGGCGTGGTCGGCGTCGGTGGCATCGATCCCCCTGCGCTTCTCCAGCAGATCGCGGACCGAGACCCCTTCAGCCAGGAGCCACTGGGCCGCCGCGACCCGCTGTCGCGCGGAAGCGAGCCGCCAGTACGTCTCCTCGACCCGCTTGACCAGGTCCAGCAACGACTTCCGGAACTCCAGTTGGCTCTGCGTCGAGGCATTCTGCGCGAGTTTGACCTGCGCCAATGCCACGTCAGGCCCAAAACCCCTGAGGAGCGGCTGGTCCAATCCGAGAGTCACCGTCGACTGCCAGCTTGGGTTGGGGGTAAAGGAGTCGAGCGGCAATTTCTTGGTTCGAGTGGCCTCCGTCGAGAGCGACCACGTGCCGCCTGTGGACAGGAGCTGCTGCACCCCCGCCCCAAAGGCCGCAACGTCGGTTCCGTTGCCCGTGAAGTCGATCGGTCCGCTGGGGGTGACCACGCTCACCGCCGGCTGGTCTTGGCGAGAAACCTGGCCATTCGCCGTGAAGAGCATGTCAAAGGCTGCCTCAGCCTGCACCAGCTGCTCCGCCATGACGGCGGTCTGGACCCGAGCCGTGCGACTGGGGATGTTGGCTTGGACGGCGGCGAGAACCAGTTCATTGAGTCCGGCCCCGATCGCCGGCTCCGCCTCGCCGTCGAGAGGTGCCCCCAAGGGGAGCGACTCCCCCGCCCACGCATCCTGTGGCCCCAGCTGGGTCAGTTCCGTGGACTTGGCTCGAAGGCGCTCGGTCGCCGGTCCTGGCTCCAGGACCGGGGGCGGTGGCGCCAGTGGAGCAGTCGGTGCGTTCGATGATTCCAGCGCCAACGCGCGCGACGCCAAGTCCGAGCTCGCGACGGGGACAACCTGTCGCTGGGAATCGCACGCCGAGAGCGCCGCTGCCGCGAGCAAGGCGGCCCAAGCGGACCGGCAGGCGCGCCCCTGTTCCTTGCGACGATTCCGGCAAAATGGCCTCACGATTCCGCGGCATCCTAACCCTTTCGACGGCACTGGATCAGTACGATTCGCCGCATGAAGTCGAGCCGTGTGAGCGTTTCATCCCATCTCGTCACTCTCCTGGGGACCACCGCCGCGGTCATTGGCATCGGGTCGGGCGTGGCGATGGCACAGGACGGCGCGGCACCGACCGCACCGGCGACCCCGACCACTCCGGCTGCCGCACAACCTGTGGCGGCTCCCGCACCCGCCACGGGCGCCGATGGATGGTGCGTGCTTACGGGCGACAACGTCTACGTGCGCGTTGCTCCAGACACGCAGCTTGGCTACCCGTTCGCGAAGCTTGACAAGGGCGCGGTCGTGAAGGTGGTGGAGCGCGAGAACGGCTGGGCTCGCGTCGTCGCCGAAGGGCCATCGTTCATGGGTGGCACCGCGTATGTGCTGGCCGATTCGCGCGCTGCACTCAGCCAAGACGGGAAGTCCCTCACGGTCACCAAGCAGTCGCCCGTGCTCGCTCCCGACATCCTCCGCGCGAATGACCCAAGCAGCGCCTGGAAGGTCATCGCCTCGATCAAGGAGGGCGCGACCGTGGATGTCATCGACGTGCAGAAGGTCGGCGGCAAGCAGTACGTGCGCATCACGCTTCCCACACTGGCCGAGGGTTGGGTCAGCGAGACCTTCCTCGCGAACGCGACGGCAGGAGACGTGACCGCTGCGATCAACCGCGCCACGGCGGGCGCGGCGGCCGCATCCGGCGACGCTGCGTCGACCGAGCCGACGACCCCCGCGACGCCAGACGGCGCCACGGCAATGGACGGCGCCACGGCAACGGACGGCTCCACGGCAACGGGCGGCGCCTCGGCACCGACCGATGGGGCAACCACCGCCGCGGCCGAAGAGGGCAGCGCCTCTGAAGAAACCGATCCGCGGTTCCAGCCCAAGGGCCCGTCGCCCGAACAGCTTGCGCGCGAGACATCGCTTCAGTCCTTCAAGGATCTGGAGGCGATCTGGATTTCCGTCCGCGAGCAGCCCATCGAGACCGAAGAACTTGCGGCGCTGGGTGCCCGGTACGAACTCTTGATCGTGGAGGTTGCTGAACAACCCTCGCTGCTCCTGCAGGCCAAGGCCCGTGCCGAACAGATCCGCATCCGGACCGACCTGCAGGATCGCATCCTGGCCTTGGCCTCGCTGCGTGCCGAGATGACTCGGGAGCAGGAAGAAGTCAAGGCCGTGGCCTTGGCGATCGAGGCCCGCAGCGACTTCAACGTCGTCGGGACCTTGAATGCCTCCATCGTCTACGACGGCGAACGACTGCCGCTCCTGTATCGGGTGCAGGACGCCTCGACCGGCGCGACCGTCGCCTACGTCCAGCCCCAGGAGGGCATCACGGCCGACACGCTGGCCACGATGCTTGGCACGCTCATCGGCATCAAGGGTGACGTCTCCTTCGACCCGTCCCTCGGCGTCAATGTGGTGAAGCCGCGCGCGATCGAGGCGCTCACCGCGAAAGCGACATCCGTCCCGTCCGATCCGGCAGCACCAGCCGCCGCTTCCACGACGGAGTGAGTGCGAGTACGATTGCTCTGCTGATCCCAGCGTTGGGGCGTTAGCTCAATTGGGAGAGCGATGCCTTTGCAAGGCATAGGTTACCGGTTCGATCCCGGTACGCTCCACTTCCTCAACGGATGATCGGTCACGATGGCGCGGGGAATGCGTGTCATGCAAGCGCCGGCACTCATGCAAGCGCCTGCACTCATGCAAGCGCCGGCACTCATGCAAGCGCCAGCACTCATGCAAGCGCCGCATCTCGAGCAAGCGCCGCGGCCACGATCGCTGCCAGCTCAACGCGCAGAATGCCGCTGCCAAGGGAGGCCAGTTGCGCACCCGCCAACGTCATTTCCTCGCGCTCTCGGGGGCTGAATCCCCCCTCTGGCCCGACGAAGAGTGCCAGTGGTGCGCCTGCCGCGCCGACGCTCGCCTCAGGACCCTCCGCAGCCACCAACTGAGTCAGCGACTTTCCAGCTGCATCCAACACGATGCACGATGCACCCCGGGCGACCAGGCCGCGCACCGCGTCGCCCGGCGATTGCTCGGTTTCCAGGGACGGCACCCAGGCTTGTCGACTCTGCTTGCAGCCCTCGACCAAGATGCGATCGAAGCGCGCGCGGAGGTTGTCGGTCATTGATACCACGCTCCACTCGCAGGCAAGCGGGATGACCGAAGCGATGCCAAGCGGCCCCATCGACTCCATGATCGTGGCACTGCGGTCCCCCTTGGGGATCGCGGTCGCGATCAGGACCTCGCGTCCCTGCCGCGACTGGAGTTGGGGCGAAGACACGTCCACTCGCTGCGCCCCATCCCGATCCCGCTCGGCCGAAAGGGTTCCCCGCGCCACGCGGCCCGCCCCATCCATGAAGGCGACGTCATCACCGGGGCGCATCCTTCGCGCACCGACCACGTGGCGCGCCTCCTCACGATCAATCCACACGGGGCCGCCGTCGGGCGGCAACGGCGCGTGAAAGAACCAGGGGGCGTCGCTCATGGCGTTGGTGATGCTCGAAATGGGAGATAGAGATCGTAACGAACGAGCTTGCTCCCGAACTGCGCGTTGAGCGGTGCCGAGAGGGCGGTCGTCGCTGGGAGGGCCATCGGTGGCGCCCGGTGGGGACGCCGGACGACGACTCGCGACACGCCGCAATGGCAAGCCGCGGCGAACAGGTCCAGCGCATCGACGTCGTCCCCGGCCGCCGCGCGCACCAGCCGGATGTCTCGCGGGGGAAGCGCGCTGGAACCACTGTGCGGATACATCGGGTCGAGAACGATGGCATCGATCGATCCGCCGCCGCTGCGGGCGCGTTCCACCAATCCAGCGAGAGCACGGATGGAGTCGGCGTGCTGGAGCGTGATTCGGCCCGCGACCGCTTCAAGCGAAGGATCGCGCCCGGCGCGCGCGAGGCCGTCCGCCACGGCGTCGTGCACCGCCGCACATCGCTCTAACGCGATCACATGGCGGCCACTCGCGGCCAGCAGCCACGCATCCGCGCCGAGGCCGGCGGTGGCATCGATCACCGCACCGGTCCCCTTGCCCACCGCCCGGACCAGGGGATGCCGAGCGATCTGCCCCCGTCGAAACTGGCTGAAATCGACCACCGTGCCGCGGCCGGGCGCATCCGACGCGAGGCGCAACTCGAGGGCCCCTCCATGAATCGCGGCAATCGCCACGGTTCCCTTGGTTGCGTCCGGCGTGGGCGTCATGGGGGAACGCTAGCGCGCAGCGCGCAGCGCGCGAGCGGCTGATGGGCTCGTCCCTTCGTGGGCTCGTAGACTCCCCGACCCATGCCAGCCCCTGTCTATGCCAGCCTCCTGGACATGATCGGCTCGACGCCGATGCTTCGCCTCTCGCGGCTGGACACCGGTCCCTGCGAACTCTGGGTCAAGATGGAGAACCAGAACCCCGGGCAGAGCATCAAGGACCGCATCGCGCTCTCCATGATCAATGCCGCCGAGCACGATGGGCGGCTCAAGCCCGGCGGACGGATCTTCGAGGCCACCGCCGGCAACACGGGCATCGCTCTCGCGCTGGTGGCTGCCGTTCGCGGGTACCAGCTCACGGTCGTGATGCCGGACAAGATGAGCGAGGAAAAGGTCTCGCACCTCAGGGCGATGGGTGCCACGGTCATCCAGACCCGCAGCGACGTGGCGAAGGGGCATCCGGAGTACTACCAAGACCTCTGCGAGCGGCTGGCCCGGGAGGCCGGCGGCTTCTATGTCAATCAGTTCAGCAACCCCGCCAACGTCGAGGCACACTACCCCACCACCGGGCCGGAACTCTGGGAGCAGATGGATGGCCGCGTCGATGCCTTCGTGGCCGGCGTTGGGTCCGGTGGCACCGTCGCCGGCATCGGTCGATTCTTGAAGGAAAGCAACCCGACGTGCGAGATCGTCTTGGCTGACCCGGTGGGTTCGATCCTCACGCCGTTGGTCAACGAGGGCAAGCGGGTCGATCCGGGCTCCTGGCTGGTCGAAGGGATCGGCGAGGACTTTGTTCCCGACATCCTGGACCTCTCGATCGTGGATTCGGCCATTGCCGTGTCCGATGAGGATGCCTTCCGCACGGTCCGGGACCTCCTGCGCACCGAGGCGATCCTCGCGGGCTCCAGCGTGGGAGTGCTGCTTGCCGCCGCGCTTCGCTACTGCCGTGCGCAGACCGCCCCCAAGCGGGTGGTGACCATCATCTGCGATTCGGGCGCCAAATATCTCTCCAAGATGTACAGCGATTGGTGGCTGCACGACCAGGGCATGCTGCTCCGGGATCGCGTCGGGGACCTGCGCGACCTCATCGTCCGGCGCCACCAGCACCGGGAGGACTTTTGCCTCCTGCCCCATGTTCCGCTCGCGCAGGCGATCAAGCGCATGCAGTCCTCCGCCGTCAGCCAGATGGCCATCGTGGACGAGTCTGACCGCCTTGTCGGAGTCATCGACGAGTTTGACATCCTGCTGTCGATCACCGAGGACGCGGCCGCGGCGCGGCGGACCGTCGGCGACGTGATGGTGCAGGATGTCCAGACGGTCTTGCCCAGCGCGTCGGTCGAATCCATCCTTCCGATCCTGCGCAATGACCGGGTTGTCCTCGTGGCCGACGGCGGCACGTACTTTGGCCTCATCACGAAGATGGACCTCATCCAGCACCTGCGCCGCACCGGCGCGACGGCCTCGGGCCACTGACCACATCATGGCTTCCAACGACTTGTCACACATCGCCACTCGCTGCATCCACGGCGGCCAGCATCCCGAGCCCGTGACGGGCGCGGTGATGCCGCCCATCTTCACGTCAAGCACGTTTGTGCAGCAGTCGCCGGGGGTCCACTCGGGCTACGAGTACTCGCGCAGCCACAACGCCACCCGATTCGCCTTCGAGCGATGCCTCGCCAGCCTGGAGCACTCCGGCCTCACAGAGGAACAGGAACGCACCTGCGGCGGCTTCGGCTTTGCCAGCGGACTGGCTGCCATCGCCACGTCGCTGGATCTCCTGGACTCGGGTGACACCGTGCTCGTGATGGACGACGTCTACGGCGGGACCAACCGCCTCCTCAACCGCGTCCGCGTCCGGAGCGCCGGGCTCAAGGTGGTGGCGGTGAACATGAGCGACAACGCCGCCCTCACGGCCGCCGCCGCGAACCACGCGCCCAAGATGATCTGGATGGAGACGCCGTCCAACCCGACGCTCAAGCTGGTCGACCTCTCGCACGTGGCCGCCACGGGCAGGGCATGCGGCGCGATCACGGTGTGCGACAACACGTTCGCCACCCCCATCCTGCAGCGACCGCTGGAACACGGGATCGACATCGTGATGCACTCCACGACGAAGTACGTGGGCGGCCACAGCGACACCGTGGGTGGGGCGCTTGTCACGGGCCGGGCCGACCTGGCCGAGCGGCTCCGCTTCCTGCAAAACGCCGTCGGCGCCGTCATGGGCCCGTTCGATGCCTATCTCGCGCTTCGCGGACTCAAGACGCTGGCCCTGCGGATGGAGCGGCATTGCCAGAGCGCCGCGCAACTCGCGTCGTGGCTGGAGAAGCAGCCCAAGGTCGAACGGGTCATCTATCCCGGGTTCGCGAGCCATCCGGGCCACGCGCTGGCGCAGCGGCAGATGCGGCTGGACGGCCAACCCGCCGGGGGCGGCATGATCACCTTCTTCCTCAAGGGCGGGATCGCCGAGAGTCGTCGATTCCTGGAGAGCGTCCATCTCTTCGCGCTGGCGGAAAGCCTGGGCGGCGTGGAGAGCCTCATCGAACACCCTGCGATCATGACCCACGCCAGCGTCCCCGAGGCCCAGCGCGCTGAGCTGGGCATCAGCGATTCGCTGATTCGCGTGAGCGTCGGCATCGAGCACGTGGCCGACCTCCAGTCGGACCTTGAGCGCGGGCTCGCGGCGGTCTAGCCGCCGCCGGCTGCCGCGGGCGTTCCCGTCGGCAGCGCCGCCGGAACCGCCACCCACTGGCCATCGCGCCACAGCGGTTTTTCGCGGGTGACGCCAAGCATCTGCGCGAGCCCCTCCTCGTCGACCCACACGAGCGGCGCGCGCTTGGTCCGGACGACGGCCAGGCTCCATCTCGAATCATCGCCATCCAGCGCTGCGGCTGTGGCGAGCAGGATCGATTCCACGTCGGCCGCATCCACGGGAGGGCGCGAGCCATCACGGCCACCATCCATGTCCATGCGCAATCGCGCCGCGCCGCCCTTGGCCCCCGCAGCGATCGCGTCAAATGCCGACCCTGTCGAATCGTCCTTGAGTCGGTTGCGCGCATCGTTCATGCGCCCGGCTCGGATGTCGGCGGCTGCCTCGGCCGCACCCAGCACGGCATCGGCGGCGGGCCGCGCGCGCACCACGGCGGACTGGCCGGCGCGAACCCGCGCCAGGGCCTCGGCCGCACCACGGCGGCGGGCCCCCTCAGGAGTGGCTGGATCCTCGGCCGCCGCGACGGCCAGCGCAGCGCTTCGCCCAAGCCCCGTTGGGTCCAAGGCGCCGCTCAAGGCGAAGAGTTGCGCGGCGAGTCGATCGTCGTCGCCGCCATGGCCACGGCTGAGGATGTCCTCGGCGAGGAGGAGGTACCCGCGTGGATGGTCCGGATCCAGCGAGACCAAGACGGTGTCCCAGTCTCGCGGCGTCGGCGCGGTACCTCCCAACGCGAGGACTCCCGCGATGGCCAGTGTTTCCAGTGCACAGGGAGGACGCCTTTTCATGCCGGCCCCCCCGCTCCCCATTCCAGTTCGAGCCGGAGCGCTTCCAGCTGCAGGAGCGCTTGGGCATCGCCGGCGAGTTGCTGCATCACGTCGGGGGCACTCTCGCGCAGCGCCTCGGCGTCGGCCAGGATGCGCGACACGGCGGGCCGCGACGCCGGCCACCGGGACGCCAGCGCGGTGGCGGTGGCCTCAACCAGGGTCCACTGCACGGCCGCGAATCGCTGCGGCGGGCCATCGCCCGCCCGCAGTCGGTCTTGCAGCGATGACGTCAGACGGGCTTGCTCTTCGCGCCCCAGGGGAGCCGCCACACCGAGCACCAGTCGCGCCCCCGCCTCCTCCGCCGAACGTGATGCCGCCGTGAGCGACGGCTCGGCACCGAGCGCGATCGCACGCGACGCCACCGCAACGCGCAGCGTTTCCGCCAGCTGGTCCACCGTCGCGCTGGGTGATTCGATGGCCCCCAGGGCACGCTGCGCCAGCGCGCGCGCGGCCCACTCGCGCCACCGATTGGTGGGCAGGTCGCACGGTGACCCCAGATAGGCGGCGACGAAGTCTCGGTACTCGATGTCGCGGCCATCCGTGGCGAGCGGGATCGATTCCACCATGGCCACGGCCAGCGTTGGGCTGGCTGCGAATCGGTCCAGCACGATTTCCTGCGCGAGTCGTCGAACCTCCCGAGTCGCATCGCCAAACGCAGTGGCCGTGAGCGCCGTCGCATCATCGGCGCCGATGCGCACGCCGGCGGTGGCGCGGAACTGTTCCAACGCCTTGCGACGGGAACTCGCCGCCCGGCCCGCTCCGTTGAGCGACGACCCGAGGGCCAGGTCTGGCGACTCGGTGGTCGGCAGCGCCGCCACGGCACGCGCGGGGCGCGGCGTGGCAGGTATCGATTCGAGGGTGGATTCCGCTCGGTCGATGGCCCCGGACGCAAGCGCGGTCGCTGCGTCCAGGAGCGAGTGGGTCCGCTCCAGTCGCGCCATCAGGTCCACGTCACTCAGGCGAGCGACCTCTGACTTCCACGTCTGGCGCTGCGCATTGCCCCACGCATCGATCAAGCCATCCAATCGTGCGTCTCGCTTGATCGTGGCCCGCACCGGAGGCGTCGGCGGCGTGCGTGGATCCGCCTTCGCGGGTTGGGCTGATGCCGTGTCGCCGGGAGCTGCCGATGGGGTGGCCGTGGACGTTGGCTCCACGGTTGTCGGTTTGTCTGCCTCGACCAGGCTTCCGTTCGTGTTCTGCGTCGATGGATCGATCCCGGGTCCATCCGTGGCCCCTGGCTGTCGATTGAGCGCCCACCACGTGGCAGCGATCGCCCCCAGGCTCAGGGCGGCGCCCGCAACAACGAGGAGCGGCGTGGACCACGCTCGAGTGCCCGGCGCATCGATGACGACGTCGATGCTGTCGGCCAACCCCTCCATTGCGGCCTGCGGCAGGTGGGGGTCCGCGCGGCCAGTCCCTCGCGGACGCCCGCCCATCACGCGCGTGAAGGCCAGCCGCAGCTGGTCGCTGGACAATCCCCGCTGCTTGGCCCATGCCATCACTCGCTGGCGACTCCGTGGATTCCACCCTCCCGCGGCCCGGAGGATGGCGGCGAGTTCGCGGACTCGGGTCTCGTCAACCTCGATCGCGGCGCCGCGTCGAGCGGCCACGTCGCGACTCGCGCTTGCTGGCATGCCGGGTCCGGGGCGTTGGCCACTCGATGCCGTGGCACCTCCGGCCGCAGCGCTGGACGCCTGCCTCTCACGGTCGAGCGCGCCGCGCATCAATCGACGCGCCGCTTGCACGATGATCGCGCGAGCCTCCACGCCCTTGGGGCCGGCGCCCTCCGCGTGCGCGGCCACTTGCCTCAGGCGAGTGTCGATCGCCTGCGAGATCTCGGCACGGGTCGGCGTCGATCCCACGCCGACCACGACGTCATCGCGCGCTCCGGCGGGAATGCCGCAGGCTTCTGAGAGCAGCTGGCTCACGACGGCGCTCCCACTCCCAGCCGTGCCGCTGCATCCCGCAGTGCGTCCCCATCCGCCCCTGGTCCCCAGTTGGGGTCGAGCGCATGATGTTGCTGGAGGAGTGCACGTGCGGAGTTCGGGTCACTCGACTCCAGGAGCCGCACCAAGCGCGCCTTGACTCGATACCACGCCGGGTCGCCCTGCGAGATCGCATTCACCGCCAGCGTGTAATCATGCACCGCCGCCGCATCATCGCCCAGCGCGTGCTTCACTCGCCCGCTCAACTCCAGGACGAGCGGCGTGGATCGATCAGCGTCGGGCAGTCCCTCGATCGCCACCTTGGCCTCACGGATGCCGTCCAGCTGTCCTGCGGCGAGCAGCAACTCGCTGGCGCGCAGCACCGCCCGGATGTCTCCCGAGCGGCCGGCCTGGGCCTCAAGAAGCAGCGCCCGGGCGCAGTGGCTCGCCATCGCTCCCACCTCGGCTGGCAAGGCGACTCCAGCCGCACTGGCTCGCTCCACTGCGGACAGGAAGGTGGCGCGAGCCACCGCCCGCCACGGAGCGGCTTCGGCACCCTCGGGCATCAGGCGCAGCGATGAGGCCGCCGCCGCGCAATCTCCATCCAGGCACGCCCGCTGCACGGTTCGGCATGCGATTTCAGCGACGATCGCCTCCGTGGCCCCACCCTTGGTCAACTCGCGAGCAATCGCCAGGAGATGATCAGCCGCTGCGAGGTCGGCGACCTGCCCATCGACGGCAGCCTCAAGCTGGCGCCGAAGCACGGTGTCCGGCGCAAGCCCTGATCGCGGGTCACGAGCCGGCACGGGGAGCGCCAGCAATGCACGCGCCTGCGCGCGACGCTCCTCGCCAGACGCGTTGCGGTAGTTCCAGTAATGGATGCGGGAGAGCTCGCGCTGGGCGTCGCCCCAGGCCACATCCCCGGGGGGAACCTGCCGGAGCGCCACCACGAAGCCCACTTCGGGCGGCGTTCGTGAGGCGCTGTCGCGCACGAGCAGCGCGGAACCTCGCCCGCTCTGGGGAAATCGATCGTGATAGGACTGGCGCAGGCGTGCCAGGATCGGGTCGCTCGCGGCCCCGCTGCCTGCTGCCCGCTCTCGCGCGGTGATCGCCAGCCAAAGCAAGCGTTCGGCCTGGTCCCACGTGTCTTCCGAAGCCTTCTCCAGGATCGGCGCAGCCTCGGCGGGTCGATTGGCCTCCAAGAGCGCCCACCCCAAGGCGGCCCGCGCGCTGCGGGCGACTTCCGGACGTGACGCGACCTGCTCATCCTGCAGCGCCTTGCGCATCGGCTCCACCGCGGCCCGCGCGTGCAGTTCGCGATCGCTTCCGGTCGATTCCTCCGCTGCGACAATGGCATCAGATCCATCAAGCATCGCGGTGAGCGTCGGGTTCGACGAGAGCCACGCAGCCGGCATCGCCGTCCGGCTCCCCCTGATGGCACGGAAATCGAGCGACCGAAGCAGGCCGTACACGGCACCGAGGGCCACCTCGCGAGGCCCGGGTGCCACCGTCCTGCCCGAGGTGGTCCCAGGGGAACCGGAGGAACCAGCATCAGCGGCAATCGCCGTGGCGATGACAGCCTGCAACGCCCTGGACGAGGGCGCATCGCCGTTGACGGCGTCGGCCACTCGCCGCCAGTCTCGCGCGTCGACCGCCACCAGGATCGCCACGTCGGGTGCGGCGGCCTTCGACTCCGGGGCGGTCGCCTCGTGTTGCAGCAGGGCGACCCAGTCCAAGGCGATGGAGGCGTCCCCTGTCGAACGGCCGGCCAGGGCCTGCGCCAGTGCCATCCCCTCGATCGCACTCGCGTAGTACGGAATCCCTCTCAGGTCCACACTCGCGTCCGCTGCGCGAGGGACACCGGAGTCGATCTCCAGGACCCGGGCGAATCGATCCACCACGCCTTCGCACGCGGCTCGACGAGCCTGTTCCGTGGCCGCCTCCTCCAACCCAAACCACAGCACCCAGTACCCCGCCCACGCCTGGCGGTATCGCGCCTGCAGGAGCAGCTCATCCACCGATTCCAGCGATCGCTCCAGCTTCAACCGTTCCTGCCCCGTCGCTCGCGCGAGGGCGCGCGCCTGCTCGGCCCGGACGACTTCCAGGTGCTGCGCCGCCGCGCTGGAACCGCGCGATGTCGCATTCATCAGTCCGCGCGCCCATTGGACATCTGCCGCGCTGGCCTGCCCAAGCCGGGCTCGCTCGCCCACCGGCACCGCGGCCTCGTAGTCCCGGCGCGCGACGGCCAGGCGCAACGAATCCTCGACACCGACGTCCCACTCCTCAAGGAACGCATCGACCCGACCATGCAGACTTTCCTCCAGGGGACCCGAACCTCGGACCACCTCCTGGAGGTAGGCGCGCGCCAGGTCCTCTGCGAATGGCTGTCGCAAGTCCTTGGGGCCCGGCCCAGTGAGCCGCGACTCATACTGCCCGATGCGCAGATACCCCAGCCCAAGCTCATCCACGCGCGCCTCGGTTCGCCGGCGCTCGGCGACACTGGACTGCGCGAGCGCCCCGCTGGCCACCCAGAGCGATGCGGCCAGCCCAACGAGGCAGACGAACACTTGCCTTGCGTCGAGCGGCCGCGCGCCACGTCGCACGTGGTCACTGCTTGGCCGGCACATAGGAGACCTCGACAAATCCAGCATCGCGGGCAGCCTGCATCGCCGCCGCCGCGTCGGCGACCACCACGCCGTCGTGGACCCGCACGACGACGCCCGGGTCACGCGGAAGCGACGCCAGGGCCTTCGTCAGCGACGATCGGTCCGTGTGGGCCACCACCCCCAGCCGGAAGACGGCCACGCCTCCGGCGCCAGGCATGACATCCACGACTTGCGGCTCCAGGAGTGCCGCTCCACCCGCACGATGTGATTCGGTCGCGGCGCGGGCTCGAAGGTCGCTCTCGGGTCGATCCATCCCGGCCGTGAAGATGAAGTAGGCCAACAGCAAGAAGGTGGCGTCGATCATGCTGGTCAGGCCCAGCATGGGTGAACGGCGGCGCACCCGCGAGACGTGCGCGGCAAACTTCATCAGCGCCCCTCCGGCGATGTCGCCAGCCGTATCGACTCGAACCCCGCCTCGCGCAACGCCTGCATCACCAGGTTCAGCCGCGCCGAAGGCGCCCGTCGGTCGGCTCGGACGATCGGAATTGCGCCCGGGCTGGCCAACGCCGCGTCCTGCGCGCGCGCGCGGAGCTCGTCGGGACTCACGGCATCATCCATCACGATGAACGACCCGAGGACATCGACGTTGACCACCAGTGCCGATCGAACCGCTTCGCCTTCCTCGCCCTCCTCATGGGGCAGTTCCACGGCCGTCCTCGCCGACTGCGCCATCTGCGTGGTGGTGAGGAAGAAAATGAGCAGCAGGAACACGACGTCCACCATGGGCGTCATGTCTGGCGCCGGCGAACTGGCCCTGTGTCGCGCGAATCTCACGCCGCACCAGCCTCCGGCGCCATCGCAGACCGCTCGGAGACGCTCAGGACACCGTCCACGATCGCGCCCGCCTCGCTGGCCGCCGTCTCGATCTTGGATCGATACCAGCTGTGCAGCACCAGGCAAGGGATCGCGACGACCAGCCCTTGAAACGTCGTCACCAGTGCCACCGAAATGTTGGCGGCGAGCTTCTCGTAGTACCCGCTGTCGCCGACCGCCTGGGTGGCCACGGTCTCGAACGCGCCGATCATCCCCTGGACCGTCCCAAGCAGTCCCAGCAAAGGCGCGATCGCGGCGATCACCGCCAGGGGCTCCGCCAGCCGAAACAGCCTCATCGTCTCCGATTCACCGGCTTCCTCGGCCGCGTGCCGGGCATCGATGCCACCGAACATGCCGCGCGTGGCGCGATCCAGCGCCGCCGCCGCGATGCGGAAGACGTAGCAGTCGTTTTCTGGATGCTTGCACACCTTGAGCGCGGTGCCCAGGTCGCCGGCATCCACCAACGAACGCAGCTTCTTCACGCGCTCCGGCGGGATGAGCACGGACAGCCGCATCTGGAGCCCGGTCGCGATCGCGAGCGCAAGCGCCACGACGCTCAGCAGGACGATGATCCCGCCAATCCAGCCTCCACCCACGATGTACTTGAGCATCGAACTCCCCGTCGACGCACTCGCACCGTCCTGCGCCATCGCGGCCACCGTCACCAACATCGTCGCTGCACTCATCAGTCGCTCCGTCCTTCCTGTGGCCCAAGAGCGTACGCCGCCTCCACCCGCGCGGCACTTGGCGAGTCGCCCATCGATCGAAGCACCCGCGTCGCCTGCGATGCCGCGAGCCGACCCAGCGAGGGATGTTCCTCGCGAGCCACTTCTGCGGCGGCGAGGTACGCCAAGACGGCCTCTCCCGAACGACTGAGAACCGTCTCGTGCTCCAGGCTTCGAGCCCTCGCCAGCTCAGCCCATGCCCGCTGCCACGCATGCGGGTAGTCGGAATGCTCCAGCTTCTCCCGGGCCCTGTCTCGCTTTCGGGGTTCGGGACCGACCGCGTCGGCCCAGGCATCCAGCAACCCGAGCGTGGTCACCCAATCGACCGGCCCATCTCCTTCTCGCACGCGGGGTGGAGCCTTGGTGTCTGGCGAATCGACGATCGCGGCTTCGAGCCGGGCGATCCGGGCAACCCGCAAGCGAACGGCCTCCACCGCCGCGAAGGCGGACGGCACAGCCTCCAGCGCTGCAGCCGCGTCTCCCGGCTGGTGAATGAATAGTGGCGGCAGTTGGGGAACGATGCCCACGCCCGACGCCATCGGGTCGGGGAGCGCGGCCAGCGAGGCCACGGTCGCGCCGGCAGCACGAAGGTCGGCCACACTGAGCACGAGCGGCCAGGCGTCGGCAAGCCCATCCGTCTCCACGCCCTGCCCCAGGCCAGCCCGCAGGAGTCCCTCGGCATGCAACAGGCCCGCCTCTCCCCTCTCGGCCCCAAAGCGAGCACCCGCGGACTGGAACGCCTCCATCGCCAGCTTGAAGTCCCCTCGCTCCAGCCGCTGTTGACCTCGCCAGAGTCCCTCGGCCGCGCGCAGCCACTCCGCTGCCTGGGACTGCATGGCCACGTCGTCAACCTGACACTCGGCCACGCGAATCCAGGGAATCGCTGAGCTCCCGGGCGTGGCCGATGCCGACGCGCTTCCTCCGCTGTCGACGACCACCCCCGCTGCCGAGAGTCCCGTGACCCTGCCTTCGATCGTGCCTCGACCATCGCGCAGGGTCACGACGTCCGCGCGCGCTCCGTGCACGACGCCCACGGCGACGGCCACGGCAACTGGCCATGGGAGCCGGCCGTTCGCGGCAAGCGCACGTCGCGGCCGAGGCCTCACGGCGTGACCTCAGGGCGAGTCCTGGAGAACGTGCCGCCTGTCTCGTTGGAAACATGGTGCAGCGACTCACCGCCTTCACTTCCCGAGAGATTGAAGAGCACGGTGTGAATGGGTGCCGGCCCCCGATTCTTGTCGACCGAGAGAATCGCCTCAACCTCCTCCGACTCGATCTCGCCGTCGGAAAGGAGGAAGATCACGTCGGGGGGGTCTCCCTGGTCGAACAGGTACCGAATCGCCCGGGCCGGCCGCGTGCCCCCCGTCGCGGGAACCTGCTGCATCCAGTGGCGCAGCGCCGCAACCATGCCGGGCCGAACCTTCGCGTAACCGCGAATGTCCACCGCTCCAGGAACGGCCGGCGGCGGCGCGGTCACGCATCCATCGTTGAAGAAGGCCACGCACACGCTGACGTAGTCCGGGAGTCCCTGGATGGATCGAATGAGCTCCTCCTGGGCACGACGAAGTCGGCCACCGGCCAGCATGCTTCCGGAGCAGTCCACGGCATACCCGATGCGGCGCCCCTTGCCAGCGCTCCCAAAGAACTGCACCGACGCGCCGCTCCCGCCGGAGCCGCCCCCGCCACCCGCGCTCAGCCCGGCGGGGCGGAGCGACTCGCCCCCGCCATCGTCGGCCAGGGCCAGGCTGGGGCTTGCCGCGGCATCCGCGCGTGCGGCATCCACGAAGGGGGTTGTCTCGTGTGCGGTCGCCGCGACGGGCTGCGGGGAATCGACCCGCGGAAGCGGAGCCAGCGCGATCACCATCTCGGTGGCTTCCGGAGCATTGCCGATGCTCCCCGTCGGAATGGACCACCCCGCCAGGAGTGCGATCAGCAAGGCGTGAAACGGGAGCGAGATCAGCACGCCGAGCGCGAACGGAATCCACGGCGATCGCCGCGCGGGCGCGCGCCGCACGGGCGGTTTCCGCAACTGTTTCGTGGCCTTCATTGGTGCGCCGACCTGCGAGCGATTGTAGTACGCTCCTTCACCCAAACCCGATGAGCAGCACTCCCAATCGAGTCCTTCTGAAGCTCAGCGGCGAGAGCCTCACGATTCCCGGCCAGTTCGGCATTTGCCCCGACGAGCTGGCGTTCATCGCGGGGGAAATCGCGAAGGCGCACGAGTCGGGCGGCCAGATCGCGATTGTCGTTGGTGGCGGGAACATCATCCGCGGCGCGCAGCTGGCGGCCACGGGACACATCGACCAATCCACCGCGGACTACATGGGGATGCTGGGGACCGTGATCAACGGGCTTGCCCTCAAGGAAGCCCTCGGCGCACGCGGCGTCCAAGCCCGCGTCCAGAGCGCCATCAACCTTCCGGCCGTCGCGGAGCCCTTCATTCGTGCACGGGCCATCCGCCACCTGGAGAAGGGGCGCGTGGTCATCCTCTCCGCAGGAACGGGCAACCCCTTCTTCACGACGGATACCTGCGCGTCGCTCCGCGGGATCGAGCTTGGCGCGCATGTCCTCCTGAAGGCCACCAAGGTCGACGGGATCTACGACAAGGATCCGCGCAAGCATCCCGATGCCTCGCGATTTGGCTCGCTCACCTTTGGCGAGGCGCTGGAGCGCCAGCTCGGGGTGATGGACCTCACGGCGATGACCATGTGCATGGAGCACAAGCTCCCCGTCGTCGTGTTTGACTACAAGACTCCCGGCAACATCGCCAAGGCGATCGCCGGCCAGGCGATCGGGACGCGCGTCAGCGCATGACGCGCAGCGCCCCGCCGACGCTTCCATAGAAAGGATTGACGATGGACACCGACACCGTTCTTCTCGAGTGTGAAGAGGCCATGGAAAAGGTCGTGGAGTACTTCACGAAGGAACTTCGCGGCTTGCGCACCGGGCGCGCCACGACCGCACTCCTCGAATACATCAAGGTCGACTACTACGGCAGCGAGACGGACTTGCGTGAGCTGGCCGCGATCTCCGTCCCCGAGGCCACGCAGCTCCTCGTCAAGCCGTTTGACCCCGGTGCCAAGGGCGACATCATCAAGGGGATCGAGAAGGCCGGGCTTGGCCTGAACCCGATGTCCGAAGGCAACCAGATCCGCATCAACGTGCCGTCCCCAAGCTCCGACCGGCGCAAGCAGCTGGCCGGCCAGGTCCGCAAGCTGGCCGAAGACTCCCGCGTGACGATCCGGAACACCCGTCGCGACGCAAACAAGCACATCGACCAGCTTCACAACGACCCCAAGGTCAAGCTCTCCGACGATGCGCGCGATTCCGCGAAGGAGTCAGTGGATGACCTCACCAAGAAGTACACCGGCTCGATCGACGCTCTGGCCGAGAAAAAGGTCGCCGAGATCGAACAGGTCTGACGCCATGGAACACGTGCGGATCGCCGTCACGCTGCTCGGCTTCGCACTCGCCGCCACATGCGGCGGCAGCGTCTGCGCAGCGCCCCAGGGCGACCCCATCCCGGTCGTGGAGGTCCGCAGCGACAACACCGTCGTGCGCGAGTCTTGCACGCTCTCCTTCCCCACCGGGGCCGTACCTGACGTCGATGGTGACGGGGTCGTCCACGTCGTGGCCCCTGGCATCACCGTCGACCTCGGCGGCGGGGCGCTGCATGGGGCCATCGAGGGCGCCGCCCCCAACCGGCTCCGCGGGATCGGCATCGTGGTGGAGGCGCCCGGCGTGACCCTCCGGGGCGGGCGTGTTGACGGCTATCGGGTGGGGATCCTTGGCCGTGGCTGCACCAATGGCGTGTTCGCCGAACTCGACGTCAGCGACAACTTCGCCCAGCGGCTCCTGGGCACCGACAGCGCGGAGGATCCGTCGGACTGGCTGTGGCCCCAGGAGAATGACCGGCAGGAGTGGCGCACCACCTACGGCGCCGGCCTCTGCGTGGAGTCCTCCAGCGGCGTCACGATCCGCGGCATCACGGCCCGTCGCACCCAGAATGGGATCATCCTTGACAACGTGCGCGACAGCACCGTCGTGGACTGCGACTGTTCGTTCCTCAGCGGCTGGGGACTGGCCATGTGGCGCAGTTCCCGGAACAAGGTCGTACGAAACGCCTTTGACTTCTGCGTCCGCGGCTACAGCCACGGCATCTACAACCGCGGGCAGGACTCGGCCGGCATCCTGGTGTTTGAGCAATCATCCGGCAACCTCTTTGCCGAGAACTCGGCTACGCACTGCGGCGACGGGTACTTCTCCTTTGCCGGCCGAGAGGCGCTGGGCGAGGGTGGTCGCGGATCGCCGCTCCCCGAGGACCACAGGGGACTTGGCTGCAACGACAACGTGCTGGTCGGGAACGACTTCTCCGATGCCGCGGCGCATGGGGTGGAGACGACGTTTTCGGAACGGAATCAGGTCGTGGGAAACACCATCTCCCGCAATGCGATTTGCGGACTGTGGGGCGGCTACTCCGGCAACCTGTTCGTGGCCGAGAACACGTTCGATCGCAACGGCGACTCCGGCAACGGGAACGAGCGTGGGGGCATCAACATCGAGCACGGCCGCCAGTGCGTGATCGCGCGCAACACGATCTCCAAGTCCCCCGCCGGCGTGGTGCTGTGGTGGGACGAGGACCCATCGATCTTCTCCACACCGTGGGCGCTGGCGACCGGGACGGAGGCGGTCGGCTCGACGATCTCCGGGAACACCTTCAGTCGGTGCGACATCGGCATCGAACTGCGCGCCACGAAGGACACCACGGTCACGGGCAACGCCTTTGTTGATTGCCCTGTCGATGCCACCGCTGACGGTCAGCCACGCACACAGGCCGAGCACGTTGCGCCGTCGTCTGCGGAAGTCGCCAACAGCGTGACGTCCATTCGCGCCGCCGCCAACCAAGCCATCGAGTCCCTGACTCCTCGCACGCGCCCCGTCGGCAACCGCACGTCGCTCACCGGCCGGGATCGCATCACGATGACCGAATGGGGGCCGTGGGACCAGGTGACGCCAGTGGTGGTCCGCCGGGGTCGAGGCATCGACCAGCACTCCTTCGAGTTGCTTGGCGCGAACGTCAAGGGCGCGCAGGTCCAGGGTCGATTCGGCATCCGGTCAACCATCGACATCCACACCGACACCATCCTCGTCTTCCGCGAGCCGCCCGAAGACCCGACGGAACCAGGCCAGGAGAGCGCCGTCCTCCCCTACTCGCTGGCGGTTCGATGGGGAAACGACCGTGCGCAGGTCATCCGGCGCAGCGGCGTGATTGCTCCCATCCTCTGGCACACACGGGCCTTTCCCTTGACGGCGAGCCCCATTGACGACCCCGCGTCGTTTGAGGCGTCGTCGGCGGCGGCTACCGACCACAGCGTGCTCGGCGGCCTGAACTTTGCCCTCGGTTCATCGCCGCTGTCCTCACACCCCGAGTGCGCCTTTGCGCAGGGTGTCCCCGCCGACCACTTTGGCGTTCGTGCCACCGCCAAGGTGCTCTTTCCGCCGGGGTGCTGGGTCCTCAAGACCGTGAGCGATGATGGCATTCGAGTCCTCGTCGACGGCCAACCGACCATCAAGGACTGGACCCACCACGGCGCCACGCCCCACGAGTCCATCATCTCGGTGACTCAGGCGCGAGAGATCGACCTCCAGGTGGATTGGTTCGACCTCGACGGCGACGCCACGCTCAGGGTGTGGTTCGAGGCGTGCCCGCCTCCCGCCGCCGCGCGCTGAGCCGTCCCTGCCCCCTTGACGAACCGCACTGCTCCCGCAGATCATCCCGACAGCGTGCTTTGCCCCTACTGCACCCACCCCGAGAGCAAGGTGATCGACAGCCGCGAGGCTGACAACGGGGAGTCCACGCGCCGGCGACGCGAGTGCGCGAAGTGCGAGAAGCGATTCACCACCTACGAACGCGTGGAGAAGACCGCACGACTGGTGGTGGTGAAGAAGGGCGGCACGCGCACGCCATTTGACGGCACCAAGATCCTGGCGGGCATCCAGACCGCATGCGGGAAGCGCCCGGTCCCGGAGGACGCCAAGCGCATGCTGGCACAAGCCATCGAGGACGCACTCCACCGCGAGTTCGAGAAGGAAGTGGACAGCCACGAGATCGGCGTGCGTGTGGCCCGCGCCCTGCGGCGGCTGGACCGCATCGCGGCCCTCCGATTCGCCAGCGAACTCTACGAGTTCAAGGATCTCCAGGACTTCATGCGAGAGGCCGAGGACCTCGCAGCGATCCCGGAAGAATCCCCCACGCAGCAGCGCCTCTTTGATGATGGCGAGTCGGCGTCTGGCAGCGCTCCGCCGCCAGCCGGGTGAATCGCATCACCGCGCTGCACGCGCACCCCCAAGTATCCTCCCGCGATGCCCTGCATCCGCCTGCCTGATGGCAGTGAACGACGTTATGACGCCCCCGTGACCGCCGCCCAGGTGGCTGCCGACATCGGCCCAGGGTTGGCCAAGGCCGCACTCGGCGCCAGGATCGACGGGACGCTCTGCGACCTGGGAACCACGATCGACCGGGACTGCACGCTCGCCTTGGTGACCGCCAAGAAGCGTGACGGGACGGTGGACGAGGACGCACTCTTCTTGGTCCGGCACAGCGCGGCCCACGTGATGGCCGAAGCGCTGGGGCGGCTCTACCCGGGCATCCAGCTGGTCTACGGCCCGCCCGTCGAAGGCGGCTTCTATTACGACATCGCGTTTCCCGCCGGCGTGACGCCCAGCAGCGACGACTTCGCGAAGATCGACGCCGAGATGCAGTCGATTGCGGCGGAGAATCGACCCTTCACTCGATTTGAGCTGGTTGCCGCGGAGGGCATGAAGCGGCTTGAGTCGGAAGGCAGCAAGTACAAGCTGGACAACGCCCAGCGCGCATGCGACGCTGGCTCCGCGACCCTCTCGTGGTACGCCACCGGCACTCCGGGCACGCACTTTGAGGACCTCTGCCGCGGCCCCCATGTTCCCTCGACGGGTCGCATCGGTGCTGCGAAGGTGATGTCCATCGCCAGCTCCTATTGGAAGGGCGACGAGAAGAGCGACCGCCTCACGCGCGTCTACGGAACCGCGTTTGCGACCAAGGCGGAACTGGACTCGCATCTGGCGCAACTGGACGAGGCCAAGCGGCGCGACCATCGCGTGCTTGGCAAGCAGCTGCACCTCTTCCACACCGACGAGCGCGTCGGCGCGGGGCTCATCCTCTGGGCTCCCAAGGGTGCGGCCGTGCGCCAGGAGCTCCAGACCTTCATCTCCGAGGAACTTCGCAAGCAGGGTTACCACCAGGTCTTCACACCGCACATCGGCAAGCTGGACCTCTATCGCACCAGCGGCCACTTCCCCTACTACCGCGAGAGCCAGTATCCGCCGCTTGTGGATCACGAACAACTGGCCACGCTGGCGAAGGAAGGCTGCACCTGCGGCGAGCTGGTGAACCGGATGGAGAAGGGCGAGATCGACGGCTACCTCCTCAAGCCGATGAACTGCCCGCACCACATCGCGATCTTCGCCAGCGAGGCTCGTTCCTATCGCGACCTCCCCGTGCGACTGGCGGAGTTCGGCACCGTGTATCGATGGGAACAGTCCGGCGAGATCGGCGGCATGACCCGCGTGCGCGGCTTCACGCAAGATGACGCCCACCTCTTCGTCCGCGAGGACCAGGTCGCCGATGAACTGCTCGGCTGCCTGTCGATCGTGAAGCTCATCTTCCACACGCTGGGGATGAACGACTATCGCGTCCGAGTGGGGCTGCGAGACCCCGACAGCAACAAGTATGTCGGCGAGGCCGCCAACTGGGACAAGGCGGAAGAGGCCTGTCGCAATGCAGCGAAGACGCTGGGTGTCCCCTTCACGGAAGAGCCCGGCGAGGCGGCGTTCTACGGCCCCAAGATCGACTTCGTCGTGAAGGATGTCATCGGCCGCAGTTGGCAGCTGGGCACCGTGCAGGTGGACTACAACCTGCCGATCCGGTTCGACCTGTCCTACACCGGGGCCGACAACAGGCCACACCGCCCCGTCATGATCCACCGGGCGCCCTTCGGAAGCATGGAGCGATTCGTGGGCGTGCTGATCGAGCACTTCGCCGGCGCCTTCCCCACATGGCTCAGCCCCGAACAGTGCCGCGTGCTCACCATCTCCGAGAAGAGCGACGCCTACGGCCGCGAAGTCCTCGCCGCCCTGAAGGCCGCCGGCATCCGGGCCACGCTGGACGACTCCAACGAGCGCGTCCAAGGCAAGATTCGCGTTGCCGCCGAGGAGAAGCTCCCCTGGATGGTCATCGTTGGCCCCAAGGATGCCGACGCCCGCGCCGTGTCCGTCCGAATGCGCGGCAAGCAGGACAATCTGGGCACGATGCCCCTGGATGCCTTCGTAGACGGGTTGTCCGAGGAGGTCCGCTCTCGAGGCGCGACGTCCCTGGCCGGTCGATTCCAGCCCGCGTGAACGCCCCTTGGACGAAAATCCCGGCCGTCCGCGGCCTTTTGGCTTGCCTCTCCCCGAGGATGCAGTACATTTCCGGTTGCGAGGTCGATACCTCCATCGGCGATGTCAGGAACTGCCCACGAATGATGCTCATCTTCGGACGCCTGCTGTGATCAGCAGGTCGCGGCTCCTGCCCGCCAACCTGATCGTGTTCACGAAACCAACCGTCGGCACCGGCCCGGCGGTTGCGGCTGCATCCACGATGCATTCCAAGTTGCCGGCTGAAGGAGACAGTTCCTATTAGCGGTTACCCAGCTCGTCCAGGCGGATTCCGGCCTTCCGGCCCCCCAGGTTCGCGTCCAGGTGGTTTTGGCGGCCCCCGTGGCCCCGGCGGACCACGCGGTCCACGACGCGATGCGGCGCCCCCGGGCCCGCGCATGAACGATCGCATTCGAATGACTCCCATCCGGCTGATCGACCAGGCCGGCGAGATGGTTGGCATCGTCGAGACCGACGAAGCTCGTCGCATGGCCTACGAGGCGGGTCTTGACCTGGTCGAGATTGCCCCCGATGTGCGCCCCCCCGTGTGCAAGATCATGGACTACGGGAAGCACAAGTACGAGACCTCCAAGCAGGAGCGTGCCAATCGCGCCAAGAGCAAGACGCAGGAACTCAAGGAAGTCCGGCTCGGCCGATCGATGAAGATCGACCCGCACGACATCGAGATCCGCATCCGCCAGGCACGCGGCTTCCTCCTGGAAGGCCACAAGGTCCTCATCGTGCAAAACTTCCGCGGCCGCGAAATGCAGTTCCAGAGCAAGGGGCTGGAGCGCATGCAGAATGTAGCCACGCAACTGTCAGACCTCGCCAAAGTGGAGTTGGTCCCACGGCTCAACGGCCGTCGGCTCAACATGATCATGGCGCCCGACAAGTCCAAGGTGGACCAGTACAAGCGCCGCGAATCAAAGGCCGCCGAGGCCGCAATCGCGGCATCACGCGCCGCCACCGAAAACCCTGAGCCCGACCACGACGACGACGATCATGACGATCTCGATGTCGAGGCTGGGATCGAGGCCGGGGGCGAGGTTGGGGGCGATGTTGGGGGCGATGTTGGGGGCGAGGTCCGCACCGAGTCCGACTCTTGACGGCCGAAGCTCTGAGTTGGTGGGAAGAGGCGGTCTAACCCCTTTTCCCACCGTTTCAGAGGTGGACCATCGCCTGCATAGACTTTCTGCATGGACGACGACAAGCCATCCGCTGAGTGCCCGCATGGACAGGCGGGGAGCGCTGTGCCGGCGATGTCCACGGAGCGCTCGTCCATGGATGACGTGCTCGATGTCTACAAGCGGGGGCTGGACCTCACCCTCATTCGCCAGCGCGCGGCGATGACCGTGCAGGAGCGCTTCGACAGCATGGCCGTTGCGATGCGACAGGTCGAGGAAGTGCGCCGCGCGGGATCCATTGCCCGGGGCATCCGTCCGTGACAGACAGCCTGTCGCTGCTTGGAGTCTTGGCGCAGGCGCAGGTCGATGTCATCGTCATCGGTGGCGTCGCGGGTGTCGCGCACGGGTCGAGCAGGGTCACCGTCGACCTCGACTGCGTCTACAGTCGAGCGCCATCCAACATCGCACGCCTCGTGCACGCCTTGGCGCCCTTCACGCCGACGCTTCGGGGCGCCCAGCGGGGCTTCCATTCAAGTTTGACGAGCCGACCGTCCGCGCCGGCCTGAACTTCCCGTTGAACACAACGCTCGGACCTCTCGACCTCTTAGGGGAGGCAGCGGGCGGAGGGACATGGGATCTCCTCAAAGACGAGGCGCTGACGCTCTCCATTGCCGGGAGTCCCTGCCGTGTGGTGACGCTCGACGCACTGATCAGACTCAAGCGTGCTGCCGGACGCCCCAAGGATCTTGAGGCGATCGCTGAACTGGAGTCGATTCGCGACCGCGCCTAGTGTGAACGGCGGAGCGACCTTCCACCGCTGCAGCTCCCCCACGGCCCGCACGACGGCCCGCCCTACGGCCCGCACTCGCCGTACTGGCTGAGCACGATCAGCAGGTCCGCTCCGTCCACCAGGCCGCTGCCGTCGAAGTCGGCGCCGAGAGGACCACCGTCCGTCCCCCACGCGCCAAGCACCGCAGCCAGTTCAGCGCCGCCCACCATGCCGTCGCCGTCGAGGTCGGCGCAGTCTTCGTCGGCGATGATGGCCACGCGCCCGCCGCGGCACAACTTCTCGAAGCGCCACAAGGAATCGACCGGCACTCCGGAAGGGATGTACACAATCGTTCCGTCCGCCAGCCGCGCCACCGGGTGCACCGCGTCGGTCCACCAAGTCCCCACCTGCACCGCGTCCGGGACCACCGCCTCCAAGGGCGGCAGGTTCCATCGCCACACCGTAACGCGGCCGTCCGCTTGGCGCGCGATGTACCCGTCCGGCGCACTCCCCCACAACGGCGGCATCCAAGCGACCTCCACCACATTCTCGAGCGAGTCAAACCACTCCAGCTGCCCCGAATAGTACGCCCCCCAGGTCGCGATCGTCCCGTCGGCGAGCACCGCGACCACGGACTTGCCGTTCGTGTCCATCGACACCACGGGTGCTTCGATCGCCGGGACATTGCGCTGACCGTACTCGTTGCGGCCCCACGCACGGACCACCCCGTCCGCCTGAATCGCCAGCGATAGCCCGTCGCCCGCGACGATCGACGCGACCGGGCCCAGGTCCGCGGGCACGGTGCACTCGCCTGCGCCGTTCTCGCCCCAGCACACAACCGAGCCATCCGCCAGGAGCGCCATCTCGTGCGTGTAGCTGCCGCTGATGGCGACGACGGCCTGCGTGAACTCCGGCACCACGCATCCCGCCTCCAGGCACCGAGCCCACGACGCCACCGTCCCGTCCGCGTTCAACACCACGATGCCACGGGACTGCGTGCCGATCACGTCGTCGACTGCCGTAACGCCGTGGGGCTGCGCGAACGCACCATGATTGATGCCGTAGCCAGTATTGAGGTTGACGAGAGTCCCCTGCGCGTCCACACCCAAGACGAAAGTGGCGCCAACATGCACGTCGCTGAGTACAGGCGAGATGGGCGGTGGCGGCTGCAGGAATGTTCCAGCCGCGACCGATGGGATGACCCAGCCTGACTCAAGCACGGCCACCGCGAAGCCGTCGCTGGCATCGATGTCAATCGCATCCGTCGGAGTCACCACGAACTGCGCGTGGAATGGATCATCCCATGTCCATGAATGCACTTCGCCGCTTGATGCAAGCCCGAACAGCGCTTCGCGCGCGCAGGCAATCTTGGTCACGTCGTCCGGCCAGTCTGGCATCGGTGGAAGTGCCGCGCCAGGATCCTTTGGCGTGCCCTTCCATCCCCACACGCGCACGTCGCCATCGGTGCCTAGCGCGGCGGCGTACGCCCTCGCGCAATCCGCCTGAACTACCGGCCCGAGGTCAGCGGGACCGTTAGGGAGTTCGGCAGGCGTAAACCCCCAAAGGTGCAGACGTCCCAGTGGATCGATCGCCAGGGATGTGTGCTCCCCCGCCGCAACCGACACCGCGGCACCGAGAGTGCTTGGCGCGTCGCACTGCCCGAACCCGTTCCAGCCGACGCATTGGACCGAACCCGATTCCGTGATCGCCACCAAGTGCATCAACCCCAGTGCTACGCGGTCCACGCCGCGGAGACGGCTAGCGCCGTCCAACACTGTCGCGACTCCCTGTGTGGCGTACTCGTCAAAACCCATCTCGGGCGTGACGCCCCAGAGAAGCACACGGCCATCGTCACGGACGACCACAGTGCCATAATGAAACGTGTCAAGGTCTCGAATCATGGTCACCTGTTGGCTAGGCGGCACGGGGGCGAAGTTGGCCACATGCGTTGGCAGGCCGAGAGGCGTCTGAGAGACGGCGTCAGCTGCAGGGAGCAGCATGAGGGCTAAGACCGGGCTGAGTGAGTAGCGCTTATTCGCCATAACCATTCTCCTCAAGTTGCTTCATCACGGTCGCCACGGCCGCGCACCTGCACAACAATTCTGCTTGCTGCGCCTGTCGCGCCCAATCGACAAAGTGTTGCTGGTACGGATGCCCCAAGCACGAGAGCGCACAGTAAAGCCGCTGCACTTGAGGACTCAAGGCAGTCGGCTCTGAAGAGCCCGATCCTTGGCACGAGTCCACGGGCAAGCCCATGCAAAGCGCGCCGCCCCCATCTGCACCGCTGGGAAGCATGAGGCGGCGCGAGTCAGTGCCCCAAGCATTGACGATGTACGCGAGCTCGCCTCCGGCAATGGAGCCATCATGATCTCGATCCACGATCCAATCCGGGATCGTTCCCCATAACGCCAAGACTTCCGCGAGCTCAGCGGACCCGATGACATGGTCCAGGTCGGTGTGCCCCTCCAGCATCAGCAGCGCCGCGTATCGGACCGTGACTTCGACCAGCAGCACCCCCTCGCCTGGATCGATGTCGATCTCCTCCTCGCGCCAGACGATGCACAGGATCTCCCCGGTGGGCAGGATGTCGTAGACACGGTCCACAGTGACCGCGTCATAGTGATGCGGATCGCAGATCCCATCGCCATTCGAATCGGCGCACTCTCGCAGCAGCATGTCCATGACATCAAACCCC
>SXOD01000027.1 GCA_005776885.1 Planctomycetia bacterium
AGGCCCAATGCGCTCGCGTGCAGGCGGTCCTTGACCTCGTCCCACAGGGCGGCGCCGCGGAGGCTGCGCTCCACGAGGTCGTCCAGGTCCGCGCGGCGATACACGCGGTGCAGCCTGGCCCCGAACGCCACGTTGTCGTAGATCGACTTCGGGAAGGGAGTCGGCTTCTGGAACACCATTCCCACGCGCCGGCGCAGGTCCACGACGTCGATCGAGCGCGAGAGGAGATCCTCGCCGTGCAGGGTCAGCCCTCCGGCGGCCCGCGCCGTCGGGATCGTGTCGTTCATTCGATTCATCCACCGGAGGAAGGTGCTCTTCCCGCACCCGGAGGGACCGATGAGGGCGGTCACGGCGCGGCTTGGCATCGTGATCGTGATGGACTTCAGCGCGTGGAAGTCGCCGTAGAACGAATCGAAGTTCGAGGCTTCAAGGCACGGCCTCGTGGCCGCCGCAGCCGACGCCGCCACGGGCTGCGGGGAGGAGCTGGCCACGGTGGGCATGACGGGGCTGGCGGGCTCGGTGTTCATTGGAGCGGCTTCTGCAGTCGAAGTCGCAGGGCGACGGCGGTGCCATTGAAGAGGATGAGCAACACGAGTTGCACGATAATCGCTGCCGCAGCGATGGCATGGAAGCCCGCTTGCGGACGGCCGGCCCAGTTGAAGATCTGGAGCGGCAGGACCGTGAAGCTGCTCATCAGGTTCTCGGGAGTCCGGAAGATCAGGAGTGCCGCGCCCACCACGAGCAGCGGCGCTGCCTCGCCGATCGCTCGGCTGATCGCCAGAATCGTGCCGGTGATGATCGTCGGGATGGCCGCGGGCAGCGTGAGTCGCCAGACCGTCTGCCACGTGGTCGCACCCATCGCGAGGGAGCCTTGCCGGAGCGTGGCGGGGACGCTTCGCAGCGCCTCCTGGCTGGACACGATCATCACCGGGAGGATGACCAGCATCAGGGTCAGGCCGGCGGCCAGGACGCTGGGCCCGAACGGGAACTGCAGGAACCAGAACGTCTCGCTGTTGCCGAGCGTGACGGGTTCGTCCAGCCGGAACACGCCAAACATCCTGGAAAAGGCCGTCAAGCCGATGATGCCGTAGACGATCGAGGGCACGCCGGCGAGATTGGTGATGTTCAGCTGGATGAAGCGGGTGACCCGGTTCTTCGGGGCGAATTCCTCCAGGTAGACCGCCGTGCCGACGCCGATGGGGATCGCCGTCAGGGCACACGTTGCCACGACCCACAGGCTCCCGAAGAGCGCAGCCTTGATGCCTGCCTTTTCCGGCTTGCGGCTGGCGAATGAGTCGAGGAAGTCCCATGAAAGGCTGCCCCAGCCGTCCACGGCCACCGAGATGATCAAGGCGCAGAGGACGGCGACCGCCAGGGTCGTGGACGCCAGGCAGACCGAGAGGAAGGCTCGATTCGTGAGCAGGCGGCGCGAGGGAGGAATCGGGGTGCCAGGAATCTGGCCGATCGAACTCATTCGTACTCCTCCCGGAATCGACGCAGGACCAGCCCACCAACCCAGGCCAGCACGAGGGTGATCAGGAAGAGCGTGGCGGCGACGGCGTAGGCCGACTGGTACTCCACGCCGCCCGCCGGCGCATCGCCGAGGAAAATCTGCACCATGTACCCCGTCATCGTCTGCGACTGCGAGGCGGGGTCGAGGGTGAGCGAGGGGACGCTGCCCGCGGCGAGTGCCACGATCATCGTCTCCCCGATCGCCCGGGTGACGGCAAGCAGGAACGCGGCCACGATGCCACTCAGCGCCGCGGGGAGGACGACGCGCACGCTGGTGTCAAACTTGGTTCCACCGAGGGCGTAGGCGCCATCGCGAAGAGACCGAGGGACGGCTCGCAGGGCGTCCTCGCTGAGTGAGCAGATGATCGGCAGGATCATGATCCCCACGGCGATGCCGGCCGAAAGGGCGTTGTAGGTCCCGAAGACTTCGTCGCCCGTCACCCACCGACTGACGCGTTGGAGGATGTCTGGGGTGATGAACGTGAGTGCGAAGAATCCGTACACCACGGTCGGCACCCCAGCCAGCAGTTCCAGGATCGCCTTCACGGGTGTGCGGAGCCAGCCGGGGGCGTACTCACTGAGGAACACCGAGGTCACCAAGCCGATCGGGAGTGCCACCAGCGCAGCGATCCCGGTGATCAGGAGCGTGCCGCACACCAGCGGGAGGACACCGAACTTGGGCTCTGCCCCCAAGAGCGGGCTCCACTCCGTGCCCGTCGCGAACCCGACGAGCGAGATCTCCGGGTGATCGGGAAGCGCGAAGAACGAGATGGCCTCCAGCGCCAGCACGACGATGATCGCTCCAGTGGTGCCAACCGAGAGGAGCGCCGTGCCGAAGAGGGTCTTCCTGACGATGGCTTCGCTGCGCAGCCGTGATCGTCGAGGGACCAGCCGGCCGCGTCGCGCGGCGTGCGACAGGCTGGTTTGGTCGGAGGGCGACATGGGCGGGAGGAAGGAATGACCACCGCCCGGAGGCGAAGGGTCGCGCACTCTAGCGGAGTGTTCGGCGGTGGCCGTACGCGGGACCGCGCCGGAAAGCCGCCTCCCCGCAGTTCATTGATAGGTCGCGGTGAACGGCGTGGTGATTGTCGTGCCGTCCGACGTCGTGAACTGCGTGCCGAGGCGGCCGGCAGCCCAGTTCCTGGAGACCTTGCCGTACACGGCCGCGGGGAGCTTGACATAGCCGACGTCACCCACGAGGTCGGCGGCGTGAGACAGGTAGAACTCGACGAACGCCTTCACCTGCGGCTGCGCCGCCGCCTTCGCGTTCACGTAAATGAAGAGCGGGCGGCTGAATGGCGCGTACGTGCCGTTCTCGATGGTCTCAACGGAGGGGGCCACGCCGTTGACTTTCACCGCCGTGAGTTTGTCGGCGTTCTCGAAGTAGTACGCACAGCCGAAGAAGCCAATGGCGTACTTGTTGCCACTGACGCCCAGGACAAGGGCGTTGTCGTCCTCGGAAACGCTCATGTCGCTGCGTGCCTTCCCGTCCTTGCCCAGCACGACTTCCTTGAAGTAATCAAATGTGCCGGAGTCGGTGCCGGGGGAGTAGGCCAGGATCGGCTCGGCGGGCCAAGACGGGTTCACGTCCTTCCAGGTCCTGGCGGTGCCCTGCGCCGAGAAGATCTGCTTGAGGTTGTCGACGCTGAGCTCCGAGGCCCACGTGTTCTGCTTGTTGACGACGATCGTCAGTCCGTCGTAGGCGACTGGGACCTCGATGAACTCCACCCCGTGCTTCGCGGCCAGTTCCATCTCGGAGTGCCTGATCGGGCGTGACGCGTCGGCGATGTCAATCTCGCCGGAACAGAATCGCTTGAAGCCGCCGCCGGTGCCGCTGACGCCGACCGTGACGTTGACGTTGGGTTGCTCGGCCGCAAACTCTTCGGCCACGGCTTCCGTGATCGGGAAGACGGTGCTGGAACCGTCAACGCGGATGTTGCCCTTGAGGTCACCCAGGGCAAGCGCCGTCGCGGCGATGGCCAGTGTGGAGAGCACGGCAGCCAGGCGACGCACAGGGAGCAAGGCGGTGAAGAGCGGTTTCATGTGCGGGCATCATCCCTCCCAAGTGTTTTGGTTGTGTTCAGGTCCTGTGCGAATCGCGGGAGCACTGGAAGGGAGCGCGGTTCGCGTGGTTATAGGGCCTACCAACCGACCGGGGTGGCGCGTGGGATGCGAATCGTAAAGGTCGATCCCCGACCGACTTGACTTGTGACGGAAACGTCTCCACCGTGAATCTTGGCAATGTGCTTGACGATGGCTAGCCCCAGGCCGGTGCCTCCCAGTTCACGGCTCCGGGCATCGTCCACTCGGTAGAACCGCTCGAAGAGGCGCGGAATGTGTTCGGCGGCGATGCCGGGACCGGTGTCACTGACCTCGAAGCACACGGCATCGCCTTGGCTGGCTGCCTTCACGGAGACTTCGGCGCCGACCGGGCTGTACTTCACGGCGTTGGAGACAAGGTTGGCCAGGGCCTGCGAGACCAGGCTCTCATTGGCGCGCACGGTCAGCAGTGGGTCCGTGGTGATGCGCACGGCGATGGATCGAGCGTCTGCGGTGGGACGAAGCGTCTCCACGACCCCGGAGAGGATCGCCGGGACGGACACCGTGGCACACTCGAGCGTTCGATGTGCAGCGGGGGACTCGAGGAATGACAGTGTGAGGATGTCCTCGATGAGCATCGCGAGTCGCGAGGCATTGCGGGCGATGATCTCCGTGAATCGCTTGACGTGCGCTGGGTCAGGCGAGTCCATTCCAAGCAGCGTTTCCGCGTAGCCGCGGATGCTGGTGATGGGCGTGCGCAGTTCGTGACTCACGTTGGCGGCGAAGTCGGTGCGAAGGGCCTCCAACCGCTTGAGTCGAGTGATGTCATCAAAGACGAGCAGCGCCCCCTGTGGCCCCTGCGACCCACGCAGCGGCTCCGCAGCGGCGAGGTAGACACGCGCGGCGTCGCCGAGCCGAAGCTCCGTCGGTGCGACCTCCCCTCCCTTCAGGCACTGGCGGATGAGGTCGTGCACGGCCGGCTCCCGCACGCACTCTTCGACGACCCGTCCGCGCCAGGAGTCCGGCTGGAGTCGAAAGAGCAGCTCCGCGACTCGATTGGCACGCAGGAGGCGGTGCTGGGAGTCGACGACGATGAGCCCATGTCCGATGACCTCAATCGTGCGCCGAAGGTCATCCAGTTCCGCCTCGACTTGCGCACGATCCCCGGCCTCGCGGTCGAAGATCCGTTGGATCGCACGGGCCACCCTGGCCGTCTCCGGGCAGTCGACATCCATCCGCAGCAGCGACGCCGATGGCGCGTCATTTTCCAGGTGCCGCGTGAGCGATCGAAGGGAGCGGTGGACGCGGGCCGCGCGCATCGACACCCAGGCCAGGGCTGTCAACGCCCCCAAGAGGGCTGCGACCCATGCCCAGCCCAGGAGCGCCGCGGCGACGGTGACCACTGTGCCAATCGAGCCGAGCGTCGCCCACATCGCCTGCGGCGAGGGCGTGCGGGGCGCGGTGGAATCAAGCATTCGGGTGGCGGGCATTCGGGCCGGCGTCAGCCAGTCGCGAACGGGCGTTCGCGCTCACAAGGCTTCGCTGAAACGATACCCAACGCCTCGCACCGTTTCCACGGCGACTCCCACGCCGCCCAGCTTGCGGCGTATGGCCGTGACGTGCACGTCGACCGTCCTGGACGAGAGGATGGTGTTCCGGCCGTGCACTGCTGCAATGATCTGGTCCCGGGTGCGGACGAAGCCAGGGCGGCTGGCCAGGTAGTGGAGAAGCTGGAACTCCGTGATGGTCAACTCGATGGGCTTGCCATCCACGAGGACAACGTGTCGGCCCAGGTCAATCAGCAGCCGGCCTTCCAGCAGGCCCGTGCGGTCGGTGTCGATGCCCGCCTCGTGTTCGCGCTCCACACGCCGCAGGGCGGCCTGCACGCGCGCGACCAGGACCCGGGGGGAAAATGGCTTGGTGAGGTAGTCGTCGGCACCCGCTTCGAGGCCCGCGACGATGTCGGCTTCGGTGCCCTTGGCTGTCACCATGATGATGGGAATCGACGCCGACCCTGGCAGCGCCCGCACTCGCTGGCAGACCTGAAGGCCGGAGAGATCAGGCAACATGAGGTCCAGGAGGAGCACGGCGGGCGAAACGGACTTCACCAGCTCCAGTCCCCGGCGCCCGTCGGAGGCCACTTGGACCTGGAGGCCGAGCTGCTCCAGGTGAAAGCGAATGAGTTCTGCGATCTCAGGCTCATCTTCCACAACGACCGCGAGATGTGTTCCAGGCGTCATGATGCGAATGATGCCACCCTCACGTGCTCACGGTATGTGCATTCTGTTCAGGTTGCATGAATGGGGTCGACTCCGCGGCAGCTTGGCCGGATCTCCGCGCCGTCGATGAGCGCGCACGTTCGGCGTCCCGTCACGGAGGGGAGGGTGATGGGAAGCACGTCCCGGAGGCTTCCAAGGATGGCCCAGGCCGCTGCTTCTCGGCTCTCGACGGGCACTCCGGCCGTTGATGTTGGTGCCAGGGCCAATCCCAGCGCGGCGGACAATCGGCCCACAAGATGGAGGTGTCGACTGCCGCCGCCGGCCACCAGGCAGGATCGTGGCGGGGGGGCACCTTGGCGCTCGACCAGCGCACGCATCCCGGCCGCGATGGCGAGTGCCACACCCTCGACAGCCGTGGCGTGGACGTCCTCCGACGGAAGCCTGCGCGCGCCGGCAGCGGCGAGAAACCGGTCCAGTCCGTCGCGCGCGAGTTGCTCCGCATCCGTTCCCAGCGAGCCGGCTACCCTCGGAACGAGCGCGCCGGCCACGGCCTTGGCGAGCGAGTCGTCGATGGAGCCGCGCGCCGCGCGCGCACCGTCGGCGTCGAAGGGCGCACCGATGGTTCGCTGTGCCAAGGCGTCAAGAAACTGGCAGCACGCGCAGAGGTCGCCGCCAGAGATCGCTGCCGTGGGCTGATCCTCGGCAGGGAGCAGCGTGACATTGGCAAAGCCACCCAAGTTGAGCACCGCGAGGGGTTCTGGAGATCGAAACAGCACCCAGTCGGCGAGCGGGACGAGCGGGGCGCCCTGGCCCCCTTCGGCGAGATCGGCACCTCGAAGGTCGTAGATGACCCGGGTGCCAAACGCCGCTGCCACCGGCCACGGATCGCAGAGCTGCCACGACATGGGTGGGGCGTGCACAAGCGTCTGCCCGTGGAGGACGATCAGGTCAGGCGAGCCATGGCGATCGATGAGCGGACGGATCGCCTCGATGTGCTCAAGCGCCGCTTCGCGCGCCAGCGCAGCCATCGTCGAGGCAGTGAGTGCGTGCTGCTCGCGCGCCTGCCGAAGTCGAGTGCCAAGCGCGCCGCCTCGTCCCGCCAACGGACGGGTCGAGTGGTCGATGACCGTGGCGCGCCGGCCCGGCGCGTCGACCTCCACGAGTGTGGCATCGACCCCATCGCAGCTGGTGCCGGTCATGCAGCCGATCGATCGAATCCGACGTGGAGGGCTCATGGTGGCATTGTCCCCGACCGATAGACTTCGTGCCCCATGCCAAAGCGAATCCTCGTGACAGGCGGAGCCGGGTTCCTCGGCTCCCACCTCTGTGAGCGCCTTCTCGCGCAGGGCCACGAGGTGATCGCCCTGGACAACCTCTTCACGAGCCAGCGCACGAACATCGAGCACCTGCTGGGCCACCGGAAGTTCGACTTCGTCCGCCACGACGTCACGGAGCCGTTTTCCTTTGAGGTGGACGAGATCTACAACCTCGCCTGCCCCGCGGCGCCAGGGCATTACCAGTACAACCCGATCCGCACGATCAAGACGTCGTTCATCGGGACCATGCATGCCCTCGGCCTCGCCAAGCGGGTCAGGGCCAAGATCCTGCAGGCCTCGACCAGCGAG
>SXOD01000028.1 GCA_005776885.1 Planctomycetia bacterium
CTTGTGCGCACCGGTGTGGGCCAGGTCTTCGCGCTTGACCCACAGCGAGGCACCCGCGCCCTGCGCCGTGAGACGCGGGCAGAGGGTCAGCGGCGTGGGTCGACCCACGAACTCACGCAGCAACGTCCGCAGCTCAAGTTGAAAGCGCTCGTCGTGGCGAATCGACTCGTAAGCCAACTGAAGTTCAAGGAGGGCTGGGACAAGCGTTTCCGGGACGTACTGCCCGCCGTAGGGCCCAAATCGACCCGTGGCCATGGTGGCCGTGGTGGCCGCGGCACTCATCGGCTGGCGTCCTGTGCGCCACCATCCACTGGTGCCGACGCGGCGATCGTCACGGCGCGGCGCCTGTCCGATGACCAGAAGTGGAAGAGCGGCCCGCTGAGCGCGTAGAGCAGGAACGCCACGGCCAGCGACTCTTGCAGGTACCAGATGCACAGCGGGATGGGCAGCACGATCTTGGCGACCGTCGCGAAGTCCTTCCGGCCGCGCAGGTAGCGGTTGACCACGTGTGGGTAGCGGAGCCGGCTCACCATGAGGAGCCCGGCCGCGAGGACGCCGGCGGGGATCGCCAGGCTGCTGAATCGCTCCATCGAGTCGGGCAGCCCGCCTGTGGACTGCGCCACGAGGTGTTGGTGCAGGATGATGAGGCTGACCACGACGCCGGCGGCACCTGGTGAGGGAAGGCCGCGGAAGGATCGATGTCCCTCCAGTTCCAGGGAGACGGTCTCGGCGTTGAAGCGGGCCAGGCGAAGCGCCGTGCAGCAGATGTAGAGGCCGGCGACGCCCCACGTGGCCTTGGCGTAGGCGCTCTGCGCATCGGGGCTGAAAATGGCCGCGTCCGTGGTGCCGAAGTAGTGGCTCACCAGCCGCAGCATCATGAAGGCGGGGGCCACGCCAAACGTCACCATGTCGGCCATGGAGTCCAGCTGCGCCCCGAACTCGCTGGCCGAGCGCGTCAGGCGGGCGACGAAGCCATCGATTGCGTCAAAGAACATCCCCACGAAGACAAGCGTGGCCGCGACGGTGAGCGTGCTCCAGCCGTGGAACCCCGTTTGGCTGACCGGCTTGCTGGCGTAGTGGATCGCTGCGAACCCGCAGACCAGGTTGCCCAGCGTCATGATCGTCGGCATCACGCCGATCGCGGGGAGCGGGCGCGAGAATCCTCGGAGCTTGAGGGCTCGGCGTCGGGAGCGCCGTGGGGTGGGTTCGACGAGGTTGGTCACGGTGACGCGGCGCCGGGAGGCGGCGGGTCGGGAGATTCTACGGCCGTGGCGACGTCATTCCCATTCCACAGCCCGCCCGGGACGATGACCAGCACCGTCGTGACCAGTTCTTCGCCCATTCGCCCGGCCAACAGGAGCTCGCCGGCTGTGGGGACCCCGGGGCCTTCCTCATCAACCGGCCCACGACCGCCGCTGGACGCCGCCCGCGAGGCCGGAGCGATGATCGCCAGCTGCCCTCGATGAATCGTGAAATAGGCACTCGTGCCCGGCAGGAGGTTGCCAGCGTCATCGCCACGCAGGACGGGTTGCGTGGAGGGCGCCAGCGAGGCGGGCGGAGGCGCGAGGGCTCCGATCATGCACTGGACATCGGCCACTTCCTCGGACTGCTCCTTCACCAGCCAGCCGCGGCACGAGAACCAGAGCGTCCCGGGCCCGGCCGCGAGCAGTCGACCATCGACGAACAATCGCGGATGCCCATCGGTGGACGCACGGAGCGTGGGCCGCCACGCGGTGGGCTCGCCCAACCAGGTACGCGTCTCGGCAAGCACGCCACCAGCCGCGGAGACCAGCTGCACGAGGTCGACGTCGTCGGCGACCCGAACGGCAAGTCCATTGCGCTGCAGTCGGCTCCGCTGGCTTGGGTCCAATCCTTCGGGCGATGGAAGTCCGTCGATGAAGGCTGCGAGCGTCGAGGTCGTGGCCGGCAGCGTGAGGCGAATGACCTCCAGTCCACGCTCCGTCAGGAGGACCGTGCCCTGCCCGGCTGGTGCGGCGACTTCGGCCGTCGCCGCCGGAACGGACGGGGGGGAGTCGCACGCCAGGAGGGAGGCGCTGACCGTCCACCCGGCCAGCAAGGCGAATGGTGCGGCGAAGGCGTGTCTGGTCACGATCGTCATGAGCTTCGTCCCAATGCCTTGGGCCGAGGAAGCGGCACGTCGTTGATCGCATCGATGAGCAGGCGGACCAAGCCGTAGTCCCGACGTGTGTGGGTGAAGACGACTCGCGGGAGGTCCTCGTGAGCGCCGTTTTCCTCGGCCAAGGCCTGCGTCAGCTGCAGCGTCCCTCGCGCGATGAGGGGGCGGAACCTGGACTCGATGGACTTCAGCGCTGCGGCGGGGAGCGTCGAGTGCATCCGGATCACCAGGCGGTCGCCGACATAGCGGCTGGAGTGGTAGCGCCGATAGAAGCGTGCGATGCGCGCGGCTGCGTCAGCGGGGCTGGAGGCTCGATGGAACAACGACAGGTCCTCCGGCGAGATCCAACCCTCGTCGCCCAGCCGCCGCCGCATCCATCGCTCCGCATCGCGCCACCACCCGCGCGGCCTTCCGTTGGCCTGGGAGCCTTCGACAAGCAGGATCGGCACCAGTGCCCCTCGGCCCGTCTGGATCAGCGTGAGCGCCTCGAAGAGTTCGTCCAGCGTGCCGAAGCCGCCGGGGAATGCGGCGATCGCGTCGGCGTGGCTGAGAAAGGCCACCTTCCGCGTGAAGAAGTACCGGAACCGGAGTGCCTTGTGGTCGCCAGCGATCACCGCATTGGCGCGGCTCTCGAAGGGAAGGTGGATGACCAGCCCAAAGCTCCTTTCGGTCGAGGGGCCCTCCAGTCCGGCGCGCATGATTCCCTCGCCACCTCCGGTGATCGCCATCCAGCCGGCGGCTCCCATCAGGTGGCCAAACTCGACTGCGGCGGCATAGTCGGGATGGTCGGTCGGCGTCCGGGCGGATCCGAAGATCGCGACCTTGCGAATCCCTCGATATCGATTGAAGACCCGAAAGGCCTGCCGAACCTCTCGCATGGCGGTCCGCGCGAGTCGGAGCTGATGGGTCTCCGAGCGGTCGGCGAGGGAGCCCACGGCTGCCTCCATCGCCTCGATCGTCACCTTGAGCGCGTGCGGGTCGATGTCCGCGCCTCCCACGGCGCTGCGAGCGACGCTCTCCAGCAGTGCGAACTGCTCCGCCGTCAGCGGGAGGGGAGAGTCTGGCCCGCGAGGCGATCGTGGATGGCTGGAGTCTGGGGCGCTCATTGTTTCGTGGCTGGTGCGGTCGGGGTCGACTTTCCTCGAGGCGAGAGTATCCCCGGAAGCGGAGCCACGCGTGTGAGCGGATGGTCAAGCGTCCCCGTGACCTCCAGCTGCACGAGCGGGTCGATGACGGCACCGAGCAAGTCGCCCAGGAGCGGCATGGCCGATCGACCCCGCAGTCGCGCCTCGATCGTGCCGGAGGCAATGTCGACGGTGCCGTCTCCGACAAGCTTGAATCCGTCGGCCCGCAACTCGGTCTCCCACAGGGTCAGGTGGTCGCCGGAAAGCGAAAAGTGCGTCTCCAGTTCCTTCAGGCGCCTGTCGCTCCCGAACGTCAGGGGATTCAGGAGGTCAGGCGGCGGCGCGCCGAAGTCTGCTCCCGTGACGAACAATGAGCCCTCGGCTTCAAGCGGGAGTCCTTCATGCCCGGTGACGACACCGCTTCCGCTGGCGATGCCGGTCGGCGCCGAGTGCATTCCGCCTGCGCGGACCACGTCGGCCCAGGGGATCCCATCCGCACGTACGTCGACGCTCCAGCGGCTGTCGCTGGGCACGACGACCGACGCCGACACGATGCCGTCGCCGGCGGGGATGTCGAGCCGGGCGCGGATGGGCTGGCCATCCGCCCCGACGATGAGTGCCGACGGAATCCGCAACGGGGCACCGGCGATGCACGAATCGATGGGCACGCACCCGACGCTCCACGAGGTCTCGTTGACCGAGACGTCAACCAGCCCGTCGTACTCTTCGACGGCCACGCCCAGCTGCATGGAGGCGCCCACGAGCGAAACAGGGAAGTCGGCGTCATAGTTGCCGGAGCCCCACGTGACGCTGCCGCCGCGGATCGACACCCGTCGGCCTGGGTTGAACGCCATCGACTGGAGGGATGAACGGACGGGCTCCGGGACGATCGACAGCAGCGCCGGGCTTCCCTCGGCGACAGCGTCGAGTGTCACGCGCCCCCACGCGGGCTCGCCGTGCGCGCCCTCCTTGAGGTCGCCAGTGATCGAGAGGCTGAGCTGGCCGCCGGCGAGCGGAGCGTCAAGATCCCTCGAGACCATCGAACCATCCACGATCGACACGCACGCCGTGGCGGGGAAGGTGATCTCCAATGGCGTCGCGGTCCCCGAGCCCAGCTGCGCGCGGGTGGGATGGGCATCAAGCCGCTGAAGGTGCGCGCCGACCCCTGTTGCGGAGGCGGGCATCTCCAGGGCAAGGCCAAGCGCTTCACTGACGTCCGCCAGATCGCCCGCGCCGACTTCTCGAAGGATTCCTCGCGTGAAGGGCGTTCGCGGATCAAGCGAAGGAGAGGTGAATGTCCACGTGGCTTCACCCGCTCCTCGCCGCGGCATCGCGGCGTGCACGGTGCACTGGGTGTGCCGATCCCCCGCGCCGTCCACCGGACCGGCGATGAACCCAAGCTCGCGCGCGGTGATCGCGTCGTCATCGATGTCGATCCATCCACTGGTTCCTTGGATGTCCAGCCGCTCTCCACCGATCGTCGCGTGCAGGAGGCCGGGCTTCACGCGGGCCGAGAGTGTCGACTCGCGGATCGCGACCGCGGCGTCCACCACTCCCTGCGGGTCGGCGCGCATCCACCAGTCGGGGGCGGTGGCGGGATCGATCAGACCAAGTTGCCCGGCCGCGCACGCCACGTCGATGGCACCGGCGTGGATGTCGATGCTCGGCTCGCCACCCGACAGCGAGCCGGCCGCCGCGATCTCGCCGCCGCACATCGTGCCGGCGCTGCGCTCGAGTGCGACGCGTCCGGGGGTGATCCGCACGCGGGCGGAGGTCTCCGTGAGGGCCAAGCCGGCGGGCCAGCCGATCTCATCGGTCGCGAGTGGGCTGATCGGCGGCCCGATGGTGCCGTCGGCGACGTCGACCACGATGTCGTACTCGGGATCGCTGCCAAACCGGGTGACGTGCCCGGTCACGCTCAGGGTCCCTGTTGGGCGGAGCGATTGGAGGATGGCTCCCTCCAGCGTGGGTTGCGCCGGCCATTGGGGATGCTCGGCCCGATGTGCGGGCGGGATCGCCGTCCACAGCAGGGGGCTCGCCGGCTCGCCGTGGGCAGTGAATCGCAGGTTTGGCACGCCGATCAGGCGGCCGTCGTCGCGGAGCTCCAGCCGAATCTCTCCGGCCACTTCTCCAGAACCTCCACTGAGCGACTGGAAAGCGATGGGTTCAGAAAAGGACACCCGGCCCGGCTCGAAGTGGATGGTGCCGGAGTGGCCCACGAGCGGGAGCGGAAAGGTGCGCAAGAGGACGCGTCCCTCGTGGATGGTGATGTCGCCGCTGAGCTCGACCGGAACATCCGTCGGCGTCTCGCGGCGCAGGCGCAGGCTGAGCGAACCTCGGCCACCGGGCTCGAAGGGGGGCAATCCCTGCGCCACGAGGCTCGGCTCGATGGCCCGCGCCGCGTTGAGGTCGAAGATTTCGTCAAGCACGTCGCCGACCTGGCGCTCCACGGCTCGGCGCAGCTCGTCGTTGACGATGATGTCATCGCACGAGATCACCAGGTCGATGGCCGGGGCACCGGAGAGCCCCTGGAGCGAGCCGTCGATGCGCACCGTGGACTGGCCGGGGCCGACCGCCTGCAGCCCCTCGATGGTGGCACGGTCGTCGGCAACGAGGACCGTGCCGCGCGCCCCCGTGAGCGGGTACGGGAACTGCGGGATCGTGATCGTCCCGTCGCGGAGCGTGAGGGCGAGCGAACTCTCCACGGGGCTGGCCGCGCCGGCGGTGCGGCCAGCGCGCCGGAGCGAGGCACGCAGGTCGAAGGCCATGTTCCTCACGTGCATTTCCTGCAGCGCGTTGGCGGCGGCGATTGGCAGCAGCACGCAACTCTCGTCCCCTCGACGCTCCAGCGTGAACCCGTCGATGCGCAGCGAGAGGTCAAACGCCGCCTGGTCCAGGGCCTGCGTGAGCAGGTCGCTCCCCGTTCCCGGATCGATGGGCGGCAAGGCGCCCAGATCGACCATGCCGTGCGCCTCGAAGGGGACGCGAACCGTCGCCGCGTCGTTCCCGGACTCGCCGATGGTTCCTCGCGCCTCCCGCAACTCGATCGACGTCGGCGTGATGATCGCCAGCGCCGCCGAGACGTGGAGCGTCGGCGGCGGGGCCGGCGTGCGCGCCTTGCTGCCACACAGTCTGGTCCAGGTTCCCAGCTGTGCGATCTCCGGGAGCCGAGCCTCGAAGTCATGGATGGCCATTTCCAGCTGCGCGGGGGTCGACTCGCTGGCCGTGAAGGCGGCCCGGGTGATGGTCCCGCTCGGGCCCGCTGCCTCCAGCACCGCGCGGGCGCGGCTTGGCAAGAGATCAAGGAGTCCGTGGTTCCAGGGCATCTCGCGAAGCGTCGCCGTGAGCGCGATCATCGTCGCGTCGTACGCGCCCTCGATGGAGATTGCGGCGGAGGGGAGCGTGGCCTGGAGCGCCCATTGCGTGGCGTGGTCGTCGTCCCGGACGCACGAGGCCTCGATCGGAACAGGGTCGCCCATCACGATGAGCCCCCCGCGAAGGACTCCCACCTGGTACTTGAATCGTCGGACGGTGAGGGCGTCGAAGGGCAACAGGCCGTCGCGCTCGCGCGGCGTGGCATCGGGCTTTCGAGGCTTGATCGTTCGGAGTGACCCGACATTGAATCGCGGCGGGTCTGAGTCCGATTCGACCAGTTGGAGGACTCCGCCATCCAACTCGAGGTGTTCCAGTCGAGGTGATCCGGCGAGCGTGGAGCCCCAATCCAGGTCCATGCGGACGGTTTCCACGGAGGCCACTTCCGATCCGGGTCCGCCCCACAACGGCGCATTGAACTGGACGTTGTCCGCCACGATCCACGGCCCCTCAAACCGCAGCCGCGCGATCGTGACATCGGCTCCGACCAGTTCACCCAGTGCGGAGGCCAGCATGGACCGCGGGAGCCGGCCGTCCAGGAGGATCGCGGCGACGAGGATCATGCTGATTCCCAGCCACCGCACCTTGAACCTCAGGATGCGACGGAGCAGGCTTGCCCGCCGTGCGGGGCTGGCATCGGGCTGCTGCACCATGCGGCGCGAGATGCTATCGACGCAGCCTCCACTATCGTCCCGCCCCATGGCCCGTGCCGCCCTTCAAGTAGGCCGCCGACACGCCGTCGTCACGGGCGGCGCGCGACGGGTTGGGCGAGCGATTGCCCTCGCGTTGGCGCGCGCCGGCTGTGACGTCACGGTGACCTATCGATCGTCGCACCGCGAGGCGGTTTCGCTGGTCCAGGAACTGACCGAGCTTGGTGTGCACGGCGAGGCCTGCCGCGCCGATTTCGCCAATCCCGAGTCGGGCGTGCGCGCGACCATGGCGGCGATGGGTCGCCGGCCCGTGGACGTGTTGGTGTTGAATGCATCCGCCTACCAGCCTGACGCCGCGACGCCGCGGGCGCAGGCCATGCGATTGCGCCAGCACCTGGAGGTCAACGCGATCGCGCCGATCCTGCTGGCCCGCGCGATGGCTCCGAAGCTGGCCGCGAGCACGACGCCGGGCGGCGGGTCGATCGTCGCGATGGGTGACATCCATGCCATGGGTCGACCGCGCGGGAAGTGGTCCGCGTACCTGGCTTCCAAGGGTGCCCTGCACGCCGCGATGGAATCGCTCGCCATCGACTTGGCCCCGGCGGTGCGAGTGAACCTCGTGGCTCCGGGACTGGTCGCGGCCCCCGGCACGGCCACGCGGGCCGAGGTCGCCAGCTACCTCAAGCGAGTTCCGCTGGCACGCGCGGGAACGCCAGCTGATGCGGCGGACGCCGTGGCGTGGCTGGCACTCACGGCTCGATACGTGACGGGGCAGGTGATCCGCGTCGATGGCGGTCGATGGCTTCGCTGAGCGAAGCGTGCGCGGCATCCAGCACCGATTCGGGCGCGCCGGCCTTCCGGGCACGCTCCACCCAGAACGCCGCCTCTTCGGCTCGACCTGCCTCGGCCCACGCGAGCGCCGTGTTGATCGCGAGGTCGATTCGAAGCGGTTGCGCGATCGCGGTGCGCTCGATCGCGCGTGCCCGCCCCTCCTGGTCTCCAAGCTGCTGGCAGGCGAGCGCCAGCTCGATCCCGACGGATTCCCGTGCGAGCGCCGCCTCGTCCAGCGCCAGGAGGAGCGCACGGGAGCGATCCGGGGAGCCTGCGAGGCGCGCGACCCGTGCTTCCATGAGTCGGAGGTCCTGGTCATCCGGTCGGAGGCTTCGAGCGCGCGAGGCCAGTTCCAGCGCCGAACTCGATCGACCCACACGGGCAGACACATCAGCCATCGACATCAGGCAAGTTGGATCGTCCGGGCGCAGCCGGTCCGATTCCCCGAAGGCGGCCAGGGCCTCCTCCCAGTGGTCCAGCCGAGCGTGCGCCAGCCCGCGGTAGAGGTGGTGGCTGGCGTCTGAGGGAGCCCTTCGGCACGCCTCTTCGGCCAGGGCCAATGCCTGCGCCGCGCCACCGGGCACCATCGACGCGACCACGCTCGCCGCATGCGGATAGCCCGCGTGGAAGCCATCCGCGGCCGCCGCCGCCGCGTACGCCTCGATCGCGGAGTGTCGAAGTTCCGTCGCGCGCCCGGGCGACGACTGGCCGGCTTCGGCGAGGAGCGCCCGCGCGAGTGCATCCTGCGCGAGCGGGTCGCGAGGAGCCAGCGACGCAAGCCGCTGTGCAATGCGGAGGGCCGAGGAGGCATCGGAGCGGGTCAGGTGTTCATCCACCGCACGCAGGGCAGCCGCCACGTCAGCTGCGTTGGGAGCCGCCGGGGGCGGTGCCGGCGATTCCGTGCACGCGGCGGCGGAGGCAAGCAGCAGGAGCGTCACGGCCACGCGAAGGCCCATCGAACCACCGCGCCGTGCGGTCGATCGTGCGGCTTGGAACGAGGGTGGCGCGTATGATCGATGGGTCATGACACCCCTCGTTCCAGCGCCTGCAGAGCGACCCGCTGGCGCCTCCGAGAGTCTGGCCAAATCGTACATCCCGCGTGAGCATGAAGTCCGGATGGCGGCTCGATGGTCCGATGCTGGCTGCTTCCACGCCGAGGCGGGAACGGGCCGCCCGGCCTACTCGATCTTCATCCCGCCGCCCAACGTGACCGCAGCCCTCCACCTTGGGCATGCGCTCAACAACACGCTGCAGAACGTGCTCGCACGTGCGCATCGAATGCGCGGGTTCGAGACCCTCTGGATGCCGGGGACGGACCATGCGGGCATCGCGACGCAGACCGTGGTGGAGCGCCGGCTGCTCCAGCAGGGGAAGCGGCGCAGCGATTTCTCGCGCGAGGCTTTCGTCGCCAAGGTGCGCGAGTGGAAGGATGAGTACGAGAAGGTCATCCTTTCGCAGCTGGCGGCGATGGGATCGTCCTGCGACTTCGATCGCACCCGCTTCACGATGGACCCTGTCTGCGCGCGCGCGGTCCGCGAGGCATTCTTCCGGCTCTTTGCCGATGGCCTCATCGAGCGGGGCAAGCGCCTGGTCAACTGGGATCCGGCGAGCCAGACGGCCTTGGCGGATGACGAGGTGGAAATGGAAGAAGTGGATGGCCACTTCTGGTACCTGCGATATCCGCTGGAGGATGGCTCCGGCCACGTCACGGTCGCCACCACGCGGCCGGAGACGATGCTTGGCGACACCGCGGTCGCCATCAATCCCAAGGACCCGCGGGCCGTTTCGCTGCGAGGCAAGCGGATTCGCCTCCCGATCGTCGGTCGGGTGATTCCCATCGTGGAGGATGACTACGTCGTCATGCCGGTCGATCTTGGCGGCGATCCCTCCGACGCGAAGGCCCAGTTCGCGACGGGATTCCTCAAGGTCACGCCCGCACACGATCCCAACGACTGGGACATCGGCCAGCGCCATGGACTTGCGGCGATCAACGTGATGGCGCCGGATGGGTCGATCAGCACACGCCATGGCTGGGACGACGCCAGCGAAGCGTGCGCCCCGTTTGTCGGACTTTCCCGCGAGGCGGCTCGTGCGAGCATCGTGTCGTGGTTCAACGACCAGGGACTGCTCGAAGCCGTCAAGCCGCATCGACACTCCGTGGGCCACTCCTACCGCAGCCACGTGCCGGTCGAACCTTACCTCTCTGACCAGTGGTACGTGCGAGTGACGGATGATCGCCTGCGCGGGGCGGCACTTCGCGCGATGGCGACGGACCAGCGGCAGGCGAGCGACGATCCATCGTTTCGCGGCGCGTCGGCCCCCGGCGATGGCGAACTCCGGTTCTTCCCGCCTCGCTACGCGCGCACGTTCCAGCAGTGGCACGAGGGGTTGCGCGACTGGTGCATTTCCAGGCAACTGTGGTGGGGACATCGCATTCCGGTGTGGACCAGGCGGCTGGCGCTCTCGGGAGGGGAGACGTGGACTTCGACGCTTGCCGACGCCGGGGCGAAGCCCTCAGCCGGAGCCTCCATCGTCGTCACCGACGCGGCGGGACGGCGAGTCTCCACGGGCGACGCGGCCGAGGCGGGCGAGTACCTGGTCAGCGTCTGCCTCCTGACTGACGAACCGGCGGCCGCGCTTGAGTCGTCGGGGTTCACCCAGGACCCCGATGTCCTGGACACCTGGTTCAGCAGCGCGCTCTGGCCGCTCTCCACCCTCGGGTGGCCCGATCCCGCCGCCGCCGGGATGCCGGGCTTGCTGGAGGAGTTCAATCCCAGCAGCGTCCTCTCGACCGCTCGCGAGATCATCACGCTGTGGGTGAGCCGGATGGTGATGTTCAACCGGTACCTCAACGCGGGGAAGGTGCCGTTTCGCCACGTGTTCATCCACTGCGTCGTCCAGGACGGGTTCGGGCAGAAGATGTCCAAGAGCCTGGGGAACGGCGTCGACCCGCGCGACATCATCCACACGCACGGCGCCGATGCCCTGCGATTCGTGCTCACGCAGATTTCCACCGACACGCAGGACGTGCGGCTGCCGGTGGACGTGCTCGACCCGTACACCGGCGAGACATTTGTCCCCAAGACGGTCGTGACCGACTCGGGCCACACCGTGGCCGCGCCGGTGCAACCATCGCCGAAGGACGCCTCCAAGACGATGGTGACCGCCTACGGCGTGGCCGCCGGGTTGGTCACGCCCACGGAGCAGGTCCCGCTCGCGCGCAACACCAGCAGCCGATTCGACATCGGCCGCAACATGGCGAACAAGACCTGGAACGCCGTTCGATTTGCGCTGGGAAGCGTGACGACCGCGTCATCGGCCGTGCCCAGCGACGCCGTCCCGCAACGGCTCGCGGACCGGTGGATCCTCTCGCAGTTCGCTTCCGCCCATGCCCGAGTCGAGCGGTGCCTCGAGGCATACGACTTCAACGGCTACGCCGAGGCCCTCTACGACTTCGTGTGGCGTGACTTCTGCGACTGGTACCTGGAGGCCATCAAGCCGACCGTGCGGGCCGATCCATTGCAGCAGCGGGTGCTGCTCTCGGTGATCAATGCCACGCTCCGGCTCATGCACCCGGTGATGCCGTTCGTGACAGAGGCGCTCTGGGAAGCGGTCGTCGCCGCGGGGCCGGCGGGCGTCCGCGGGCTCTCCCTTCCGGCAGCGGACCTGTTGGCGACCGCCGCCTGGCCGGGGCCCGTGGGCTTGCACGATGGCGAGGCCTGCGACCTGGTGGATCGGTCGAAAGCGTTGGTGATGGTCATCCGAAACGTGCGTGGCGAAAGGCGCGTGGAGCCGAAGCGGAAGATCACCCTGGCGTGCTCCCCGCGCGTCTACGAGCTCGTGCAGTCCTCCGGTGGCTTGGTCGAGACACTGGCGGGCATCGATACCGTGCTCGCACCTGGCGCCGATCGACCGCCCACCATGGCGCCGCTCCCGTTCGAGGGAGAAGAGCAGTGGCTTGGAAATCTTGCCGATGCGGTCGATGGCGCCGCCGAGCGAAAGCGGCTGGAAGGCGTGGTGTCCGACCGCGCGAGGGCCGTCTCAGGTTTCCGCGCCAAGCTGGACAACGCCGGGTACATGGCCAAGGCCCCGCCCGCCGTGGTGGCGCAGACGCGCGAGCTCTGCAGCAAGGCCGAGGCCGACTTGGAGGCCGCGCACCGTGCGCTGGCATCGCTGGCATGAGGATTGATGGCATGAGCGCTGCTCGCATGGGCCATGGACGCCGCTCGTTCGCGCTCGCCATTGTGCGTGCTCGCGCCAGCGCCTTGGCCAGCGCCATGGCCAGCGCCATCGCCATCGCCTCGTCAGCCATGATGATCGGTTGTTCGTCCCCGCCGGCCACGGCACTCGTGGCCACGCCGTGGAACCCGTCGGGCCAATCGTCGGAGTCGCCCGCCGCGGCGGGCGCAGTCGCGCTCCATCCCGCGATTCCCTTCACGGTGGAAGAATCAGCCGGTGGCTTGGTGTATCGAACGCCGTCCTACATCATCCACACCACGCTTCCCGACACGCGGCTGCGCGCGCTCCTCCCGACATTCCAGGAGCTGGCGCTGGAGCACTACCGGACGGCCATCGTGGGACTTCCCGCACCGACCGGGCTCATGACCAGCTACGTCTTTGGGAAGCGTGACGAGTGGGTTCGACACGCGGAGGCCGACCTCGGCGAGGCCGCGGCGACCTTCAAGCGCCTCGGGCGCGGCGGATACACCCGGCACGGCGTCAGCGTGCTCTACGACATCGGGTACTTCGACACCCTGACCATCGCGGCGCATGAGGGGTGGCACCAGTATGCGCAGTCGACCTTCGGCGGCACGCTGCCTCCGTGGCTGGACGAAGGGATGGCCACGTATTGCGAGGGATGCGTCGGCATTCGCGGGCGAGGGCAGCCAGAGTTCGTGCCGTGGCGGAACCTGGAACGATTCAGCGCGCTGCGGGACGTCGTGAACTCCAACGCGATCCGTCCGCTGGAGGCCGTCATCGTCGGGTCGCCGCAGGGCTTCCTGCTCGAGGGGCGTGACGCCTTGCTGGATTACTACGCGCAGGTCTGGACGTTGGTCCATTTCCTCGCCGAGTACGACCACGGCCGGTTCCGGCCGGCGCTGCAGCGCATGCTGCTGGATGCGGCGAGCGGTCGACTCCGCCCCGCGGCGGGACCGCATGGCCTGCGCAGGCAGTTCGAGGAGTACTTCGGCACGAATCCGTCCCAACTGGACTCCGCCTACCGGGCCTTCATCGGTGTGATCACGTCGCCCGGCGCCAGCAATGCGGTGTATCGAGGCGAGAGCCCCTACACGAGCACGCGCTGAAGAAACGCGGTACCCATCGACTTGGCCTCCGGGGCCATTCGACCAACGCCGGCATGCTCGTCGGGCGCGCCCGTCGACGGCCAGGTGTGGAGCGTGATCGCTGAGGGATCGATGGCGCGACGCTTCAGGGCCTCCACGAATCGCCGCACGCCTCCGACGGGGACGACGCAGTCCAGTTCGGAGTGGAGCGCAAGCACGGGAACGCTGCGCCATCGATCCAGGCGATCGATCGGGTTCAGGGCAGCCAGCCGTGGCCCGCCGCGATCCGCCGCGCCCGGCAGCGAGAGGAGGTCGCCGGTGGAGGACTCCATGACCAGAGCGCCAAATCGGTGCGGCAGGCAGAGTCGGCAGGCGGCCACCATGCCCCCGGCGCTCATGCCGCCAATGGCCCAGGCGCCGGGCCGTGCCAGTCCCGCGTGCTCGGCCCAGTCGGCGACGGCATCCAGTTCGGGAAGGCATTGCTCGATGAGGTCCGCGAGCGAACCCGGTCCTTGCATCGAATCGATCGCGCGCTCACCGTGGCCGGGAAGGTCGATGGCGATCGTGGCGATCCCCGCGGCGAGGTGTCGTTGGTATCGACCCGGATCCAGCTCCTTGTTCACCGTTCGACCGTGGAGCCAGAGCAGCGTGGGCGCCGGCGATGCAGGCCACGCCGAGTCGGCGGCGCCGCCTTCGATCGACGGGTGGATGCAGACGCATGGCACGTCGCCCACGCGTGTCCAGCGCGAGTGGCGGAGGAGCGACCGTGGAAACTGTCCAATCGGCTGTGGCATCAGGTCTCGATCGCTGGTCACCGACGCGATCACGCCAGCGGCGGCAGGTCGTCGATCCTTTCCTCGACCCCTTCGTCAGTGGCCAGGTGCAGGCGGGTCGAGGCCTCCGTGGAGCCGGCTTTCGGCGCGAAGAGCAGGACGTGCTGCTCGTTCCCGTAGGAGTGCGCCTCGGGACCGTCGAAGTGGGGGAGGGAGATCGCGTCCTCGCCTTCCGATGCATCCGGCACGCGGAGCACCAGGAAACTCCTGGGTGCCATGAGGAATCGAATTTCGTCCAGCCTCTCAATGATCCGGACCCGCGAAGCCCGGCGGCGCATCGCCGCGAAAGGCGGGTCGCAGAACACGATGTCAAAGGGGCCAGGGGCGACCATCGACAGCTCAGGTCCCAGCGCGTCGATTGCGGCCACCTTCACGTGGTCGTCGCACCCCAGCGCCGCGACGTTGGACCGAAGGCATTCCAGGACTCGCTTGTCCTTTTCCACCAAGACCACTTCGGTCGCGCCGAGGCTGGCGGCCTCCAGGCCCATCGTGCCCACTCCCGAGTAGAGGTCAAGGACCCGGGCGCCCTTGAACCACCCCCGCAGGAGGTTGAAGATCGCTTCCTTCGTGCGACTTCCCATCGGCCTCGTCAGCTGTGCGCCAGGAGGAGTCTGGAGGACCCGAGTGCGGTACGTGCCGGCGCTGATGCGAAGCATCGCGGGATTCTATTGGGATCGATTGGCAGTCGCATGGCGTACGCTGCCACGATGACACTGGGACTCCTGATCTCGTGCGTGTTGGCGGCCCAGGCCACGCCACCCGTTCCCGCTCCCGTTCCCGCTCCCGCTCCCGCTCCCGCCTCTGTTTCAGTTTCCGCGCCCGCTGCCGCGCCGTCCGCCGAGGGCGCCGACGCTCGCATCGCCGCGCGCGCCAAGGCATGCACGGATGCGGGTTGGTCGGCGGTCCCGGCGGAGCAGGCTGCGATCGGCATCGAGCGACTGGTCTCGATGCAGGAAGAGCCCGGTCAATGGCCTTACGAAGGCGTCTATCGCGTCGGCGGAGCCATTCCCGTCGGCTACCGCATCGGTGGGACATCGATCTGCGGCGAGGCGCTGCTCAGCGTCCCCGGGTATGCCGCGGATGCCCAGCGGCGCGCTGCGGTGGAACGCGCAATCTCGTTCGTGTGCGAGGCCCGCTCACATCCGCTGATGGACCCCATTGCGTACGAAGGTGGCTACGACGTCCGAGGCTGGGGCCACTGCTACGGCGCGCGATTCCTCATGCTGGCGCGCGCGAAGGGCGCGGTGCCAGAGTCGATGAAGCCCGCGGTCGAGGCGGCCATCGACTGGTACGTGGAGGCGGTCCAGAAGATGGAGATCGCCGAGATCGGCGGGTGGAACTACGCGCTGCAGGGGTCCCGCCTGAAGTCCAGCCCCGCGAGCCCGTTCATGACGGCACCGTGCATCGAGACGCTGCTCCTGGCGTCGTCGCAGGGCGAGACCGTGGACCCGGCGGTGTTGAAGCGTGGCCTGGACATGCTGGAACTCATGCGCGCGGAGAGTGGCTACGTTGACTACAGCGCCGCCAAGGCCGTCCGCGACCAGCCCGGCCAGGTGCCCGGCGCGGTCGGTCGAATGTGCGCCGTGGAGGCCGCGCTGATCGAGGGAGGACGCGGATCGCCTGAGCGTGTGGAAGCCGCCGTCCGGGAGTTTGGCCAGCACTGGGATGCGCTGGAGGCACGTCGAGCCAAGTCAGGGACCCACAAGCCCCCGTACGGGGTGGCGCCGTACTACTTCATGTACGCGCACTGGCGTGCGGCACTCGCGGCGGAGATGGCCGAACAGGGGAGCCGGGACGAGCTTCGCGCGCTCGTGCTGGATCGCCTTGGGCGGACACGATCCGACGAGGGGACATGGAACGACCGTGTCTTCCCGCGCTCCGCCAACTTCGGGACCGCGTGCGCGATCTTGGCGCTTGGCGCACCCTGGCAGGCCACGGGCGCTGGTCCGGCCGCGTCGGCCGGGACGTCGCCAGGTGCCGCCACGGTTCCCGCCGTCGACAAGAAGTTGCCGTGACCGCTTGGATTTCGCGCGGGCTGAAGTAGAATGTCCCGCTTCGAATTGTTCCACCCGCCTCCGACATACACGCCATGACACCCGCCCGGTCTGCGCATCGCGCCGTCCCACCCTCCGCCACGCTCGCCGGTCTCGGTGCCGATGCTGCCGGTGCGCGTCCCGTCGACGGACAGCCGAACGACCGGGCGGACTCGACGGTGTCCCGCCGCGGGAAGCGTTCGGGAGGCGCGATCGGCGAGACCTGGTCCGTCGAGGATGCGGCCGACCTCTACCAGACACGGCTGTGGGGCAAGGGGTTCTTCGACGTCAACGCCGCCGGCAACGTGGTCGTCCGGCCGGAGCGGGATCCGAAGCGGGAGATCGACCTGCATGAAGTCGTCGAAGGCCTTCGCGAACGCGGCCTGAAGACCCCCGTCCTGCTGCACTTCAGCGACCTCCTGGCACGCCGCGTGGCGGACATGAACGAGGCGTTCCAGAACGCGATCCGCGAGAATGGGTATCGCGGGAACTACACGTCGGTGTTCCCGATCAAGGTGAACCAGCAGCGGCGCGTCGTGGAGGAGATCCGGCAGGCCGGCTCGACGTTCAACACCGGCCTGGAAGTTGGTTCCAAGCCAGAGCTGCTGGCCGTCATGGGGTTGACCACCGAGATCGGCGACCGCCTGATCATCTGCAACGGCTTCAAGGAAGATCGATACATCGAGTTCGCGATGCTGGCCGCCAAGCTGGGCCGCCGCATCGTGCCCGTCATCGAGAACCTGAACGAACTCAACCTCATCGTCACGCATGCGCAGCGGCTGGGGGTGAGGCCGCGCATCGGCGTGCGCGTGAACCTCTCCGCGAAGGGGGCGGGACGATGGCGGAATTCATCGGGGGTCAAGGCCAAGTTCGGCTTGACGCTCCTGGAGCTGCTGGAGGTGTTCGAGTTCCTCAAGGCCCGAGGCATGGAGGATTGCCTGGAGCTGCTGCACTGCCACATGGGCTCGCAGATCCACGACATCCGGCAGGTCGTCTCCGGCGTGAACGAGCTGGCTCGCATCTTCGTGCAGCTCTCCAAGCTCGGGGCCGGGCTCAAGATCATCGACGTCGGCGGCGGGCTCGGGATCGACTACGACGGGAGCCAGACGTCCTTCGAGTTCAGCATGAACTACACGCTGCAGGAGTACGCCAGCAGCGTCGTCTACAAGATCATGTCGGTCTGCGACGAGGAGGGCGTGGACCACCCGAACATCGTGACCGAGGCCGGCCGGGCGATGGTGGCGCAGCAGAGCGTGCTCATCTTCGACGTGCTGGGCGCCAACCGGCTGGACCGCCACCGCGCGCCAGCCGAACTGCCGGTGGCCGCACCCGGCGAGGACCTGCCCCGGCCGCTGGTCGACATCGTCGAGACCTACCGGTCGGTCGGCGAACGTCGGTTGCTGGAGCGTTACCACGATGCGGTCGAGGCGCGCGACGAGGCCACCCGGCTCTTCAGCGTGGGCTACATGGACCTGCGCAGCCGCGCGCTGGTCGACCAGTACTTCTGGGCCACCTGCGCCAAGATCCGCGACCGCGTCCGGGACCTCGGGGGCGACGCGCCGGAAGAGTTGGCCGACCTCGAGGTCTCGATGTCGGACACCTACTTCTGCAACCTCTCGATCTTCCAGAGCCTGCCGGACATCTGGGCCATCCACCAGCTGTTCCCGATCATGCCGATCCACCGGCTGGGGGAGAAGCCGACGCGACTGGCCACGCTGGCCGACATCACGTGCGACTCCGACGGGAAGATCGACCGATTCGTCGATGACCATGACGTCAAGAAGGCCGTCCCGCTCCATGACTTCGAGGACGGCGAGCGGTATCTCCTCGGCGCGTTCCTGGTGGGCGCCTACCAGGAGACGCTCGGCGACCTCCACAACCTCTTCGGGGACACCCATGCCGCGCACGTCCGCCTGGACGACTCCGGCGAGTGGTGGCTGGACGAAGTGATCGAGGGCGATTCCGTCCGCGAAGTGCTCCAGTACGTGCAGTACGACCCGCTCAAGCTCAGCGCGATGATCCGCCGCGAGTGCGAGCTCGCCGTGCGAGACAAGCGCATGACCGCCGCCGAGAGCCAGAAGGTGGTCCGTGCCTACGAGGCCGGCCTGGACGGCTACACCTACCTGGAGACCGGCGAGTCGCCGGCGTATCCGGACGCGTAGGTCGGGCGCGTCCCAGGTTGGGTGCGTTGGTCGGGCGCGTCCCAGGTTGGATGCGTTGGTCGGGCGCGTCCCAGGTTGGATTGATCAGATTCGACGTTTTTTTGGTCGATTCTGATCAGCCCAAGCAGAGAACTCCCAAAAGGGGCGGTCGTGGGGCCCCACGCCGATCCGCCAGTAGGGTGGGGCGATGTCGACAACCGTTTCCGTTGGGGGCAGTACGTTCACGTGCACGTGCCCGCGCACGTGCGCGCAGGCGCGCGTCGCGGCTCGGTCATTGATGGCCAAGCAAGGGGGGGTGGCCAGCCTGGAACAGCTGGAGACTGCGGGGTTTTCTCGCCGTCGCGCGATGGGTCGAGTGCGGCGTGGCGACTGGGAACTCCGCTTTGGGAGCGTGGTCGACCCTCGATTGGTCGACGACGCACATCGCCGCGACGCCTGGGCGGTGTCGCTGCGCCTGGGCCCCGACTCAATCGTGAGCGGCGTGCCAGCGGCGATGCTGCAAGGTGCCGACGGTGACTGGCCGTCGCGCCTCCGGCTCGACAAGGTCATTGCGTACCTCCCACTCGCGAGATCCGGTCGCGCGTCGGGAGCCATTGTCTCGAGGCGGAAGTTCGACGGGACGGTCGTGTTGGTCGATGGCCTGCAGCTCGCCGATCGCGTGACAGCCCTGCTGGACACGATTGAGCGAGCGCCCCGACGCGCGGCGCAACAGTTGCTGGACCTCTGCCTGCAACGGGAGTGGCTGTGCGCGGATGACCTCGCGCAGCGGGCATCGAGCCGCCGGGCGGACGGCCGTTTCGGGCGCCGCTGCACCGCCGCGATCACTCGCGCGGAGCATCGAGCGCTCGCTGGTCACCTGTCCGAGGCCGAGGTTCGATTCGCGGACCTGCTGCGAGTGGGTGGCTTGCATGGCTGGAAACCCAATCTGCCGGTCAACATCTCCACCGAAGGCGGCGGCACCCGCACCTGCGTGATTGACTTTGCGTGGCCGGAACTGCGGCTGGCCTGCGAGATCGACGGCCGCGCGTTTCACTCCGACTTCGCGTCGTTTCAGCGAGATCGGGAGCGCCAAAACCACCTCATCCACGCAGGATGGACCGTCCTGCGATTCACGTGGGACGACATCGTGCGGCACGCCGTGCCCACGACGCGATCGGTGCGGGCAATGGTGAAGCGGCTCGAGCAGACGGCGGCGGTGAGGGCGGCGGCGGTGGGGGCGACGGCGGTGGGGGCGACGGCGGCGGCTCCCCAGGTGAATTGATCAGAATCGACCAAAAAAACGTCAAATCCGATCAGCCCAACGGGGAAGGCGCGCCCAGCCCAACTGGGGAGACGCCCCCCGCGCCCTACTCGCCCACGACCTTCATCGCGACGAGGTCCTGCACGTCCACCAGGCCGATCGGTCGCCCGGCGTCGTCCACCACGGGGATCTCGTCGATGCGGCGTTCGCGAACCAGCCGGACGGCATCGGCGACCACGGCCGTCGACGCCAGGCAGCGCGGCGATCGCGTCATGAGGTCGGCGAGGCGGCGATCAAGCAAGCCGGCGCCGTGCTCGTTGAGCAATCGGCGGATGTCGCCATCGGTGAGGATCCCGACCAGCGCGCCGGAATCGTCCACCACCACCATGGCACCGGCGCGACGGCCCGAGCCCGCTTCGGCGATGGCGTCGCGGATGGCCAGCGAGTGGGCGAGGCAGGGGAGATTCTCGCCGACCTTGAACCGCAGGATCTCGGTGATCGAGCGCAGTCCGGCCCCGAGCATGCCGCCCGGATGGTGTCGATGGAAATCGTCGGCCGCGAAGTTGCGGCGGCGGGAGAGGGCCAGCGCGAGCGCATCGCCCACGGCCATCATCGCCGTGGTGCTGGCCGTCGGGGCGAGGTTGTGCGGGCACGCCTCGGTGATGTTGCCAAGCGGGACGTGCGCATCGCAATGCCGCGCCAATGACGAATCAGGACGGGCCGAGATGCCCAGCCGCCGGATGCCGTCAGCCTTGAGGATGAGGGCCAAGTCGACGACCTCGGCGGTCTCTCCGCTGAAGCTGAGCAAGACCACCGAATCGCCACGCCGAATGCGGCCCAGGTCCCCATGCACGGCCTCGGCCGGGTGCACGAAGTGCGACGGCTGGCCGAGGCTGGCCAAGGTGGCGGAGATCTTCTGTCCCACGAGGCCTGACTTCCCCATCCCCGAGACCACGACGTGGCCGTCGGTCGCGGCGAGGAGGTCCAACGCGGCGCGCCAAGCGGCAGAGTCGGGACCGGCGGCGGCCGCGGCGAGGCGGGCAAGCGCGTTGGCCTCGGCCTCGATCACGTCGCTGAGGAAACGAGCTTCTTCGGAAGCGCTCGACATGGCGGGCAGGCTACTGGCGCGCGAGGCCGCGCGTACATTCCGCGTGTGCCCCGCCAGGACGACTATCGCGTGCGCCTCAGCCATTTCGAGGGGCCGCTGGACCTCTTGCTCTACCTCGTCCGCCGCGCGGAAGTGGACGTCCACGACATCCCGATCCACACGATCACCGACGAGTACCTGCGATTCCTCCGGGAGATCGATTCGATCGAGGTGGACCTGGCCGCCGAATTCCTCGTGATGGCCGCAACGCTGGTGGAAATCAAGAGCCGCACGCTGTCGCCGGCATCGGGCGACGACGACGGGAGCGGCCTCGCCGAAGGGGCCGGCGAGGGCAACGATCCTCGGCACGAGCTCGTCCGGCAACTCGTCGCCTACCAGCGATTCCGTGCCGCGACGGACCTGCTGCAGCGCATTCGCGACGACTACGCCAAGCGATACTCGGTGGGCGGTCGCACCAGCGACCGTGTCGCCGCGGACCACGTCGATGCCGAGGCACTGGCCTCTGACCTTGAGGATCTCCACATCCTGGACCTCCTCGAGGCCTACGAGCGCATCGTCTCGGCGATCGACTTCACCCGCATGGGCGACCATCGAGTGGCGTACGACGACACTCCCATTTCGCTTCACGAAGAAGACATCGTTGACCGGCTTGGTCGCGACCCCGCGCGTCGCATGACGCTCCAGTCGATGTTTGAGGGTCGATCGCGCGGCGAAATGCTTGGGCTCTTCCTCGCACTCCTGGAACTGGCGCGGCAACAGCGCGTGCGGGTCAAGCAGGATGCCGAATGGACGATCGAGATCGAGTTGGCCGAGCCCGACGCGGCCCCCGGCACGACGCCGACAACCGCAGGTTCATGACCCGGTCGCCACGCGGCGGACGATCGACTCTTGAAGCTGCTTGGCCGCGGCCACGGCACCGGGCGCGGTAAGGTCGTTCCCGATCACGCTGAACGCATAGTGCGTCCCGTCCGGGCCATCGACGTAACCGCTGAGCGCGGACACGCCGTGGATGTAGCCAGTCTTGCAGGAAACATCGATCCCCTTGGCGGCGAGGTCGCGCATGCGACTGCGAAGCGTGCCCGTCTTGCCGGCCTTGGCCATGCTCTCGCGCATCTCCGCGCCGATCGCGGGGTCACGGCCCAGGCGCACGAGCCAAGCCGTCATGCCATTCGTGGTCACTCGGTTGGATCGCGACAACCCCGAGCCATCGGCCACGGCAAACCCAGCGGCGTCCGGTCCAAGCTCCTTGGTCAGTCGAGCCGCGAGCGCTTCGCATCCAGCTCGCCACGTCGCGGGCGGGCCGTCGGGACGCGCAGCGAGCCGCTTGAGGAGGCTCTCCGCATGCAGGTTGGAGCTGTCGGTGTTGGCTCGAGTGACGGCATCGTTGATCGATGTCCTCACGGCAGGGGCGGCCGGCGCCGTGGACGAAAAGACTTCGCCGGGCTGGGCCAGTCGAGTCGACCCCACATCGACCCCATGCGCCCCAAGCCGAGACGCCAGGAACTGCCCGAAGTAGAGCGCGGGGTCCTGCAGGCACACGTCGATCGGCGCTGATTCGCTCGACTTCAGGTTGCCCTGCAGGATCCAGCTGGCATCACTCCCCGAGCGGCGAAGCCACGGAGAGTGCTTGTCCTTCTTCCCCGACTTGGTGGTGACCTTGAGGTCGATGGCCACCCAGGGGCTTGGGGGAATGGTCTCCACGACGGTTGTCGATCCCCGGACGCTCGGCTTCACCGAGAAGGTGTTGGCATGGAACGAGACGCCCGAGGGGAACGCGCAGTAATCCTCGTCCAGCTGGTCCGCCGGCCAAGAGGGATGCGATCCCTCGCGCGCGAAGATCCGGTCGTCCACCACCAGCTCGCTGATCGTGCGGCCGCCCGCCGACCGGGCGACCGCGGCGGCCCAGAGATCGACAAACTCCTCGGGTCGCATGCCCAGGCCGCTGGTCCCGTCGGCGCGCTGCACGGGGATGCGCGCGAGCAAGGATGGGTCCCCGAAGTTGGGATCGCCACACCCCACCACGACGAGCCGATCGCCATCCCGCACGAGCGAGGTCTCAAAGACGAACCCGGGCCCCAGCGCCAGCAGCGCCGCCCCGGTGGTCAGCAGCTTCTGGTTGCTGGCGGGGATCAGCGAGTCCGTCCCATCGACGGAGGCAACGATCCGGCCCGTGGACATTTCCCGGATCGACACGCCGACATCGGCCTTCTCGCCAACCTTGGCGGCGCGCACCAGCGCCGCGACGTCGGACTGGAGGTCGCCCGCCCATGTCGCGCGCGTGGCGAAGGACGCGCAGCATGCCACGACCGCCGCGGCGATCGGGAGCAGGTGGCGTCGTCGTCGGGTCCGCATGAACATCGTCGATATCACGCGGTCAGGTTATCGGCAACACATGGCCACCGTCCCAACAAAAAAGGGGAGAGGCGTGTGCCTCTCCCCATGGGGAGCGTGATTGGCGCGCGGGTCGGGCCGCCGAGCGGCTCAACCGACCACGTAGCGCCAGAAGCCGAGGATCTTCGTGCCCTTGGGGAGCAGCGAGGACACCCTGACCTTGTCGTCGCGGACGTAGGCCTGGCCCAGGAGCGTGACTTCCTCGAAGTACTTTCGCATCTTGCCCTCGGCGATCTTCTCGGCGATCTGGGCAGGCTTGCCGCTGGCCACGGCCTCGGCCTGCGCGGCGGCGCGGACCTTGGCTACCTCGTCCTTGCAGACGCCGTCGGCATCCACGGCGACGGGAGTCGGGACATGCGCCGCAATGTGCTGGCAGATGCCAACGCCGACATCCTCGGGAAGTTCGCCCTCGTAGGCGATCACGGCCGCGAGGCGGTGATCGTGGTGGACATACTTCGCGAACGCCGGGGCGTCCGATCGAACGCCCTTGCCGAACTGGACATTCTCGCCGGTCTTGAGGCGAACGTCGTCCAGGCGCGCGGTCATCTCCGCGGACATCGAGACGGCGCCGGAGGCCTGCGAGAGCGCCATCGTGGCCAAGTCGGCGGCCATCGCGCGGAACTCGTCGTTTCGCGCGGTGAAGTCGGTCTCGCTGCGCACATCCAGGACGGCCATCTTTCCGCCGTTGACGGCGACGACAACGCAGCCCTCGCCCGCGGCGCGCTCGCTCCGGGAATCCATCTTGTCCTTCATGCGCTCGCGAAGGATCTTCTCGGCCTCGGCAGCGTTGCCGTTGGCCTCGACGAGGGCGTCCTTGCAGGCCCCCATGCCCAGGCCGGTCTTCTGGCGAAGGACCATGACGGCCTTCGGGTCGATCTTGACAGTGGTATCGCTCATGGTTGTTCCAATCGTGGTCAAAAAATCGTGAACGCGTGCGTGGTGCCGACGGCTCAGGCCGATGCGGCGCCCTCGGCCGCGGCGGGCTCACCGGCTGGAGCCGTTGCAGCGACGGTCTCGGCGGCGGACGCAGGGCCAGCGGCCACGGAATGGCCCGCGCCATCATCCATGCGGAAGCGGCTGCGGCTGGAGCGACGACGGGGAGCGGCTCCACCGGCATCGCCTTCGCCCGCGTCGCGGCGAGAGTCGGTGTGGGCCGGGCCCTCCTTGGCCACCGGACGTGACTCCATGCCTTCCTTGATGGAGGCGCAGAGCTCGCGGATCACCACGTCGATGGCGCGCATCGAGTCGTCGTTGCCGGGAATCGGGATGTCGGCGAAGTCGGGGTTGCCGTCGGTGTCGATGAGGCAGATCGTCGGGATGCCGAGGATCTTGGCTTCCTTGAGCGCATTGAGCTCGCGGCCGACGTCGACCACGACCATCGCGCCGGGCAACTTGCCCATCGCGCGGATGCCGTTGAGGTTCCGGAAGATCTTGGAGTGCTCGCGCGTGAGCTGGGCTTCCATCTTCTTGGAGAAGTTGGTCTTCATCTTGCCCGAGGTGATGAGCTCGTCCAGCTCCTCGAGACGGCGCAGCCGCTCCCGGATGGTGCGGAAGTTGGTGAGCGTGCCGCCCAGCCAGCGCTCGGTCACGAAGGGCATCTTGACATCCGCGCAGTGCGTCTCGATCGCGCCGCGGGCCTGCCGCTTGGTGCCGACGAAGAGGACGTCCCGGTTCTGGCCGACGACCTTCGCGAGGAACTTCTTCGCGAGAAGAATCCCCTTGATCGTCTCCTTGACGTCGATGATGTGGATCTGGTTCTTGACCCCGTGGATGTACGGGGCCATGCGGGGGTTCCAGGAGGAACGACGCTGGCCAAAGTGGATGCCGGATTCAACGAGTTCATTCACGAGCGACATGGGTCAAGTCTCCAAACTTGGCGTGCTGGGTTGGCAGCACGAATGCAGCGACACCGACGAACCGAAGGGATGGACCCGCCCGCCGAGGCGGGTGAGCTCCTGCTCGTCCAAGGGCGCTTGTCGTGGCGCGTCCGGCGGTGTGCCAGCTCGCGCATCAGGAACGCCTGCGGTCGCGACCCATCCTGTCGCGCCGTTCCAGAACTCGATCCCGAACATCGGGAAACCGAGGCTCCAGAGAAGGGGTGAAAGATACTCGTTTTGGAGCCTCCCGGCAAGGTCCGATTTCCGGCGAGATCGTGCGGGATTCGTAGGATCTGGGGTCACATGGCTGCTGCTGCCCTCGATCGCTGTTACAAGGCCTACGACGTCCGCGCGGTCTATCCCGATCCGCTGTCCGAGGAGGTGGCGTATCGCACCGGGTTCGCGACGGCGCAGTTCCTGGCCGAGAGGACGCAGGCGACCGGCTTCTCTGGCGCGATGTGCCGCCACGTGGTGGTCGGCCACGACATGCGCAAGAGCTCGCCCAAGCTGGTGGCCGCGCTCAAGCGTGGCATCCGCGCCTATGGGCTGGGTGTGGTCGATGTCGGCATGGTGGACACGCCGTTCGTCTACTTTGCGATCAACCACCTGGGCGCCTGCGGCGGCGTGCAGGTGACCGCCAGCCACAATCCGGCGCACTACAACGGATTCAAGATTTCGCAGGCACACGCCAAGCCCGTCGGCATGGGCAGCGGGCTGGAGCGAGTGAAGGAGCTGGCTCAGGCGGACGCGGCGGCGCCGGGGAGCGATGTCGACATCACTGGGATCGAAGCCAAGCAGGATCTCTGGAAGCCCTATCGCGACCATCTGCTCAAGCGGCTGGATTCGCGGGTGCTTGACGGCAGTGTCACCTTGAAGATCGCCGTCGACGCCAGCAACGGCATGGCCGGGACCGCGATGCCGAGAGTCTGCGATGGCGTGGCGGGACTGGACCTTGCGAGGATCAACTTTGACAATTCCACCGGCGAGTTCGTGCACGAGCCAAACCCGCTGGTGGAGGCCAACCTCGCGCAAACCCGCGAGGCCGTCGCGAAGACTGGCGCGCACTTCGGCGTCTGCTTCGATGGCGATGCCGATCGATGCATGATCGTGGACGAGCAGGGGACACCCGTGGGTTGCGACCTGCTGCTGGCCGCGCTGGTGAAGGACGCGCTCAAGGACAGTCCCGGTGCGGCGATCGTGTACGACCTTCGATCAAGCCGTGCGGTGCGCGAGGCGATCGAGGCGGCGGGGGGCGTGCCGGTGGAGTCGCGCGTGGGCCATGTCTTCATGAAGGCCCGGCTCGCGGAGACCGCGGCACCCATCGGCGGCGAGCTCTCCGGCCACTTCTACTTTGCCGACATGTGGAACACCGACAGCGGCCTGCGCGCATTCCTCGCGGTCTGCTCGATGGTGGCTCGCGAGGGCAAGCCGCTCTCGCAACTCATTGCGCCGTTTCGAAAGTACGCGCAAAGCGGCGAGGTCAACTTCAAGACCGACGACACCGCCAAGGCGCTTGAAAGGCTGCTGGCCAAGTATCCCTCCGCGCAAGTCACCAAACTGGACGGCGTGAGCTTGGATGTGGGCGACTGGTGGTGCAATGTTCGCGCATCCAATACTGAACCACTCCTGCGACTGAACCTGGAGTCCGCGTCCGCCGCGCTCACCGGCGCCAAGCTCCACGAAGTGGGCGCGCTCCTGGGCGAGCGGGTGGACCACTAGGAGCGACGAGGCACACTCGCCCATGGACCTCGAGGTCTTCCTCAGACACCACCGCCTGCAATCGAACCCATTCGCGGGCGAAGAAGCCGCGCAGGACGGGGTGTTTGCGCGAAGCGGCCTGTCGTACCGGCACCCGGAGTACGGGCGCATCCGAGGCGATGTGGCGGTGCCACTCACCTCGCTGGTGTTTGGCGAGCGCGGGGCCGGGAAGACCGCACTTCGGATGCAGGTGGCGGCCGAGTACGAGGCAGCCGCTGCCGAGGGCGAGCACCGCGGCACGATGCCAATCGTCGTGGATTCATTCGATGGCTTGCTGGACCGCACCGGCGGCCTACCCACCAGCGCCGACTGGATCGACCGCATCCTGAGTGCGGCGGTCCCTCCGCTGGTCGACGCGGCGCTGGACGAACCGCTTGAGGGAGCCGCGCGCATTCCTGCGGGATCGCTCAGCGAAGCCATGCGCCAGGCCGGCGGTCGCGAGAAGCGCGACTTGCTGGTGCTGCAGTCCATCTACGACCGAGTCGGCGAAGCTCGCGAGCGCACGCGGCGGCTCCGCATCGCGCTGCGATTGGGAGGACGGCTGCGCACCGGCATGTACTTCTGGTCGGGCGCGATCCTTCTCGCCATCGGGATCGGCTGGCTCAGTTTCGTGGAGCGGCAGGTGGGGAGCTTCCTCGAGGCCTGGCAACGACTCGCGTGGCAGGGATTGGGTGTAGCGGTGGGGTTGGCCGGAGGAATCCTGCTGGTCCGCTTCCTGGCGAGGGAGTCCACCCTCTGGAAGGCGGCCCGGCGAGTGAGCCGAGCCTGCCGCGCCGTGGGTCGTGGCGTGATCGACCTTCGCCTGGGCTTCGGGCAGCTGCGCGCGGGCGACCTGCACCGACTGCCGCGCGGCGCGGCACTGGACGAGCGCTACGAGTTGCTGGAGCGATTGCTGCGCGTGGTTCGCACGGGCGGCTGGCGCAGCGTGGCCATCTTCGTCGACCGCGTGGACGAGCCTCAGTCGGTGGCAGGGGAGGCTGGTGCGATGAAGGCCCTGGTGTGGCCCATCATGGATCACGCCATCTTGCAGTTCCCCGGCTTCGCGTTCAAGGTTTTCCTGCCGCTCGAGGTGCGCGCGCTGGCGGAAGAGGAGGGGAACGCGTTCCACCGGCGCGCGAGGCTGGACAAGCAGTCGGTCGTGGAGCGACTGGAGTGGAGCGGGCCCGCGCTCTTTGACCTCTTGATGGCACGCATCCGCGCGTGCACGATCACCGGCTCGCCGCCGCCCTTCCTGCACACCCTCTTCGCCGACGATGTCACGCCGCAGCGCATCGCGGATTGCCTGGCCAGGCTGCGAGCCCCGCGCGCCGCGTGCCGATTCCTGCACGAAGTGCTGCTGGAACATGTCAACTCCCAGACGGAACTCACGCCGCACTTCCAGGTGAGCAGCGCCACGCTGGACACCGTGCTTCGCCGCTGGGAGCAAGGCGGCGGCATCGCGTATCGAGTTGGTTCCGGCGGTGCGAGGCCGGCGGCCACGGTGAGTTCCGCGGTCCCGGGGGTCCTCCCGCCGCACCCTTGAAACGGTGGGATTGGCTCGGCTCCGCGAGCCGCATCCTTGAAACGGTGGGATTTGTGACTTAAGCAGCAAATCCCGACCGTTTCAAGGGGTCAGCCGGCAGCTAGCGCCCGCAGCAGCGAGGGCACATCCACAGCCGCAGCCTGCCACGCGAGCGCCTTATCGATCCCGAAGTACTGGTGGATGACGACATCGCGCATTCCCGCCATCTTCGCCCAAGGCACCGTCTGTCGGGCGAGCCGAACGGCGCCAGAGACTCCCTTGGCGGCCTCGCCGATGATGGCGATGTCATAGAGCACGGCACGGAGGACCGTTTCATTCTTGACGAACTGATCTTCACTGAGACCGACGATGTGAAGCTGGATGCGACGGCAAGCGTCGACGATGTCCTGAATCCGAGCGTCATCGTCACGCGGCATAGCGGACTTCCGACAGGACCCGCGCGCGAATGTCGGCCTTCATCCCTCCCGCGGACACGACATCGACCGGGCAACCGAGCGCTTCCACGAGGATCAGCCGGACGCCGGAGAGGTCAAACAGGCTTGCGCCGGGACCCATCTCCACCAGGATGTCGACGTCCGAGTCATGTCGTGCATCACCGCGCGCCACCGAGCCAAACACACCGGCACGCACAACGCGCAACTCGCGCAACGTCGGTTCCAGTCGTCGCAAAGTGTCAAGAACTTGGTCCAGCGTCGCCACGGCGGCAGTGTAGAGCGATCTATCGCGCGAGCCTGGAGGGGTAGCTGTCTCCCGCCGCACCCTTGAAACGGTGGGATTGGCTCGGCTCCGCGAGCCGCACCCTTGAAACGGTGGGATTTGTGACTTAAGCAGCAAATCCCGACCGTTTCAAGGGGTCAACCGGCGTGAACCGGCGTGAACCGGCGTGAACCTGCAGAGTTCGCTTGATCCGGGCCAGTTCCGGGTTATCCTGAAGAGACCAGCCACCGGGGCCACTTCCGGCGCGGCGGCTGGTGATCGATGGTGATCGATGGTGATCATTGAGACACGGGACCCGCCATGAAGATTGAGA